>NZ_MAOS01000020.1:0-162965 GCF_001721285.1 Pandoraea sp. ISTKB
TACGCTTCGTCATCAACACTTCGACGCAGCGCGGACACAGGTCAAGGGGCTTGCCATGAAGCTCCTCGAATGCAATGCGCTCATCGTTCTCACTCCACTGCCACCGGTCCGCACACAGCGGATGGTCGTAGAAGCCATCGAAGCCGCCATCTAATTCTTCGGCAACGTGGAAAATGCCAGCAGACTTCAAGAAGCACATCGGAGCTTCTTCGCCTCCAGTGCTGAGCGGGTACAACAGTCGATCGTCCGTCGCTAACCCAAACACCGCCTCCCCGTAAGTCTCACCGGACACGGCAAAAATGAGGCCGTGTGCAAGCACTTTGCGAATCACCCTGACGTGCGTGCTTTGTTTCGGCACAGTTTCACGCAGTGCCTTTCCCTCGCCACTGTCGTAGGCGTCCCACGCTTCGGCCGAATTGATAAAAAGCGGAGGCATGGACCAACCAGAAGTGTCGTCGTGAATGAAGTACCGGACCAGCTCTGTCTCTCGATACTCAACGCGCCCCAATATACGTCCCATCGTTGTCCTCTTTTTACTGCTCCTTAAAGTCGTCTTGCTTCAGATCCACACGAGGTTGCTGTCAGCCATGCCCCCCGATCCGAGCCAGTTCGCACTAGAGCCTAGGCTCGTCGGGACAACCTTCAAATTTTTCATGACCATTTTTCGTTGTCTTACCGGGCACCCTTGAGGACGGCACGAATAGCCGCACGATGGTCCTTGTAATGCTCATCAACGTTACGCATGGACAGACACTTCGCGACCATGCTTGAGGACGCGCCGAAATGAAGCTGCAGCGCGTCCGCAGCATCGGCACGATGAAAACATGCAGGTTCGCTCGAGACGATATCTCCCTCGGCGTCGTGCATGTCTACCCAAACCTCGCCGTCCTCCATGTCTTGCCCGTTGTTCGGCAGCGACCGATCATCTGCGAGCGCGGCAGCGAGCATCTGTTTGCCTTCTGACTCGGTGACCCCAGATTCCATCACGTCCAACAGTTCGCCATTGCGGGCCACTTTCACTACCATTTTGAACATTTTGACTCCTTCAGTTCTTCCTGCTCAGTGGAGGGGCACACGACCGTCGTTTGCGACACGGGTGAGCACCTGGAGGAATGCCTGCCCGATCCGCACATCGACGACAGAAGCGCCCTTGCGATACCGCACCTCGTCTAGCACTCTGAACGTCGCGATTGCTGACTCCCCGGCGATCTTCAAACTGCGGCTCTGCCGGAGGAGGCCCGCGAGGACCACTTCCGCGCCATTCATAAGCATCTGTTGAACATTCGGTGCTAGCCGCTCTTCTGGCTCAAGGTCGGACTCGATCACGCTCGCGAGTGCTGCCATAGAGACCGTAGTTAGGGCGTAGGGCTTCGCCTCTCGACGCTCTCGCAAAATCGCAGCAACGAATCGTTGCTCGTCGACGCCCAACCCAAGGGCTTCTGAAAGAATCAACAGTGCAGTCATTGAAAATTTTCCCGTGGTTATTTGAGGCCGTGTTCTCGGAGCACGAAATTGA
This sequence comes from Pandoraea sp. ISTKB, assembly GCF_001721285.1. Classification (NCBI taxonomy): domain Bacteria; kingdom Pseudomonadati; phylum Pseudomonadota; class Betaproteobacteria; order Burkholderiales; family Burkholderiaceae; genus Pandoraea; species Pandoraea sp. ISTKB. Next base: position 1,517 of record NZ_MAOS01000020.1, read on the forward strand.
GCGCAGCGCTCGAATAATCGTCACCGCATTCGACGTCAAGTTTCCCGTCGGATTCAAGCTTCCGGCCAAGTTCGGCCAATCGAAGCATCTGGGGGATCAGCTTGCGCAGCGCAGCCATATTGGTGCAGGCTGCGTTGATGTCCTTCGCGAATTGGTCGAGCGTCTTAGACTTGTCGATCGCGAAAGGTGCAGGTCGGTCCACGCCGTCCTTTTCAGACTGGAGTGATTGGCACAGCGCAAGTAGTTCCAGTCCTCGGTCGATTTGTGCAGTGTGGTCCATGTCCCTCTCTCGTTTTCCTTTTTCCCTAGATATCAATCGCCGTGCACGGAAGAATTCGCCAGCTCACGCAGTTGGCGAACACGCTCAAGCTCTTGTGCGCCATGGACGGTACCGCCGGAGTTGAGGTCGAGGTAGAACTGCAAGAGATCAACCCGATTAGCGAATTCGTACACGGACACCTTCAACGTATAATGCGAAGGATCGAACGGCGAACCCTTCAGTTGCCCAGCACTCAGATCGCCAAACACTCGAAACTCCCCTCCAATGAATTTCCGAATTGCCGTCAGTCGTTGCAATCCGTCGATGCATTGAAATGTGTGAGGTGCAATGTCGCCGGATGCCTGCTCGCTGTTCCAGCCCGGGCAATTGAACAGGATGGATCGCGGCGCGCAGCCCCGTAACAACGACTCTACGAATTTCACGCGCTGTTCGTCGGTCCAGACATGGCCGCGCTGAAAGTCGGGCTCCAACTCCAACACGCCGCCCATCGACATCATGTCCTTGGCCTGTCCGCGCAAGAAGCGTTCCACATGGCTCAACTGGACGTCGACTTCGTATGTCGCCTTGGGCTGGGGCCGCACGAGCGCGTACAGCGCCTTGTGCTCGCCGCTCAGCGACGACCAGTATGAATCCGACAGGCTCCAAGGCTTGTGCATCGCAGTCACGTTCTTTATCCCTCGTTTCAGTGCGCGAAGCGCGCCACGGTGTCGATTACCGAGAAAATCACCACGTAGAAGCCGACCAGCCCGAATGCGGCAAATCCAATCCACTGCTCCGAACCATGCTGGAGTTGGAACAGGCGAGTGAACACCCAACCGGTTCCCCGTGCCATCTTTCGCCAACTGTCGACGTATGCCGTCCTCAGCGAGGGGGCCGGAGACATGACGAACAGCATCAACTGAAGCGGGAGCAGCCCAATCGCCACCTGGACCATCGCCTGGAATACATAAATTGCCATCTGTTCCCTCCATTCTTAGTGCAGGCACAACCCGCGTTTTTCCGTGGCTTAGCGGCCCTGCTTCGCGCGTTCGAAGTCGTCTTTGCGGGCCAACTCCGTATGGCGCAGCATTTGCGCTTTGGTAGCGCGACCGCATGCCCATGCCCGTCCGAGTCGGGCCAGTTCAGCTTTCTCTTTCTGAGTCATAGATGTTTTTCCTCTAGTTTCGTCCGAGTGCCGTATCAAGGGCGCTTTGCGCCTCACGGTGCGCGTCGGCGAGTGGCCCCAGCACCATGCCCCCATAGCCCGCACGCTCACTCAACTCTTTCGCGCGCTGGAGCGCCTTCAGTGCCTCTTTGACCGCCTCGTTCTCCGAAACTTCGTCCATTGTCTTGGCTGTATTCCGATCCGATCAGCTTACGGATGGGTGCGCCGCGATTTCGGCAGACACTTCGGACCATGCGACGAGGTAACCGGGAATCTTGCCGACATCGTCACGAGTCTCGCCCTGATAAACGTGCGTGCCGTCCCTGAGCCTTTCTGCGTACATACAGGCTGCGGCGCGGGTGCGCAGGGCTCCGATTGAGCGCCATTTTCCACCCAGTTCCAGCGGGCGGAATTCGTAGAAGTGCGTCTTGCCAATCTCCCGCATCGGTACCTCGCAATGCCAAGCACCGTCGACCCACTCCATTCGGACAATGTCGCTCTCCCACAAGCCGGGGAGCGCTTTACCGTCTGAACCCTTGGAGCGCTTCAGCATGCGCAGGGACTCTGGTTTCACGAGCATGTTTTCCTTCTTCCCGCGTCAACGAGCAACAATGCGGCCGAAACGCAAGCCAAGTTCGAATACTGCACCGACCATTTCCGCATTACCCGCCTCGCGGAAGGCACGCATCAGCGCAAGCGTCTCTTCGTCCGTCTGATACACCTTGCCGTTTGCCTCGAACTCCATCATCGCGCCCCAAGTAGTTGGATTTTCGGCACATCCGAGCCGACCATAAGTCAGATTATACCGTAACCGGCTACGGTATCAAATCTTTTCTTCTGGTGCAGGGAGCTGCTGCACCAAGGATTTCAGTGCTGCGCGCCGCGAGCCTTTGAAGGCGACCTTTGCGAGCGCGTCTAGCTTCGCCAGTTCGCCCGCATCAAGATATGCTTCAACCCGGCCACCGCCCGCGTCCGCGAGAGCCCTGCGCTGACGCTCTACGCGATCCGCGCCCGTGTAGTCGTAGTTCGCCGGAACTTGTTTCTTCGCAACCATCCCTCATACCTGCAATGAAGGCCGCAGATGCAGCCTAAGTCGGCCACCCCTTGACACCTAGCGCGCCGACGTGAATTAGAACCGCATCGTGTTTTCCGCAAGAACGGAACTCCACGAATGACGGCCGCGTTGCTACTTCGTTAAGTGGCGAAGTTTGTCGACGTCGGGCAGCTCGAGAAAGTCTCGAATCATCTCGTCTACAGTGCTCCCGATCGGCCAGCTCCCTTTCGCTGCTTCGAGGGCAGACTCGGCCGCAACGAAATAAACCAGTCCCAGCCTGCTGCGCGCATCTAGCGCTTCGATTCGCTCCGCAAGGGCACTCTCGCGACGCTTCTGCTCTTCAATCTCCGGAATCGACATTTTCTCCTTTCCTCTTCGGATCTGTCACAAGTGCCAAGCGTGAATCGCGGAGCTGAAAGCAGCGCTAGCGAGCGACTTCAACCAGGAATACGTCGCCGGATCCGTTATTCCCATTACAAAAAACAACGCCACGGTGGCGATCAGGCCCCCCTTAACGAACCTCGGCTTAATGCTATGCATTTCGCCCCGTGCCCGCGACGTAGTCTCCGATTCACTACGTCTCGTCTCCCGATTTCGCAGCTTGTACCCCGCGATGCGTTTCATTAGTTTTTCCTAGTCTTTTGGCGGTAAGGCGCGCTGGATGCGCAAATGCGCATCGCTGCTGTGCGCCTCGTACCAACGAATCGACCGTATAGCGGCCTCATGGAAAGTTTCCATGCCGGATTCGAACGAATCCATCATCGGCGTGAACCCAGTCTCGTGGCGGTACGTCTCGCACCATCGCTTCTGATCTGCGGTATAGCTACGCTTCCCCATTGATGACCTCGTTTTCCTTTGCCAAGTTGTTGGTTATCGGTGCGCTACGCTCGACAGCACGTTGCTGAGGCGCCGGATAAAGCTGCATAGGCGCGAAACAGTCGATCTTGCCGCTGTCCAGCTTCAGCACGATCTCGTATCCGGATGAATGTCGGAGTCCGATCGTGGCGATGACCGTACCGCTCTGCCCCGCACGCTTGTCGCCGGGTCCAACAACCCAACGAACACCGTCACCATCGTGCAAAGTCACTTCGACAAACTTCGCGACCAACTCAGAGATTGCACGCTTTTTGTCGCTGATGCGCATTTTCTTTACAATCCGATTGTTAGACGTCGAAACCGCGTTCGAGTCGAGTAAGCTTGCCGAGCCACGAGTGTGAGCACGAAGCACAGCAAATCGTCACTCGGTACGGAATGGCGCCGGTAGGCCAGCGCTCAAGCGGCACGTCCATGAGATCCTCGTTATCTACCTCTGGCGTGTTTACCCAGTGGTAGGCATGTGCTCTACAACGTGGGCAATGGCGATCGACCTTCATGTCAACAGGCCACCAATGGTCGCGCGCTTCTCCAAGACCTCCGATGTTGCTCGCGCATTCCGGCCCCAGTCCGTGTCCCCTTCCTCATCAGCCGCGTTCCTCAGAAAATGGGCCGCATCTGCCCATTCGCCCTCCGCGATGCTGCGCCACGCGAGCTGGCAACGCTTCACTTGCGCGTCCGGAGCGCTAAGCAACAAGTCATATGCAGTTTTCGGCGTAGTGTTCATTTCGATTACCCGATCCATTAACGGCAACGAAGCCAGCGATATTGAGGAAATTATAAACGGATTTTCGATGTAGACATATCCCCAATGGGGATATATTATTTACTGACACACCATAAGGGTTGACCTGACCTCCCGAGCCCAATCAACCAAAATTACCGCGCTGAATTCAAAGCGGAGTAGACGACACATGACCACGCCTGAAAACACACTTATCAACACCACTGCCGATGCGTTCGTCGTTGAAGGGGACGATAGCCAGGTCAAGCTCGGAGACTGGTACTGGGTTAAATCCGTCGCCTCATGGGACGACGCAAAGACTGGCAGGAAGAAAGGCGACCATTACGAATGGCTGGGTTGCGCCGTAAAGTTGGGCAGCAACTACGTCTTGCTGAAAAGTGTTGCTGGAGGCGCGGCGCGCGTGCACTTCGATCATTTCTGGGAAACGCTCCGGCGCGAGTTGCACCCCCAGTCGGTCCTTGATGCGGAAGTTTCGAAGTGGCAACAGACGGCCAAACACCTGATCGAGGAGATTCACGATGTGACCCGGCGCCTTGGGGTCTCACAGCCAGCCGGGAATACGAATACAGCCCTCCCTGGATCCCCGGGTAACGCATTGGTGGTGATGAGTGCACAAGTAGAGCCAAAGGTCTACGAGCAGGCCTTGGTCACAGCTAAGCAGAAGACACTTCCGGCGCTTCACGAACAGCTCAAGCTCGCTCATGAGGAGCTCGCCTGCTGGATGAAAGCGGCGACACTCCCTTTGGAAGCCGCCATCACTCCGATGAAGGAAACGATCGCGACAATCGATGACCGGCTGTTCAGCCTAGGTCTGTACGCCGGTTTGGCCGAGAGTGCGGTGCGCTGCTGCGAAGGGCAGCCCGCCCCGGCGGACGCCCGCTTGCACGTCATGCAGCGGCGCCTATACATGGACGAAGAATGCTTGCTGAAATATGAGGCGGGCGGCATGGAATTCGCCAACTTGGGCGAGTTCGATCGTTGGATGTGTAAGCCCGAGAATCGGGATCGGATCCTTCCCCATCCTCGCACTCTCGTTGCGATGCGCGTTCGCAGACTCGCAAAGGAACGTGAAACGCATGGGCGGCCGCTTGCTGAATTCATTAAATTCCAGCAAGAGCAGGCTGATAAGTTCACCTACCTCTACGTCCGCAACGGCGACGCCGTATGGCGGATCACGACGGAGCTCGATTTCGGAGAGATCATTTTCCCCGACAGCTCAATTTACCTCACGGGCGAGCCGTTGATGATGAAACGATCCGCCGGTTCTATCACGGCGTTCATCACTACGAGGGAATATGATGCTCTTGTCCGAGAGCATGATGAAAATGAGGCAAAACACGCCGCTTGGTTGAGCGCAAACCCTGATGAACATAGATTTCGAAGCCCGTTCCGAGAATCGGCGCACATTCCCGGCGTCGGCTATTTTCATGCCTACGAATGGGAGCCATTCGACAAAAACAGTGTTTTCTTCGACGACGGAATGGCGCTGGTCAACGCCGACATCAAGGAATTCAATCGAGTGGCCGTTATTATTCAGGGGTTATTTGACCGCTCCGAGGTTTTGCACCCGCATCCGGTAGTTCAAACTTGGGTCCCAGAAAGTTTCGCCCGCGCAGTCGTATTGGTGAATGACGGAACAGCTGCCTTGTATGATGGGGAAAAGCCCGATTTCGAGAAATTCCGCGCGGAGCTTAACGCGACCTTGGACGAAGGCAGTGTTGTAGTCGGCCAGGAAAGAGTTTGGATGATGCGAGAAGCAGAGAAGGAGAACGCCAGACGAGATCGCGATCGTCGTACCGGCGCTCCGGAATACCGATACGAGCTTTACCGGCCTTACGACGATTCGGGCCCTGGTCGAGTGACGCAGATTGCCGAGTGGCGCCCACGTGCTCGAACGGCAGTGTTCTACTGGGAGAAGGAGTCTCGTCAATACGGTAAGCCGCGTGTCCGAAAATCGGTGTCAGTGTCCGCTGCTGACCTTCTCAATGTGTCCGCCTACCGCCCGGGGGACTTTCTCCGGTTCTTTTCAGATCCGCGAACGCGGGCGGAATACTTGGAATGGGCACCGCTGCTGTTGGCGGCCGAGGATTGGCATGCGGGAATCGTAAGAGACTCCACGCGACACAACTCCATGCGAAAAAACTATTAACGTGCAAAGAGGCAAAATATGAAAATGACTGAAGTGGGGAGCTCAAGGATGGAACACAGCTGGCGCGCGCAAGCTCGGGCTATTGGAGTGGCCTTGCGCGACATGGGCCTGTTTCGTGAGCGACTTGCCTTAGTATCGACTCTCTTGATGTCCAGTCTCATTCCGCTAGCTGTAGGCGCAATTATGCGCGCGGACGCCATGGCCTTCTTGGCCATGGCGCTGGCCTCCCTTCCCTTCTTCGTCCTCGTGTCCGCGCTAAACGTGGCATCAGTGCACACGGACATCAATTACGTGGAGCTCAAGTCGCTCGGAGCAATGTTCACAGGTCTGATCGCATTGATCTTTGTTGGCTCACAGGTGCAGCGAGTTCAAACCGACCACATTGCGGTCGCAGTTGCAGCAACCATCGCCGCCAAATCACAGACGCCAAACGCTAGTGAAGCTGGCGATGCGCAGCCCACCGACGGCGGTTACATCGTTCCCTTGAAGGTGAATGAAGCTCGCTGCACTGTCACGGTCAGACGTGCGCAGAACAGCGAGCCCGCCACGCGGCCGACGGGCTGGGTTGCGACTACCCCCAATTGTCTCGACCGAACCTGAAAACCGATGCGAGGATAGGTAGTAGGCTCCAACCATAACAGAAACCATGCGTCCGACCCTCCCCAAAGAAATCAGTGAAAAAATCGCCGATGCCGATCTTCGCGGCAATCAGTGGCTTGCGAAGGCGCGGGCCGCAGAAGAACGCGGGGATAATAGGCGCGCGGAGGAATGTTGCCGCAAGGGCAACTATTGGCTTTCCCGCAGCAATAAGCTGCGAGGCGAGTGCTGAGAAGGACATCGGCCGGACCGACCCAGCCTACGAACACACAATTCGTTTCCATTAAGGGGGCGCAACATCATGAATGGCAAATCCGAAACAAGAGATGACACGTCGGAGAACGATCCGAGTGCGCTTTCTGCGATCGCATATGTCCCGGGTGTCTACGCAGCCGCTTCGAAGTTTGTGGTCGCGATAGTCCTCCTGTGCGTCGTAGTAGCGTACGCGTTTCTTTCCGCCACGTACTTGGGGCCTATACTCGCGGCTCTCTGTGGCGTCTGCATTATGAGCTTTGGGGCCGCTTTCGGTGCACGTAGCCGAGGCGAACCAGGAGGCACGCCAGCAGCATTCGCGGTGATTTTAGCGGGGGCGACATTCGTATGCATCGGCGGTGCCACCGCGCTTATCCACGTCCTCCGGCTAAGAGGGCTCTGACCGGAGAACCAATGGCATCGTCTCGTCGCAAATTCGATCCACGCGTTCCTCTGTACACAAAGGGCCGACGCCCCATCCCTGAGACCGAAGATCGCGCTCTGACTGCATTCGTCTTGCGCGCCTTGCATGAAGCCCGCTCGACGAGTGAATCACCGCCCCAGTGCCCGCACTGCGGTAGTCGGGAGACGCTCCTCGCCGTTCGCGTCCATGCGAGATTGCCCCGGCCAACATTCCTTTGCCGCCAATGCCGCCGTCGTTACAATCGGCTCACGGGGACTCCGCTCGCGCGCCTCCGTCACGAACAGAAGCTGATGGAATTCGCACGGCTCCTCTCGCAGCAGATCTCGTACGCTCAAGCAGCGGAGCGACTAGAAGTCGATTATTCCGCGATCGCGAACTGGACGGCCAGGTTTCGCCAGTGGCTCCTGCAGCTGGATCCAACGGGTGCTTGGGAGAGCCGCGTACGCATTGGTGTAAAGCCGAAACCCGATGTGCCGTGTCCCCGATGCGGCGTCCGTGAGGTTCGGTTCCACGGTTTTGACTCGCAGTCCGGCGAAAGACGTCTGAGCTGTTCAATTTGCAACGCGGTCTTTCAGTTGCGTGTTGTGGCAGACGCCCTTGAGCTCGTTGAAGCATACGATCCGGCGATCGCTTCTGGACGCCTGCAGCCGTCGAGGTATGATGATCGGTGATTCCGCGCCGCATTATTGGATTGGCAGACGAGGCAATTCAAGCGCGAGTGATTGAAGAAAATTTAGGAAGATCTGCTATGAACTTTAGCAATGTGACTGTCGGCGGATTGAACGTCGCCTATGATTCGAACACCCGACTCTATTCGTGCACAGGCTTGGGCCTGGCGTTTAATGCATGGTTTGCGGGCACGGGCATCGATCGCAAAGTCGAGGCGGAGGTTTTCGACCGTACCGGCGAGTGTATCGCCGTGCTCTATGCCGATGCCCCTAACGGTGCAGTTCCAAATCCCGAAGAAGTCGCTCAAGCATTCCTAATCCAACTCCCTGTCCAGCATCTCCCCCAGCCGCTATCCTGATCAACAACGACAGAGGCACCCATGGAAGCCAAGATAGCATCCCTCCCCGCCCTTCTGGCGCTCTGCGGCGATCCCGAGCTTCTTTCTGAAGCCGAGCGGAGTCAGCTCGAGACGTGGCTCATGCGGGGCCTCGTCGCAAGGGGTGACGACGAGCTGCTGAGAATTACGCAATTGGGAGAAGATGCTTACTGGTCCCACTTCCATGGAAAGCGAGCACAGGAGGTGATGGATCTCTTCGACGAAAATATCATGGGCGTGCTCGCTGACGTTGAGCGCGGCCTTACGCTGGCCGATATCGCAGCCCTGTGGAGCGGAGGCGTGCTCCTCCTTACCGGGCACGATGTTCTAAGTACGTTTCAGCGATGGATGGATGGCCAAGGGAAATATCCGGCACTCTATTCGGCCTTGGACCTCAGTCGAGTTATCTCCGCCTACAAGCGAATTACCAGCGCACTTTCGCACTAGCAGGAGTTTGGACATGATCAGTGCCAGATCTAGACATTCGCTTGCGCAGTTTCTCGAGCTCCAAGAGCCTATGGTTTCCGTTGTGCTCTTAAGCAAGCACGGCGCGCAGCACTTGGCGTTGTCGACGACGCAATTGCTTTACCGACTGCTTGACACGATACGGGGTCTCGATGACCGCACACTCATGCACGTTCTAGCAGAAGTCGTGGCGACAACCGGTGATTTGCGCTCAAGAGTCAATCCAAAGTACCGGTTCGATGAACGGATTGCCGATTTGCAGCAGTCCCTGCTACTAGACGGTTACATCATCCAAGACAAGAAACTAGTTCAAGGTAAGCACTCGATGTGTACCGTAGATCGGGTTGTTGACGCGCCGGTGCTTGGCGGTTAGCGAATGGGTTCGATCTTGGCGGTGTCAGGCAGTTGCTGCGCCACGTTCCATGGCAGCAACTCGTCGATCCGATTGACCGGGTGATCGGCGATGCGCTCGAGCACGTAGGCGAGGTAGGCTTCGGGGTTGATTCCGTTCAAGCGTGCCGTGCCGATCAGGCTGTACATCGCCGCAGCACGCTCACCGCCCGAGTCGGCGCCGGCAAACAGATAATTGCGGCGGCCAATCGCCACGCCGCGCAGCGCACGCTCGGCAATCAGGTTATCGATCTCCGCCTGCCCGTCCTCGCAGTAATAGGCGAGCGCGGGCCAGCGGTTCAGGGAGTACTGAATCGCGCGGGTGGTGTCGGACTTCGCAGAGAGCGTTGGCAGCACTGATTCGTACCACTGCCGTAACGCTTCGAGCCGAGGCACAGCCTGTGCCTGTCGCACTTGCCGTCGCTCGTCCGGTGGTTTGCCCCGGATTTCGGCTTCTATGCGATATAGCTCGCCGATGCGGTGCAGAGCTTCTTCTGTAATGGCGTTGGGGCGTACCGCATGCAGGTCGTAGATCTTGCGTCGCGCGTGCGCCATGCACGCCGCTTCGCGGATGCTGTCGTTTTCATAAAGTGGCGCGTAACCGGCAAACGCATCGGCTTGCAGCACCCCGCTAAAGCTTGCCAGATGTCGCCGTGGGTGCTCGCCCCGTCGATCAGGCGTGTAAGCAAACCAAACGGCAGGTGCCTCATCGGAGCCGCACGGCCGGTCATCTCGCACGTACACCCAGAGTCGCCCGGTCTTGGCGCTACCTCGCCCGGGCTCTAACACCGGCAATGGTGTGTCATCGCCGTGGACCTTGGTGCCGCCCAGCGCGTAGACACGCACAGCTTCCACCAGCGGATTTAACAGCCAGCTCACGCGCCCCAGCCAATGCCCCATCTGCCCAGCATCGAGTTCCACGCCGTCACGGGCATAGATCGCCTGCTGGCGGTACAGCGGTTGGTGATCGAGGAATTTGCTGGTAATGATGTGCGCAAGCAGATTCGGGCCAGCCATGCCACGCTCAATCGGGCGACTCGGTGCCGGCTGCTGCACAATCGTGTCACAGCACGCACAGGCGAGCTTGGGGCGGCGGTGGCGAATCACACGGAAGTGCGCTCGCACGTATTCGAGCTGCTCCGAGACGTCTTCGCCCAGCGGCTTGAGATTACCGCCGCAGGCAGGGCAATCTTCGGCCTCGGGTAGGTAGACGCGCTCTTCACGCGCGAGGTGTTCTGGCAGCGCCTGCCGCTCGGATCGGACTTTTACTTGGGACTTAATCGGCGTGGCAGCCTCGGTGGCCCCTTCGTCGGCTTGCAGATCCTCCAGACGCAGCTCGAGTTGTTCGATCTGGCGTGCGAGCTTCTCGGACTTGCGTCCAAACTGCATGCGCTTGAGCTTGTCGATGAGCAGCTTCAAGTGCACAATTTCTTGCTCGCGCGATGTGAGGCGCGTTTGCAGCGCGGTGAGCTGTATTTCGCGCTCGTGCAAAACCTGCTGGCTAGCCAACACCAACGCCTTGAGGGCATCGATGTCGTCAGGCAGATTGGCGCGGGAGAAGCTCATGACGTAAGCCTATCGCCCAGAGCAACCGCTGCCTATCGGATATCTCCCAAAAAATACGTTATCTCGCACTGCGTGGGCGAGCCGCGTCGATGGGCTCGCGCCAATCGAACCCTTCAAGCAAAAGTGAGAGCTGCGCGGTGGTGAGTGCCACCACACCACCCTCGGCCCGTGGCCATGCAAACCGGCCTTTCTCCAGCCGCTTTGCCAGCAGGCACAGCCCGCCATCGCTCCAGTACAACGCTTTGAGCAAATCACCGCGCCGGCCACGAAACAGAAAGATGTGCCCCGAGAACGGGTCCTTTTGCAGAACCGACTCGACCTTGGCCGCCAGACCGTTGAAGCCACAGCGCATGTCGGTCACACCCGCGGCGATCCACACACGCGCGTTCGATGGCACGCCGATCATCGCAGCACCCGATCCAGTATCTGCCCCAAGACCGTAGGGACTGGCGCGCCGTCGATCCTGATGATTGTCTTGCCATGTTCGATCTGAATACTTCCATGCGGCGCAACGGCACCAACAGACTTCATCGACAGCTCTTCTTCGCATGCGGTCGACTCGCTCAATACGACCGGCAGCATTTGTACCGCTGGCCCGGGCTGTGCACCGAGAAGGCCCTGCAAATACAGCTTGCGCCACGCCCACACCTGATTGGCATTCACATCGTTTTCGCGCGAAACCCGGGCCACCGATGCTCCCGACTCAAGTGTCCGCTCCACGATCCAGCGCTTCCATTCCAACGGATATCGACGATTTTTCCTTCCGGCTGGCAATTCGACTGTCTGAGTCACTGTGTCCACGCTCTACTGTTATGGACACAGTCAGTCATTCGTGTCCCGAAAGCGCTATCCTCACATCACCGTCGACTTTGCGCTACACGGTACACATCGAGTGCTTACAGTTCAAGTGGATCCGTCAATTGGAGACGGGGCTCCTGTTGAGGATGACCTGATAGCTGCGTTGCGAGAATCAGGCGCACCCAGCGCCGACGACATTATCGCCAGAATCAACGACTCCTCCTCTGCATTCCGGTCCAGTCCACCTGATTACAACGCATCGCTCACGAATGCTCGCGTGGCTCTCGAAACGCTTGCTAAGGACGTCGCACTCGATGTGGCATATCAGCAATCCCTTACGCAGAGCTATAACCCAGCGAAGTGGGGAGAAGTCATTTCGTTTCTGCGCAGCAGCGGCGAAATCACCCCGGAGGAGGAGAAAGGCCTTACCGGAGTTTTTGGATTTCTTAGCCCCGGCGCGCATAGACCTATCGGCATCCCGGAAGATCAGATGACCCGACTCGGGCGCTCCTTCGCGCTTAACATGTGTTGGTTTCTACTGAAGAACCATCGGCGCTGAATAGAGCCCCGCCAGCGACTCGCTCATGATCATTACCCTGAGTACTCCTGATATCCCAGCTCCTACAAACCCGTTCGTCGGTTATTGGGGAAAGCGGGCCTTTCTTGGGGATTTCTCAAAGGTTCCTGTCGTGGCGTCCCTTTCCGCCACGTTTGTCCGTTGCGTGTTCGGAGCCCGCGAGGACTATCTCGCAGCGATCGCGCACCTGCGAAACTACTACGGAAAGTCGGGGCATCAGCCAATCCAACTGAGTGAGCTCTATCGGTGCGTCACAAGGTTTGAGGCGTGCATTACCGCCATGTATCTGGCAGTGCGCTCAATGCAAGCGCTTCGAAAGTGTCCGGATCTCGTGCCGCGCGAGCGAGAGGCGCTTTGCGCGAGCAGACCGAAACCTGGTTTCCTAGGAGCAGGCGCCCAGGTGATTGGCAATTTGCGGAACCGAATCCAACACGTTGAGGAAGAACTCGCCACCGGAAGGCTCGACGGAGACTTGGCCACAATGATTTACCCGACCGGAACCGAGGTCCCCTTCGAAGACGGCATAAATCAAAGCCAGACACTCATGACGATTGATCGTCTCCGTGTCTATGATTCAGAAGTTAGCTTTGCGCAAATCGCCACTTGGCTGCAAGAGATGATCAGCTACGTCGAGAAGTTGCACGATCTGATGCCAATCGAGTACACATCAACGCGAGGCATGATCTTCAAAGACTCCCTCGCACCACCTTCTTCTTGATGGACATCGGGCCCGAATTGCTCGCCCTCGCATCAGCGTCGCTGACAATTTTGCGCGCTGTCGCCGCGCCCTACTCGTCCGGGTCTGCATGCTCCTGATAACGATCCGGCACCACCTTCACGCTAAATCCGCTCGCATCGAACTCTATCCGTGGCACAACGCCCGAGCTTATTTTGCCGCGAACGACGCGCTCGATGTCCGGGTGCAAATGGCCTTTCTCAATCCTTCGCTGCGCAGCCTCGCCAACTTCGAAAAAGCCCCCGCAGCGGGAACAGACATACAGCCACCCCGGGGCTTCCTTCATGCAATCTTTGCTCGCAGCATCACCGCACACGACGCACCGGCACGTCTCACTCATGATTGGTCCTACTCTCCTTAACAGTCAGGTTATCGCGCTAATCAAGTCTTTGGTTGGGTGCTTGAGCGCCAGGCGTTCAGCATATGGGCCATCGCTTCCGGCCCGACGCGGTCAACCGCGTAGGCGATCGAGTCGTCCGGAGCGATTTCTCTCATCCTGCCTGACGCCAATGCGACATAAAGACGTTCCCCTGTGGACAACGGACCCACCCGCTCATATTCGCCACTCCATGCAGCGCGAGCAATCTCGTCCAAATATTCCAAGTCCATGTTTGCTTCCTCTTCCAAATGTCGTTCTGCTGGTCCTACACAACCAAACCAACAGGTCATCGGTGCACAATGCCTTGAACGCTGTGCGCCCCCTCACATCGGTCCGTCTTGGTAGTTCTTAGGACCGCCCAGTAGCCAAATCGTAAAGAACCGCATTTGCCGCTTCGTCATCTAGGTCCATGTAGTAGAGATCCTCGACGGCCGCGTCAATCTGCTCGCCTGCGACACCCGCCTCAATCGCTTGGCGGATTATGTCACGGCTCAGCCGATCGTATTTGTTGCCAACAGCCATCTCCGTGTGATCGTACGCGTTGTTGGCCATGAAGAAGCCGTACGAAAAGCCCTGTGGCGTTTCGCTGCGCGCGTTCTTCGTCGCAACGCTCTTGCCGCCGTATTTCGCCCACATTTTCGAACCCTCCGTAGGCTCGACGGGAGCGATCGGCAAATCCGCATTGAATCGCCCCCAAAGAAGAGTCTTTTTTGTGTAAGGGTCGCCCAGATGGTACGGGTCAAAGGACAGTCTCCACGGCGGGAGTCCGCATAGCCGTTCGATGCGCCCCACAGGGTTCTCGATCGCCCAGATTGCGGGTTTGAAGTACTCAATCACACGCAAGGTCTGGTGAACCAGCCTGACGCTATCGATCGTCCGTCCGTCCGCGTCCTTGGCGGCAAAGTGTCTCGCCCCACTGGATGCGAAATCCGTGCACGGGCATGCGGCCAACACCGCGTAAATGTCCAAGCCATCAAAATCCCCGAACCAGTCACCAAAGAACCCTACGGAGAACTTGCCCACGTCGCCGGTTTCGTTGTTTTCCTGAATGTCGAAGCGGTACACCTGGTAGCCAGCCTCCTCCCATGGCTTCGACCACTCGCCAGACAGGTCAAAAAGCGAAAGAACCACCTTGTCGCCATTCACTCTGCGTGTTTCAGGCCCCTGACCTTGCGCTTCGGCGTGCGCCTTCCATTCGGCAATTCGTGTTTTCGCCTCGAACACCGGCATCCATCCGTGCTCACGGTGGTACGTGCGCACCTTATCGTTAAGGCGAACGATCGCATCATCCTCAGGCAGTTGGAAGATGTTCGACACCGGGTGCGACCCCTGCATCATGTTTCGTTGTGCTCTGCTGAATTCACCAACGATGTCCGAAAACGCAAGATCGTCGACGCCGGTTGGGCAATGCTCCGCGTCGGTACTCGTGTCTATCGTCATTGCTCTTTGGTGAGCCTCGGGGGGTGCGGGGGGAACGCCCGCGTTTTCAGTGAATTCAGTGTGATGGATGATCGCTGCGCTCATGGTCTGCCCTTTGCCTTTCGTCCTGTTGGAATTGCTCTCTGGAGCCGCCTCGGCGCATGGTAAGTGCCGTCGGGCGCCACGCCAAGGGCACGCTCGGAAGCCGCAGCGGAGCACAGCCATAGGCGAGCACCGAACGGGTGAGAACGTGGCGAAGCAAATCCTTGGCGTGGCGCCCGACGGCGCTATGCGACGGAAAGAGGCGGGCCAAAGAGCAATTCCAACGCGCTTAGGATGAAGAGCAGCTTGGAGCCGCTACGATGGGCTTTCCGGCACACGTTCGTTTTCGCACAGCGCTGGCTGTTAAACTGAAGCGCAGAGATGGTTCGGAGCTTACCAAAATGCTAGACGAAAAATTCTCCTTACGTTTTTTCCCCGAGCGGTTCCGGGTAGCGTTCCCAGCCGAGAGCGTGAAGGCCACTCAGCTAATTAACGGATCCCCGAAGAACTTATTAACGTCCTCAATTCTTAACGAAATGAGCACGTCGCTACTTCATGCTTATAACGCGGACATACTTGCGCTTCCGTTTGCTCAGCGCCCTATGAGGCCAACACCTTTGCTTGCGCAGGCGGTTTCCTTGGCGTTTTCATACGCAAAGTTCTTCGTCGCGGGACGTCAGATATACGAGTTTGGGCCAGAAATTCGAGATGCCCTCGTCGGGGCGGACCATCGAGACATTCCGCTATCGGCCCTAACCCTCCCATTCCAAAGCGTCTACCTTCACTTTGGCCCACAGGGCTTCACAATCAAGGGGGCTAAGTTTGAGGGGGCCTATGTATCCGAGGGCGCAGGAGCTATTGAGATACTTCTGTGCACCTCGCAAGATCGAGAGTACTCTCGCGGAACTAGGTTCACGGATCCACCGAAGTATCAATATCTGGCCATCAACACAAGCAAAGAAGCCGCTGACACACCGCTCGGCGACATTATTAGCAGGACGGTGGCATCTGAAATTTCCGAACTGAAACTGCGAAGCGAGCTACCTTCGGATCCGGATGAACTTCCCCCTGGCTTCGTTGATATGCGCCGGGAGGGCTCGGCCGAAGATCTCGCGGCCTATCGTCTCGGCGTTGAAAATATCGACGATGCGATGCGCCTCGTGGTCAATTCACTTCTCTTTGTCTCAGCGTATCGAGAGCACGTCGTACCGGCGTGGGGCGACAACACTCCCCCGAGCTTAACTCGAGTCGCCGAAGACCCGTCAACCAAACCTAAGCTGCGTCAGGCAGCAAAGCGACAACTTATCTCCAATGGTTATTACAAGGTGAATTTCGTCGGTACTCGCTTCGACTACACCCGTTGCGCTCACGAGGCTGATCATGGGAGAGAAGTTCGGCCGCATTGGAGACGTGCGCATTGGAGATTGCAGCATTTCGGTGAGGGTCGGCAAGAAAGCCGAATGGTCCTTATCCGACAGGTACTCGTCAACGCAGAAAAGCTTTCAGCGGCAGAGGGGCTACCGGGAAGAATATCGGAGGTTTGACTTACACGAGATATAAGCTCGTTTAAGGCCTCAGGTTCAGCATGAGAAGGGGTGCGCTGACACGGATTATCAAGCATGCTGCCCTTCGGCAGCGTCCCCACGTGCAGCTTGGAGCCACTATGAAGGGCTTTTCGGGTACACGGTCGTTATCACACAGAGCTAACAGCGCCAGCCGTTATCGAGACCGATGCCGATCCCGACTTAGCGCGATAGCATTGGTAGACCGCCCGCAGCGCGGGCAGTCCCATACGATGTGCTCAGCCCAGCCGTGGCCATCGGCCCCCCAGTAATAGGCACCGGGGTGCGCTTTGTACGTGACTGGCTTTGCGTGTCCGAAAACGCGGCACAGTAGACGCTTGAGCATTGCTACGCTCCAGCTTTCAACGTTGCCGCCTGCGATGCCTCACGCGAAGCGACGTCATTCAACTGTTGTAGGAGTTGGTTCAACTGACGCTTGTCAGAGCGGAGCTGGCCGAGAACGTCGGCGATGCACTCGGCAATGGCGCCGTCGCGCTCCCCCTCGGGAAGTCCGACAATCTTCTGACGGAGTCCTTCCGCAATTATGTCAACCAGGTTGAATCGATTCGCATTTGTGACATCCGACTCGTGAATGATCCAGAGCGTGGGATCTTCGGGGTCTAGGATGGCGCAACCGCCCCATTCTTTCACACGTGGTTTGTTTGACTTGTCCATGACGCAATGTCTCGTGCCTATCGGTGAATGAATTCGAGGTTGGGATCTCCGTTGGGGCGTCGTCGCCCTGTAGTCGGGTGACGATGCCAACCGTTCGGCTCCCCGGCCCCGTCCCGCGACGCCCATTCGGCTAGCGCTCGTATAGCTTTTTCATGCGTCTCGTAACACCAGCGATCACCATATCCGCATTCGGTCAAATTCGCCAGAATAGCTACCGTAAACGCAAGGCGCTGGACGCACGCATCCTGTCCACCTGGGAATAGCGTGTAATGCTCATATCCGTTGGCCTCGCATATGGCTATCCCACGTCGCGCGACCAACCGTTCATTGCCTGGATTACGCACGACAGGACTCACCATTGTTATGCCAAAGCGCTTGGTTATCATTTGTTCAAGGACGGGGAACCACGGCGAACGAGGCGCAGGCCGTCATATCTGACCTGCAATCCGTCCATCACTCCCGTCAGCATAGCCCCCAGTGACGCCACGAATTTCGCACGACGTCTCCTCGCTCTTTTCTCAAGAGCTGCCTCCAATGCTCGCGAAGAGCTCAACTCGTAAGACATCGCCTGGCGCACTTCAACTTTGGCCGTCCGCGAGCCATAGCGTTGGATGCGACGCAACTTCGTGTGCGCGCGCACATCGGGCCAGAACGTTGACTTACCGGAACCTGTGCCAAACCCGGCAATTACATTTCGGCTTTTTTGCGATCCTTCTCCGGCGTTCACGCCCTGCATACGCTGTCCCTCTCGAAATTACGCTGCATAAAATACGATTCTTCCTCAGTCCAGTGCATGGTTGTCAAGCACCTTACGCTGCTCACGCGCTAGACTGACTTGATCGGCGCGCACCCGCTGCTCATCAGCGCGCACCCGCTCCTCGCGGCGAATCCTATCTCTAAGCTTATCCGCGTTACGACCCCGCGCTAGGACGCTATAAAGCGCCTCCACGACAATCTCAGGCGCCTCGCCCGACGCCTCTTTGCGCATGCTCTTCGAAATTTCTGCTTCAGATCGCATCTGCTCGAATACCGCGCCAGAAACGCGTGCTCGAAGTAGCTTAAGCGCCTTGATGGAGACGAGCACGTCTCCAGGTTTTTCGCACGGATCAAGGTCCGAGGCAATCATCCAGCGATCACCCAGGCGACTGAAACGACACAGCACACTACAGATTCGAGACTTAACACCTTGCCACGAATGAATAGGGAGCGTCAGGCTAATGGCTTGGCACACCACAGTCGCATCACTTCGGGAGAGCCAATAGTCCCCGTCCCCCAGAGCGGCAGCGCGTTCGCGGAGGTAATCGTCCGCAGTTTTATTGCCGAATTTCTTTACCATTGTCATTACTCCCAGCTTTCGATCGATTAGTCACGCGACCGCCTGACGGCTTTGCAAGACCTCGTACAGTTCGACAACCCGACGTCCCATGCCGCCGTTCGTGTCGTTGTCGACCACCGTCCCGCCAACAACGGCGAGCCAATGACCGCGTACACCCAGAACGTAGCTTCGGCTGTTGGGCAGACATTGCAACAGCTGCTTGATTGTAGGCGGCGACTTGCCTCCCACTCCGTTGACTTGGATCTGCACCAGCTCGAAGCCCATTTCTCGAGCAGCTTCGACAGCGTGGCTCTGATGCATCCCCTTTGATTCGTGCCAGCCATGCTTCCGGCAAATTTCTGCAACACGCATGAAATCCAAACCACATGCTTTAGCAATGGCAAATGGAACGCATCCGCCTTCAGTATCTCGCCCGTCGTCCTCCAACATGGGAGAACTCTCGTCATTGGGCTCCTCTCGATGCCCCCATTCATTCCGGCACGCGGTGCAACGGTAAAAGACGCGGATCCGGTTCAAACTGCGCCGCAGCTCACCGTACTCCTTTTCCCCGCGCCCCTGTTTGCACACTGGACATTCAGGCCAGTGCTTGGGGACATAAGCTGCTTCGGGATCTTTGCGAACTTCCAGTTCCACGGCAGTAGTCGCGACGGGACGCAAAATACCCTTTTTTGCGAGCCAGCTCGCAAAATCAGTCTCTGACAGGAAGCACCAGTCCTCTCGCGCAGCTTCGCGCTCCGCAAATGTTTCCCGCCTGTACTCTTCCGACAGTTGGTGAAAGTCGAGTCCGATTTCACCAAGGTATGGCCCGCCGCTCTGACGCTCGTATGAGTCACCCCAGTTCAACATGTACAGGGTCATGCCCACAGGCATATCCACGGGAATCGGCGCGGTAGAATCCAAGTCTGCCTCCAATTATTCGTCGAAGCCCTGATGGGCGAGATCGACCACAAGGCTGCTATCTGCCGCAGTCTTTCCTTTGTAGGCCTGCGCCCATTTTCTGCGCTGCGCTGGACTGCGAGTGGCGCACGAGCGCTCGTGCCGCTTTTTCCAGGCCTTGCAAAGCCCCTGCATGTCGCGATTGAAGATCGTGAATAGCCGGTACTCAGCTCCGCAATGACGGCAACTCGCATATCCGGTGTTGTTCAGCCCCATAGGCGTTTTCAATTCCCTTCGAAATCGATTGTTCAGACCGCTATCGTCGCAGGCAATTATATATCCCCAATGGGGACATTATCAACATCGAAGGATCAGAGCGCCCCAAGCGCATTTGCGACTAATCCTATATCGACTTCACGCAGCGTTTGGTATAGCTGTTTCCAACGAATAGTCGAAGGAAGATGAGATGTCACACCAAGCTCCCGAGGGATTGTCCCGCAATCAGGAAGAGCGGAATAGGCTCCCCACAATCGACGCGCGCCCATGGCAACCCGCCCCCCTCTTTTTGAGCGTAATCACAGCCATAGTCGGGGGGCAGTATCTAGCACGCGTCGTGGCTGAGTCGCCATACGTTCGGCAAAATCCGACCTGGCTTGACCACATTCCCAGGGCCGCGCTGCGAATCGTCGGCGAGCCCAATCCATCTCAAGAAGCGTTGGCGACGGTCGGACTATTGACTATTCTGATTATGTGCGTCGGCGTCGTCTGGGCTCTGCTCGCAGGCGTGCTGTGGATGCTGTCTGAACGGCGTGGAAGACCGGGATACAGATCGCGCATGCTCCCGTCGGCAGCATCCTCACGTTCGCGATTTAGCGAGGAGGACAGAATGCTCGATTCGGAAAAGTGGCGATCACGTGTAATCGCCGAGGGGCTTGCGATATGCCCCTCATGCGAGTCCGACGAAGTGACCATGGGCGCCTGTAAGATCGGCTCGAAGACAATTCATCAGGAATACACGTGCGAGGTGTGTCAGCACGAATTCACCGGCATATTCACGCTTGCTGGGTGCTACCGAGGTCACCCCGAGTAACGACCGATCACCTCGCACATCCTTTTGGACCGCTCCACCCTGACGCCTCCTGCCGCCCGAGCGCGGCCGCAGCTCGAAACAGTAGCGCCTGAATAACATCGTCACCACCATCCTGCACATACGCGGCACCTCGAATTACGCTCTTCACGACCCCGGGCTTCGTCACGTTCGCGGCGGCGAGAAGTGTCACGAGCCTCTCGGCCTCTCTGCGAGCACCCTCAGGGGCCCCGCCGACGCCTATAGCCGCCGAGATCAACTGCTCTTCGAAATGCAAAGGGTACGCGCGCAGCTTGAGTGCGTAATTTCGGTCCACCTGATCGAAGACTGTCGCGACAGAGTGAAGTCCGTCGGCAAACAACGCACGGCAAAAGGCGTGCGCGTCGGCATCAGTTAGTGCGTCGACAAACGCGAGCTGGCGCTCGGCAAACTCGACAGTGTCATCAAGGTCGTCGACTGGAACGTTAGGTGCGATCAATGTGCCCCCCATGCTCTTAGAGATTCGCCCAAAAGTTAACTTCGTATGCGACGTCGCACTCACCGTCGGACCCAACAGCAGGCGGATTTGCGTTGCCCATGCATTCCTCGAACACAAAGCCGACGGGTTCGTAAATCAAGCCCATGATTTGTCCAACGGGTACGCCTGCGGGGGATGCAAGTGCCTTTTCGAAGGTCGCCTTCGTCTTCGCTTCCATGTACGCCCGAACAGCGGCAGGATCGGTCAGGTCAAAGTTTGTAACGACTGTCTCGCCAAACGCCATGTCAGTTTGCCCCAGCTCGGCAGCAGCTTTCATCACAACACTAACCGCCGCGCTGAGGTTCGACTCATTAAAGCCAAGGTTCATTCGATTCTCCGCTTTCGTCTGTAGGCCGCGCCAATCGCGGACCCCTAGCAGGTTATGAGAGAAACCCTGCCACAGCAACCCCGGCGGCCGTCTGACATGGTGACATTTACGCTCACAAAAAGATTCTTTTTGTTTTCCATAATGACAAAATTTAATAAACTACGCATAAATTTGCGTATATTTTAGGTAATTCGTATCTTTCCTTGGCATCGCGAGACCCGATGAACAAGAAAAGGACGAAAATGGACCGTGAAGTTCTGCCGCAAGATGACCTTGCAACACAGCGTGTCGACGCACCCGAATTTGAACGTGGAGAAGCAAATGATCAGCGAAATGGCCCTGAGAGCGATCCGGCATTGGACGGAGCATCGTCCGCAATGGGTGGAGGAATTGAAGGAGGCGGGAAGACTGGAGGAAGTCGCGCAATCGGCGGCGGATCAAGCGACGGTGGAGATCGACTCCCTGATGGCGAGCGGGCTTCAGCGCCACGAAGCGGAGGAAATCGCAATGAACCAGTACATCACGACACCGCCGACGGACGATCAGGACTGGGAGATGTTGGAGACGGAGGAGGATCGACAACGGCAGGCGGGCTACGCCGAGACGATCCGCGCGACGCGAGTGCAGACGGATCAGTAATCGAGTCGTCCGATTTCCGAATCGAGGATTCCCTCGGAATTGGAGAGGGCGGCTTACGCAGAAAGTTCGCACAGAACCTCGAGGCTATTCGCCTCGTGAAGCGCCTCGCCATTGAGAAGCGGGCCGCTACCACAAACGAGCAGGCGTTCCTTGCTCGCTATGTGGGATGGGGCGGACTGCAGGCTGCGTTTCCCCGCGCGGACGGCACCTATTCCAAGGGCTGGGAGCGACTCGGCAGGGAACTCCGTGCCGCACTGTCTTCCGAGGAATACGAAGCCGCATCTGCTTCAACACGAAACGCACATTTCACACCAACCGCTGTCGTCGGCGCAGTGTGGGAGATCGTGGAGCGCCTGGGCTTCACCGGCGGCATCGCCCACGAGCCATCGGTAGGCATCGGCAATTTTCTTGGGTTGGTTCCGGAGCGCCTACGCGAGTCTACAAATTTTGTGGCCGTTGAGCTCGACGGGCTTACGTCGGCAATGGCGAAGGCCCTCTACCCGGGCGCCATCATTCACGCCGAAACTGGATACCAGGACTTTGAAGTCCCCGATGGCGGATTCGCCGACCTTGTGATCGGCAATCCGCCGTTCGGTCAGGAACGCCTCTACGATCACGCATACCGGGAGCTGAGCGGTTTCTCAATTCACAACTACTTCTTCGCCAAGAGTCTCGACACTTTGCGCCCCGGAGGCGTCTTGGCGATGGTCGTGTCGCGCTATTTGCTCGACGCACGTGACTCAACCGCGCGTGAATACTTAGCTGAGCGGGCGCGCCTGATTGGCGCGATACGCCTGCCGAACACGGCCTTCCAGGCAAACGCCAACACCGACGTCGTCACTGACATCATCCTCCTGCAGAGACATTCAGATTCCAATCCTCAGAAGGGCTCCGAAACTGAATGGATTCACACACGTGAGATCCCGGACCCTCTGGGCGGCGATCCGATCACGATCAATGCATACTTCGCCGACCATCCCGAGATGATGCTGGGACGTATGGAGCGTTCCGGCGGGACCTATCAGGGCGACTCGGCGACGCTCGCTCCGTTGCCGGACGTTCGAATCGAGGATGCCCTTCGCAAGGCGATCACCAATCTGCCCTCCCAAGTGGTGGCGCGAGGCCCCGACGACCTTGCCGAATCCGCCGAACGCTTCAGGCAAATGCGTGAGGAGGTGGAATCTTCCGCTTTCGATAGGGAGCTTGGTGCGTTCTTCCTCGAAGGGGAGCGCCTGATGCTTGTCGACGAGGCCCCCGAGACAGGTCTCAACCAGGTAGTTGAGCTCACCCCCTCTTCCGCCTGGTCGTCAAGCCTCGTACCCGACGGCAAAGGAGGGTATTCCAGACCAATCCGCGTAGACGGAAAATCGAGCGTCGAAACATTTGCCACTCTGGCAGACATTCCCGATCGGCTCCGGCTGGGCGAATCCCGTTACGAGCGCCTGGTTGCGATGGTGCGCATG
The DNA here is from genome assembly GCF_001721285.1 of Pandoraea sp. ISTKB. Taxonomy (NCBI): domain Bacteria; kingdom Pseudomonadati; phylum Pseudomonadota; class Betaproteobacteria; order Burkholderiales; family Burkholderiaceae; genus Pandoraea; species Pandoraea sp. ISTKB. The sequence goes on from NZ_MAOS01000020.1 coordinate 24,935, forward strand.
CGTGATCTGCTGCGCAAGCAGATCTCTCTCGAGACCAGCAATGGAGATGTCGGCGAGATGGAAGGCAATCGTCGTCAGCTGAGAGCCTCCTATGAGCGATTCGTCAGTCTCCACGGTTTTCTCAACTCCGATGCCAACGTTCGCCTGTTTGAGACCGACCCAGACTCACCTTTACTTTGCGCGTTGGAAGTGAGCTATGACGACGGCGTCAGTGCAGCAGCCGCGAAGAAGCAAGGGCGCCCGCAACGCCCGCCTTCGGCTACGCCCGCTCCCATCCTGCGTGAGCGGGTTATCGCAGCATACGTATCGCCGGAGTCAGCTGAGACTGCGAAAGACGCATTGGTCATATCTCTCGCAGAGCATGGCCGCGTTGATTTAGCCCATATGGCCGAGCTCGTGGGACGCAGTCAAGACGACGTCATCCGCGAGCTTCACGACTCAGTGGAGGATCCCCTCATCTTCCGCGATCCTCAGGACGATCAATGGGTCGCACGGGAGGCCTATCTCTCTGGTCCCGTCAAGGTGAAACTTCGCCACGCGATCGATGCGGGACTATCCAAGAACGTCGCAGCTTTAGAGCAGGTTCAGCCGGAGGATATCCCCGCATCCAACATCGGTGTGCGTCTTGGCTCAGTCTGGGTTCCCGCCGACGTATATGCCGCATTCATTACTCACCTAATCGGCGAACCGGCAAAGGTTCTTTTCCGCGCCTACGACGCCAAATTCTCTGTTGACGTATCAGCGACGGCCAACTCAACGGCAAAGTCACGACAGACTTGGGGTACATCGCGCCGCCCCGCCAGCGATATCATCGAATCGCTGCTCAACAGTCAAAGCCTGGCTGTCCACGACACCGTGTATGACGAAGCGAATCGGCCTCGCCGCGTGTTCAATGAAGAGGCCTCAGCGGAAGCAAACGCAAAGGCCCGCGAAGTGACCGCAGAATTCGAGGACTGGGTTTTCGCAGACCCAGAGCGCCGCGAGCGACTGGCGCGCATCTACAACGACGAATACAACACGCTCCTGGTTCGTCAGTACGACGGCCAGCACCTTACGTTCCCTGGGAAGGTGCCGGACTCAGTGATCAAGATGCGACGCCATCAAAAAAATGGCGTATGGCGTATCGTACAAAGCCGTAATACCCTGCTCGATCATGCAGTCGGGGCCGGGAAGACGTTCACGATGATTTCTGCGGCGATGGAACTGCGCCGCATGCGCCTTGCACGCAAACCGATGATCGCGGTGCCGAACCACATGGTTCAGCAATTCGCGACGGACGCGTATCGCCTTTACCCTGGCGCCAAAGTCCTCGCCGCAGGCAAGAAGGACTTCGAACGCTCACGCCGTCGCCGCCTATTCGGTCGCATCGCAACGGGCGATTGGGACATCGTAATCGTTCCTCATTCTTCCTTCGGCTTCATCCCGATCTCAAAGGCGAGCGAAATCAAGTTCATTGAGGAAGAGATCCGCCAAGTTCAACAAGCGATCAATGAAGCGATCGAGGCTGAGGGCGCACGATCGCGCTCAGTTAAGGATGTTGAACGGACGAAAGTAAGCTTGGAAGCGCGTCTTGAACGGCTCACGGACAATCCCAAGGACGAGATGATAACGTTCGAAGAAATGGGCGTCGACCACCTTGGGATAGACGAAGCGCACCTCTACAAGAATCTCTGGTATCACACCCGACTGACGCGAGTTTTGGGCCTCGGCAACAAAGAAGGCTCAAAGCGGGCACTCGACCTGTTCATGAAAATTCAGGTGCTCCAGTCAGGAACAAACGGCCGTGGCGGTTTAACGCTCATGACCGGCACACCAATCTCGAACAGCTTGGTAGAGATGTACACGCTCAAGCGATATCTGGCGCGAGACCAGTTGAAGGCGGCGGGCATCGAGAACTTTGACGCGTGGCACAAGCAATTCGCCGAAGCGCGTACGGCGATGGAAATGACTGAAGCCGGAGGCCTCGAAGAGAAAACGCGTCTCGCGAAGTTCACCAACATGCCCGAGCTGATGGCGATGTACTACCAATTCGCCGATGCAGTGACGTTAGACGACATCAAACTCTGGTACTCGCAGGACAATGACGGGGCTCGATATCCGGTACCAAGAATTGCCGGAGGCAAGCGACGTAACATTGTGGTCAAGCCCACGAGCGAGCAACGCCGCATTTTGAAGGAAGTGGTAACCGACTTTGAAGGCCTCAAACGGATCAACAATCCCATTGAGCGCAATCGGCAACGCTTACGATTAATGGACCGTGCGCGTAAAGTGGCGCTCGACGCCCGAGCGGTGGACAAGTCGATTCGCGAAGGCGAATCGGGCAAGCTTGGTACTGTCGTGCGCGAGGCAATGCGTCTGTATAAGCGCTGGGACGCAGATCGCGGCACCCAGCTCCTGTTCCTTGACCGTTCCGTACCGAGCTCGAAAGGCGGACAGAAGCTTCTCGCCGAATTCGATTCGCTTCAGGACAAGCTGCGCACCACGACGAACGAACTGGCGCGCGACGACATCATCGAAAAGCTCTCAAGATTCGACATGAGCGAAATTGAGGCTCTCCGCGAATCGAACGGAGCCTCGTGGAACGCATACGACGAGATGAAGCGGCTTCTCATGGAGCAGGGCGTCCCAGCACACCAGATCCGGTATGTCCAAGAAGCCAACACCGATTTGCAGAAGCAGGATCTCTTCGATGCCGTCAACGCCGGGGACATCCGGTTCTTCTTTGGCTCTTCCCCGCGCATGGGTGCCGGGACCAACGTTCAGCAGCGAATCGTCGGCCTGCATCACGTAGACGTCACATTCAATCCATCCGACATCGAGCAGCGCGAGGGTCGGGCCGAAAGGTTCGGAAACCTGCTACAGGCAAAGTACGGCGATGACTTTGAAGTCGCGATCAACGCCTACGCCACCGAACGAACGTACGACGCCAAGATGTGGGGTCTTATTGAGACGAAGATGCGGTTCATCAACGCTATCCGTCATTACACCGGCGAGCGCGAAATCGAGGTTGAAGACGACGCGGCCGATAACATGGCGGAAATGGCCGCGATCGCCTCGGGCGACCCTCTCATGCTTGAGCGCGTACGGCTTGAGGCAGAGATTACAAAGATCGAAGGGCTTCGGCGCGCGTTTACACGTCGCCAATACGGCATTCAGGACCAGATCAGATCCGCAGAGCGCGACATGGAGACGATCACCCCGGAGCGCATCGCCCAGTATGTGGCGGACGAAACGCGCGCACTTGCCGGTATCTCCGCGATGCAGGAGCATGCCGATGCGCGAAGCCTGGTCGTAGATGGTTCGCCATTCGGAACAGCATCAGCCGCATTTGAGGCGATCGAACGGTCTATCAACGCCCAGCAGGGGGACAATCCCAAGGCAAAGTACAGAGTGTTTGTTGACGATGCCCCGCTGACGAACCGAGAGAACCTAGCGTCCGCAGTCTTTACGCGTTTCGGGGATTCCTCGCCGTTTCTGGTGCGCATTGGCGAAACACAGTACATCCATCGAAAAGCGGCAGCTGACGCCGTTCTCGGACACTTCAACGCGATGCGTCGGAGCACTGCTGGCAGCGATGAGCGCACTATTGGCGAATACCTAGGATTCCCGCTTGTCGCGTTCGCCGACGCCCGAGGGTGCGGATTGGGGTTGAATGGCGCAGCGACAACATACTCCGCAGAAGCTCTCTATCGAGACGGCAAAGTCTACGAGACTGACTTGATCCGCTTGTTTAATGCACTCGCTATCGACGTGCAAGGCAACGCAAGTTCACTGCAGAAGCGCAGAAACGTCGCTCTGCGCGATCTTCCCGACCTGCGAGAACAGGCGACGAAGGTCTTCCCGCAAGAGCTTGAGCTCCAAGTGAAGCGAAGCAGGCTCACCGAGGTAACGGCACTCTTGGCCAAGAAAACTGCAGCGGACCTTGATGTTGAGCACGACGTCGACATGACCTCGTTGATCGAGAACGTCTGGGAGGACTCATTTTCCCCGCCCGAATTCGTTTCCGATAGCACCGAAGTCCCCACCGCCCCACTGGCGACGGATGACACGTCTGCGTCGGTGCCTAGCGCGGATGAGATTCTTGCCGAGCTGGTGAAGCGCGGCGAGGATCCAGACGTGAGGCGCGTCGAGGAAGTCCGCGAGATGGTCGAGAAGGTTCCGGCGGATCCGGCACTCGCGGGGGATGTCACAAGCTTGGTATCAGGGGTGTTGGATAGCGGGCTTACTGCCAGCCCCACACAGCGCAGCGACGAAAGCACACGCGTGCGCTCGTCTAGAGCGAAGACTGATAAAGCGGAACAAGTGCAATCGGAGAAATCCGATGCCCCCTCCTCTGCGCCTTCAGATATCGTCGAAGGACCAGCGATATCCGCGCTAGAAGCACGCCTTAGTTCGGGGCCAAGCAATATTGGCCAAGTACACCCCGGCGTGCTGCGGTCCCTTCCTAGCCTCGATCCCGGCAAGCACGACTACCGCTATGGCATGGTCGAAGCTGAAATTGGCGACAGGCAAGCGCTCGTGGATCAAGGATTCGTTCTCGGACACTACAACCTGGAGGTGAGCTCTTTCTACGCCGCCATTTCGGAGGGTGTCACTTCCGACGTGCAGCCCAGCCGCTTGGAGCACATGTACGTTCGTGACCGGACGCTCGTTGGACCGGACGGACGTTCACAAAGGGGCCGCTCCGTGATGGCAGAGATCGCATGGTGTCATTTCATGACGCACGTCTCGGTCGAGGATGGCTTTTGGAATGCGGAGGAATCCAAGGCGGCAATATCATCGTATCTCACCGAGCTTTGCACGCATCGCGTACCGCAAACAAAGCCGAGCCTAGCCTCACTTGCTCGTCTGGCTGCTGGTCATAAAGGAACTGTCGCGACACCTCAACAGCTGATCGTTCCCGCGAGCGATCCTACTCATAAGCGATCAACGTCCGATATGCCCGCAGATACGGTAGAGTTGTAAGCCCATGCGGGGGGCACGCCCTCCCGCATCTCCTTCGTTGCGACCTCACTCCTGGAGGCTTCAGTGGCGCGCTGGGTACCAATCGTTTCGACGGATGGGGAGATCAAGCTCTTCACCAAACAGTTTCGGCAGAAGGCGCGATTCCTTGTCGACGAGAATATGGGCGAGGAAGTTGCCAAGCTTCTCAGATCGTTTGGCTACAGTGCTATCTTCGTCGCTGACGTCGGCTTGTCCGGCAAATCGGACGAAACCGTATTTTCGTACGCTTGGAAGAAGCGTCTCATTATTCTGACCCACGACAGCGACTTCCTTGATGACCAAGCATTTCCATTCCACCGGAATCCTGGCGTGATCGTGCTACCCGGCGCAGAAGGCGACGGAAAACTGGAACCGGCATTGGCGGACGTCATACGTCTCGTAGCGCCATACGGTAAATCAGATGCAGGAGAAAAAATCTCCGTATCCGTGGACCGTGTGTGGACACTACGGCGGTTTGATCGTGATATCGGCAAGCACGTCACTTGGCGGGTCCGACTTACTGGATCTTCCGGGGCAGAGCAACTTGTCGACGACCAATAACTTTGATGGAGCGTCAGGGTGCCATCGCAGGCACCGGGCGCAGTTGAATAGGCATCAATCCCTCGGGGCTACAAGGCTCAACACGCTAATTAAAAGGGCCGGAGAACTATCTCCCTGCTCGACGCCGCCGGAGGGCGACTCGCTGCTGTTTCTTGAGAACACCCGAACCGGATTTGCAACGCGGATTCAGGAGATAATCCGTGGCTAAACATACTGAATTTGTATCTCCGTTGCGGGACACGGGCCCCGCCGACGGGGTGCCATGCTCTCGACCTACCAATGAACCATATTCCGGCCAAAGCCCTTGGCATGCCACTCTGGTTGTCTACCTCCTACTGGCGGCTGATGCACGTCTTTGTCCTTGTCACCCCAACGGCGTATGCCTTGCTTGAGGGTGGAACAAGCGCCCTATTGCTCTTAGCAGCCGTCATGAGCTCATTCGCACTAGTTATGGTTCACCGCGAACCCGCTGGCCGCTTGACATACGCCGAACTGGGATTTTGCTTAGCTCTCGCTGCTCCACTGACTGCCACCTTGGTTTCAGAGGCGATTCACGGCGAGATCATCTGGCGGACGTTGGACTCGCCGTCACGGTTCCTTATTGGAATCCCCGTTTTTCTTGTCTTACGGCGCGCCAATCCGTGCGTGTTTCGCCACTTTGATTGGGCAATTGCTTGTGGAGGCCTGTCGTGCTTGGTCGTTCTTTTACCCCACTCGAACGAATGGGGCAAGATGCGAATGGAGAGCTACTATATGAACGCCATCCACTTTGGAGACGTCGCATTGCTTTTTGCGATCATGACGCTGATCTCGCTCAAGTGGAAGCATCGTAAGGTTGCCACCATTCTTCGAGTCTTAGCAGTGGGATGCGCGCTTTTCGCCTCCTTTCTTACCGGATCGCGCGGCGGATGGATCGCCATCCCCATTGTTGGCTTGGTGTACATGGCGGTGCCACGCCGAAACCTTTCGGTGCAAGTGAAATCTTCGATCGTCAGCGGTATCGGTGCTGTGCTCTTGTTGGTCTTTCTCGTCTCGCCATTTTTACGTGGTCGCGTGGATCAAATCTACACAGACCTCTCCGAATACGCAGCTGGTCAGCGTGACACGTCCGTCGGTGTCCGACTCCAGCTATATGAGGCCGCAATTCGAGGCATCGAGCGAGCCCCGATAATCGGACTCGGCGCCGACGGCTTCAAGCGGTTGATGCCCAACGAAATCGAGCGGGGCACCGTGACTGAGCTCGCGGGCGAAGCGGGCGAAGGAGAGGTTCACAACCAACTGCTGGCATATGGTGCCGACTACGGCTTGCTGGGTCTTCTCGCGATGCTCGCCGCATACCTCGCGCCTTCACTATTGTTCTGGCGAGCCGCGCGCGACGTCCATGCTTGCGCACTGCGACATGAAGCAGGCCTGCTCGGGCTTGCGGTATGTGTGTGTTTTGGGGTGTTTGGCTTGACCGTAGAAACATTCAATCTCAAAGCAACGGTATCATTGTACGTAGCACTACTCGTTATTCTGGCCGCAGCGTCAGCATCGCGCTCCGCTAGCGATCAGTGCATCGCCGATTCTCGCGCTAGCGCCTAATTGCTTGGGCGAAATTTCCACACGACAGACTACCCCACAGCCATATGTTCGAACAGCAGCTTGCCCTGGGAATTGGACAGAACGTTGATAGGATCTTGAGAGAGCGCGCCGACTGGTCCAACAAGACCGTTGTGGATCTTGCCTGCGGTGATGGACGAACCACATACGTCCTCAGAAGTTTAGGCGCCACCGTCAAACCGTACGACATCATGCCGGAGTACTGCAAACTTGACGGCGGCGCCGAGTACGCAAACATTATGGACGGGCTCCCCATAGAGAGTGCATCCGTTGACGTAGTCGTGTTGCAAGAGGTGATCGAGCACCTTCCAAATCACCTTGCCGCACTGCAAGAGATCAATCGAATTCTTAAGCCTGGTGGAGAGCTATTCCTGACGACTCCAAACCGGAGCTCGATGGCGTCTAAATTTGCGTATCTATGCTTCGAAAGCGAGATCATCCGAGGGACTCCACCGAGTGCGATGGAAAGCGTGTGGGGAGACGCCGGTGAGCGTAAATACTACGGGCACCTGTTTCTAATGGGAGCACAGCAACTTCGTACGCTCTCTATGCTCGCCGGATTCACCTCAATGCACGTCCACCGGTCCGATAAGAGTCGAACCTCGCAGTGGCTGATGGTGCCCTTCTATCCCATCGTCTATGCAATGAGTTACCGCGCGTATCGACGCGCGCTTCGTAAATCAACCTGCGCAATCTATGCCCGCGAGAAAAACGAGCAGCTCAAGCTCAATGTCGACGGCCGCATTCTCACGAATAAGTTTCTGATAGCCTCCCTGAAGAAGTAGCTGTGCTCAATGAGAAGCCCAGGCAGACACACTATTCGCGTCCTGCCCCAGCATCCGCAGCTAGATCGAAAATGTGTAGATTCGCGCCCACGGACAGAAATGGACGAACGCGACAGTAAGTGCGTGAAGCACGTATTTGACTCCGTGCCTTCACTATGGGGCAAGGCCTTAACCTCGAGTCTAAAGGTGCGGAGCCAGCGTGAACAATCTGATCGCCAACAACTACCTCCGTGGCCGCGATAGCGGACGACGTTATCCTACGCGTGAGCAGAATCTATTCGTTAGCTTATCAAAACACCTATACGCGGTAAGCGATGGGTCGCTCCGCTATCAGCGCAAGGTGATCGATCCACGACTGCCCGGACAAAAGCAGCTGCTGCGCCGCTACGTCGTCCTCGACGTCGATACGGGAGTGCTCTACGGTGAGTACCATCTTGCGAGCGACGACGTTGACGTAGTTGGATTTCTCGCACGAGCATGGCACAAGAAGCCAGACCACCCTATGCGTGGCTTTCCACGACTTCTCAACATTCCTAAATCGCTTGATGGTGCAGCAACCGATGATGTGATGGATCTCTCTAGCCGTGCCACGTTCGAAGTTGGATATCTCCAAGGTGGATTTTCCGTTGGCATTCACGCCGTTAAAGCGCTTGAGTCCCGAGTTCAGTCTTTGATCCCGTTCCACGGGCGACAGGCCACCTTATGGGCGGTCCAAACGCTATCTGCAGCAACTTCGCGTATCGCATCGAATTCGATGTCCTTCGCGTGGAACGAAGAATGGGACAAAATCCCGGAAATCCCCAGCGATTTCTTCCAATATGTTGACAAACTCTACACAGAGGAGGGTGCCTGGCGATATGAGCCCTTTGACGTTGTATTGAACGGGATTCCAAAGAGTTAGTGGATTAATGGCCTCCCTCATGGAGTAAGCGCCACCCACTGCTGCCATTCCTCAAGAGCACATTTGCCTCTGCGCACGCCCCCGGAGTAGCCAATCGCACTCGTAGAAGACCCGCCGTTGGATACCGAACACTTGCCTCGATTATGTCCCCGACGCGAGCGAGCCCACTTGCCCGTGCACCAGTTGACGCCATCGGGCTGTCCGCTTTTCCCAAATTCTGCTTCATCACTTCGTCCTCCGCGTTGACAAAAAATGTCATGAGTGCAATCTAACGCGAACTCAATGACTTTTCGCACCAGAAAAGAAAATATTCATATATTTTTTTCAATCCGCACATTAGCAGATATACTTCCTCACTGCCACGGGGTTGATCAGTTCTCCTACGTTGGCTCGACACGCCCTAACTTATAATTCAACGTACCTTAAGAGTTTCACAATGGCGACTTACAAAGAACTTGTTGCGCAGAGAGACCAACTCGACGCGCAGATCGAAAAAGCGCTAGCAACCGAACGCGCGAAGGTTATCGCCGAAGTACGCGAGAAGATCGAAGCATTCGATTTAACCGCCCGAGATCTCGGCATTGCGATCCGCCGTCGCAACAAACCAAAGCCCGAGGCGGTATACCAAGACCCGAAATCTGGTGCTGTTTGGAGTGGACGCGGGCGCGAACCGGGTTGGATCAAAGGGAAAGACCGCAACCGATTTCTCATTAAGTAGGAACGCCCAAGCATCGACTTGGACATAATTCTTTGAACAAATTGCAGGCGACCAGATGATTCGGGGGCGCGCTTGCCGGGGGCAGTCGGGGGGGGCAACCCCTCCGACAAACTGGGAATGTCAAAACAACAACTTGGGGCGTATCGTCCCGACATAGATGGCCTTCGAGCCATCGCAGTAGCACTTGTCGTCTTTTGTCACGCCAAATTTGCCTCCTTCTCGGGAGGATTCATCGGCGTGGACGTGTTCTTCACGATTTCGGGATTCGTCGTCGCGAAAGGCTTGCTACGCGACATTTCGCAAGGATCGTTTAGCTTCTCCGATTTTTACGTCCGCCGCGCAAAGCGGCTGGTACCTGCACTGTTCACCGTTCTCCTTGCAACGTTTGCCTTTAGCGTCCTCTTTCTCATTCCCGACGACGCAATGGAGGTGGCGAAGAACATTGCTTATGCGACGGGCTTTGCCTCTAACATCTACCTCGCCAAGCAAACTGGGTACTTTGACGCGGACGCGAACCATCAACCTCTGCTTCACACGTGGTCATTGTCCGTGGAGGAGCAGTTCTACCTGGTCCTTCCGATAGTCCTCTTCGCCTTGCGACGCGTCGACATCGCGCGCCGTCTCTTCGTCATTGCTCTCCTCGCACTCTTATCTTTTGCCTGGGCCGAAATTGCACGAGCCAAGGGTGAGCAGAGCGCGTACTTCCTCGCACAGTACAGGGCCTTCGAGTTCCTAATTGGTGTATTGCTCGCAGCGAGCTACGACCGCCTGCGACTCAGCAACTCCATTCGAACGACGGCGTTTTGGACTGGGCTGCTCGTCGTCATCGCGTGCGGCGCCACTATGGGAGGCGCGCCATTTCCAGGCGTCTGGGCGCTCGTCCCCTGCGGCGGAACCGCTCTTGTCATTGCCTGTGGCGCGCGTGCGCGGGGTAATTGGGTCCTATCGAATAACGTTGTGGTGTGGCTCGGCAGGCGCTCATACAGCCTCTACCTGTGGCACTGGCCCGTATTCTTCGCTGCAAACAGATTCGGGTTCACATCTCATTTTGCCGCGATCATTGGCATCGGTGCTTCTTTGGCACTCGCGGAGGTTTCCTACCGCTTCGTGGAAACACGGTTCCGGTACGCGCAGATGAGCAAGCGCGCTGCTGCTACGACGTTCGTCGCCATGCCGATGGTTCTGGCGGGGAGCCTCGTCGGCATTGGTCGGTTAACCAGCAATTTTCTACCGCTCTTCCCAGCAGAGTTTCGCAGCGTATATGCGCAAGCTACCGACGCCGACTGGGTTGGAGGGCGCGGGTTAAGCTGCTGGGGACAGACGGATGTGACGTCGTCAGATGTGTGCTCTGTAGGGGCGGCCGACGGAAAGCGCGCCGTTCTGTGGGGAGACTCACACGCATACCAGTTTGTCTATTTCTTTGACATGCTGGGCAAAGACTACCGCTACTCGGTGCACGATCTGACTCGCCCAGCCTGCCCGCCCGTCGCAAACCCTGGCGTATCCCCGGGTAAGCAACTTGATAGCGACTGCAGGGCTTACAACGCGAAGGTGATGCAGTATTTGCTTGAATCCCAAACGATCGACACGGTGTTTGTTGCTGCGACCTGGGCTTCCTACTTGGGCTCCGATAGCCCCGATGCTCGGTTTAAACCGGGGCAGATGGTGTCCGACATGGAATCTACGTTCCGCAAATTGATCGAGAGTGGAAAAAAGATTGTTCTCCTGGATGACGTACCCGCTATCCCGGAAAATCGCATCAATTGCCAGCTGTACAACCGTCTTCCGTTCGGCGCAGAACAACGGGATTGCGGCTTTCCAGCGACATCAACGTATGCGCTTCGAGACGCTAATTACGCGATTATTGACCCTGTTGTGAAAGCAATCCCGAGTATCAAGGTGCTGCACACATTCGGGGTCACATGTGCCGGTGAGACGTGCGAGGTTTCTTCGGAGGGTGTCCCGCTCTACCGGAACAACGACGCGACGCACCTAAATCTGACCGGGGGAATCGCGTATTACAAGCTGTACCAGACTAAGCGCCAAGGGGAAATCGACAAGGCATTGGGTGCAAACGTTGTCGAGGCGGGAAACCGCCGCGAGATCACAGCCCACCCCGGGTAAACTGTCCACGCCTCCGCATGCGCTGGTGCGGGGCGTGGTTGAGCTAGCGTCATTCGTTTTCTATAGTATGGTTAATCCGCTTGCGATCGACATACTTATCCAGTTCCGGCAGTCCGTTTATGCCCAACCATAGCCAGCACGTTATCCCTTCGCTTGCCAGTCCCGCGCCGGTGACTGACACGCTACACCGTCAGCCTGACAGCGAGCGCGGCATTACGGCCGCGACCGACATCGAAGCTATCCGCGAGTGGTTACGTGTGTTCCAGGCTAGGCCTCAAACACTCCGCACCTATCAGAAAGAGGCGGAGCGGTTTTACTTCTGGCTTTCCCAGATCCGCGAGATCTCGCTCACCCAATTCCGGCTGAACGATATCTTTGAGTATGCGTCCTTTCTTGAATCGCCCCCGCTCGAATTGAGGCGTGACAAGGGCAAACGGCGTGTTCCCGGCGAGTTCCGTCCATTTTCGAGCTCCGGTCTATCCCGCCGTTCTGCGCAGCACGCCCTGACCGTTGTCGCCTCGCTCTTCGGATGGCTGCACTCGGCGCACTGGATCAAGGTCAACGCGTTCGTTCTCGTTCGAATCGAGACCCTCTATGAGCGTGAGGAGGTCAAAGCTCGTCAGTCACAACGTCAATCATCGGCGGACGTTCGGACTGCTCTTCATGATGAGGCCGAACACGTGCGCGCGCGCAAAGCGGCGAGGCGATCTGTCGAAAAATCGTTTCGCTTTGCGTTGGCCACTGATGTCCTAGATGTCCTTGAAGCTAGGGCGAATCAAGCCATCATTGATGGGTCTGCCAGTCGGGAATCGGCGGAGCGTGCACTATTTGTCGTCAGGTTCTTAATGACTACGGGATTACGCCGCGACGAGATCGCTCTGGGGAAGATGTCGGATATCCAGCAATCGGCAAACAGTCGCTCGAGAGTACCTATTTGGACGCTGAGAGTATTCGGTAAGGGCAGCAAGGAGCGGGACATCTCACTTATCGAACCAGCTCGCGCCGCACTTGAGCGTTACAAGCGCGCACTCGGCGAGCCTGTAAGCACTTATGGCAACGAGGCTCCGCTAGTGCGCCCGCTTGGCGCGTCACGTGAGGCCGATCGCCATGTGTCCGCGAACACGATCTACACGATTGTACGTGAGGCACTCACCTACGCTTCGAAGGCACTAAATCTTCAACCGACGGACGAGGACTACCATACGTTGCTAGATGCCAGCCCGCACTGGTTCCGCCACGCGTTCACGACGTTCCAGTCGGACCTCGGCGCCCCCTTAGCGCACCTTCAAAAGCAACTCGGCCACAAGAGCATCACTACCACCGCCAGGTACATCGATCAGGATCGCGAGAAGCAATACGAGATCCTCTCTACGCTCAAGATCTGATGCGACCGCACGATTAATTCATTCCGACTTTCCCCGGGGATATGCATGCAAGAGCCTGCCCAGGCGCCGCGCAAGCCGCTTGCGCTGAACGAAGCCGTTTATTACAGAGATAGATTGCGTGTGGCCCGTTATGCCGCGCAAAGCTCGGCTGAAGATTTTCGGGAGATATGCTACGCGATCGAGGAGTTAGGACGCCGTCTGTCTGGACGCCAAGGGGCGCTAGGAGAATACCGGAAGCATATTCGATGGTTCGCAGACCGCGTACCGACAACGTCATCACTTGTCGAGCGGTTCCCCTCGTTCTTTACAAGTTTTGATGCTCTTTACGAATCAATCTTACAGGCGAGAAATGACGCCATGCACACCGGTGCCTTTGCTCGCCATGCAGCGAGTCGAGGCATCGAACTTTGCATAGCGCTAGAGGAGGCGATTATGCGCCGCAATGATCGGCCGGACGAAAGGGTTTATGTTCGAGATCATATGGTCAAGCAGGTGGTTGCCGTGTCTGATTGGCAACCGGTTGGCTTGGCGCGGCAGCTGATGCTGATGCACTCTTTCTCGTTTCTTCCAATCCACCAAGGTGGCCAATGGAAGCTCGTGTCGGAAAGATCGATCGTAGATTGCCTCTACAACAAAGCAAATCGTGCCGAGCGGTTGGCAAAGTCTATTGATGAAGCTGTTAATGAGGAGTTACTTCGCTTGTCCGGCGCGCGGACCATTCGACAAGATTGGACGATTGATCAAGTTCTTGATCAAGGGGGCACTGACACACACGAATTCACGCTCTGGCTCGTGGTCGACGAAGCCGAACATCTTGTTGGCGTCTTGTCCCCGTTCGAGCTCATGTGAGATCACTCGTCGCCCCCCTTTTTCGAATTAGAGCTGAAGGCTGAGACTCGTATCCGGGGTCTGCGGATGGACCCAGTTGTGATAGTTATAAGCCTCTTTGAAGCCCACCGTCTTTGACTTCAAATATCGCTTGTCCAACTCACTTCTTACCGCATCCGCATCGCCCATTTCCATAGTCGTGTCGAATTGGCGCGGTCCAAAGCCGGTCAACGTGTGAAACTCATAGTTGACGTGAGTCAGACCAGCATCGAAGATTCGACGAAGTACGTCAACGCGCGACGCAAATCCCTCTGGGCCAGGCTGGCCTACCAGGGGCTCGTGATACTTCAACCAACGCATCAGTTGCGGGTTCGCTCGAGCGGCCCGCTCCTCTTCCCCCTCTTCCCACCGATCCAGTTCGAAGCCCTGCTCCTCGGCAGCGCCTCGAATGTCCCTGCTTGCGGTCTCAAGCCAATTTTCGACGTGCGAAGCCAATGGTGCTTGCTTCAAGCGGTCAAGACGCTGAAGGTGCGCCTGAGCGGCCTTCCTGTAGCCGATTTCGCATGCCTTATCCGCCGACCCTGCTTGCACAAGTTGATGCCGTGAAAAACGATGCTCTCCTGGGCTCGAATCAGCCCGCTGCCGGTAAGCCTCAAGGTACTTTGTACTGTGTGCTGCGACCAGCACTGGGGCGTCTCTCAATAGGACAACCTGCTCTCGATGGAACGGCCGGAACTGTCGTGAAAAGAGACTTTCGTTTGCGGCCCCATACGAAAATGCATCGTACCCAAGTTGTATTGCCGCTTCCTTTAGCTCGCGACGGTCCGCCAGTGCATGAGAAGGAATGTAGAACTCGTCAGCACGCGGATGCTTCAGCATGCTATCGACGTCGGTTACGCTACTCGGCGCAACGGTCTCGTTCAATCTCCACCCTCCTACGTCCACCCATGCACCTTGCATCGCTTCCAGTACGCGTTCTCGCTGGGGTGATTTGAGAAGTTCGTGCAGCAGCCGCACTTCCGTCATCGGGTCACCCGGCTCCGACAACTGGAGGGCATTCTGAACGTTCAAGAAATGCGGTGCGATTGTCCACGTACCGTCCGGGTCTTCACGAACCCGGTCGGCCAAGATGTCCCGCGCACTGTAATCATCAGAAAGCAATGGCAGCGCCGAACCGCGCCGTGCTTCATAGCCGTATGCATTGTCGTCACCTGGATTACGCATAACCGCGTACACAATCGCGGGGGCGTCCGCCTCATTCGTAATCACTGTGTTGCGCGCCCAGTTCAGCACCCGTAGGTCGAAGTTTGAGAGCTTCGGCACGATCTCATGCAGATGCTGCGGCAACTCGACCGCTTCATACTTATCTGTGTCTACGATCCACCACGTCTTCCCATTCGGACCGCCAGCACGCCCTTCTTTCGATGCGTAGCGAGATTTGACCACGTCATGCACCGATCTTTCGTTGCTCGTGACAATGCATGCCAGATCGTTGCGCACTCGCTGAGCCTCCGACTCGGTCACATCAAGCCCCAACTCCATCAGCGCAAGGGCAGCGTCCTCAACGGTCATTTTCATTTGACACTCCTCGTATAGTCTATTGCCTGCCTCAATATCCAACACGATATATATTCGTTTAAATTCCGGCAAATCTATGCGAAATTTAGGGATTCCGTTTATTTTCAGATGACATAGATATATTTTTTATTTGCAAATTGATAACGTCGCACTCACACCGACCTCAGCAAGCGGGCGCCAAAAAAAAACCACGGGAATCCCGTGGCTTTGCATTGGAGTCGCGACAATCTTCCGGTCATGGGCCGCTAGGCTCGTCCGGGGAGGGCGCCGTCGTATAGCGCTCTCGAAGGGCCGCCATACGCGCTTCGAAAAGCTCATTTGCGGCCATTTCATGCAAAGGGCCGATGACCTCCTTCATTCCGTCGAACCCCACACCGAGTGCGGCACCTTCGACCTCTGCCATGACGTCCTGCGCGAGCTCCGGCGTGACCGTGTGCTCCTCAACGCCCCGCTCCAGGCACAAGCGGATCGATTTCATCAGGTCCACGTAATTACGCTCTATCGGCAGTAGCCCCGGTTGACTCGCCTCCTGCCGCTCGTCGTAACACATCGCTGCCGCTGCAGCGACGCGGTTCTTGAGGGCGACAACGTTGTCGGTCACGCCCTCGGCGTAGCTCTCGAAGCGAAGCCCGGAGCGCTCGGAAAGCACCGATCGGAAAAACCGCATCGCAGGCTCTTCGCCACCCAGGGACTTCATCAGCACGTCGGCACCGACACGAAGGGCCTTGGAGCGGTAACCGGCGTCGTGCGCCACGATCTCGCGAGCAGCCACCTCGGGCACCATCGGCTTCTCGCGCGTGATGGCCACGACCACAGACTCGAACGGAATGTGGACCAAGGGTTCGTCGACCAAATGAGCGACGAACTCGCGTGGTGCCAAACCCAGCAACGCTTGATTGCTTGGGGTGTTGCTTTGCGAGAGCGAGTAATACATGGTTTTGCTCGAAAAAAATGCCGATCGACGGATTTAGCTTGGGCCGCCCACACTACCTTCAGGTACTGGCTCCACAGCGAAATTTCGCTCGCGCTGAACCTGAAGCGTCCGGCTGGCCTTTTGTGCCACCGTAACACCAAACGCTGCGTAGATAGCTTGTCGAGTGGGGGGGACTGACGCCATTGACGACAGTACGTCCGAGGGAGTGTAGATGTTATCGGCTACCGCCTCCAACTCTCGCGCCCCGAGCACCACGTCACGCGTCTTTGCGATCTTGCGCAACACAGCTGCACTGCGTGCCCCAGAAATCGCCGTCAACCGCAAAGAGTTGTCAAATGTCGTGTCCGCCACTTCATCGCATATTTTAACGTAAGGATCATTCGCCTCCTTGGCGTTTCTGGAACGCTCCGCCGCCTTCTGGACCAGGAGATGACGAACCAGGTCGTCATCCGTGTCGTTTAGCATTCGCCGCATCAATTCGGGAGGCAAGGCCGGGTTTTCGGCCAAGCCTCTCATGACACTGCTATTTCGCTGCAGGTCGGCGTCATTGATGATGATCTGCTGTGCGACGACTGGCAAAGCTTTGTTTTTTGCTAGCTGCGAGATTACCGTCGGCTCGTGGATAAACATGCTCGTCAGGTACTGCAGCTGATGAGCATCACTGGACTGCTGCGCAATCGCCATCGCCCGCTCCAGCGCAGCGGGACGCTGACCAGGCACTTGTGAGCTGCGAACGCTTACAAGCAAATTATTTATGCCGTCTTCGACCTCCTGGATCTTCTGGGCATTCGCGACGGCTCGAACAATCTCGGCACCTCGAACGACAGTGACAGATGATGCGTGCAAACCGCGCGTGCGAACCATTTCGCCCATCTCAGCGAAGGACACGTACGCGACCGGGGTTGCGCCCTGATACGAGGACGCCATCATCGACGGCTTCATGGTCAGACCTCCGAGGTAAGTCCACGGTGACTGCGAACCCAGGTGGACTCGGTGCAGCTGAGGCGAATCTCAGCTTCATCCAGCCCCAGCTGGCGCAGAGCCATCGCGCGAAACTCGGACTGAAACACGAAGTAGTGCGTGCCGTCGGCTGCGCCGTGGGAAAGAGCCCCAGCACCCTTGACGCCCTGAGCTTGACGCTTCAAGTAGGCCTGAGCCAGCTCGCACAGCGGCTCCATCCACGCCGAGTCATACGTCGCCTGGTCCCATGTTTCATGGAGCTCATGCAGGCTCATCGCATCGCCCCTCGGCGCCACCGTATAGTCGCGAACCCCGATCACGTCCACGCCCGGGAGAAGTTCGGCGAAGAGTACTGGCTGCGACGAGGCGTGAACCACCGAATCGAAACCGCTGAAGAGCGCCAGGATTCGTGATGCTATGGACGGTCCCAACACACTCGGGCCGAACTCTGGGGACATTTCACCTAGAAACGCGACGATCCTGTCTGCAAGATTGCGACGCTCAGAAATCAACATTGGGGCCTCCGTTGCGATAAATGTTGTCATTCGTACAAATGGCTATATTTCCCGATTATACGAATCGCCTGGATTTAGACAAATAAATGCGCATCAAATGAATTCCGCGTAAAATGTGCGGTATAAATGCATTATGTGTAGCATTTTCATTTATTTTTTTGAATCGCAGAGATCCCGGCCATGGCAAACCCATTCATCCCGAGTCCGAACGATGCGGCCGTACAGTTGCTGCAGATGGTTTTCGGCGACGTGATCACCAAGCTGGTTTCCGGGCTCACGCCGCAGCAGGCGGGCAATGCGGCGGCAAGCATGCTGGGAGAGGCGTTCCGCTACTTCAATTCCGGGGTTCTGGTCTTCGGCAGCTTCATTCTCACGTGGGTTACCGTCTTCGGCATCGCCAACTCCGCGAACGACGGCGAGGTGCTGGGGAACAAGTGGTCCACGTTCTACACGCCATTGCGGTCGATCACCGCTGCAGCAGTGCTAGTGCCCATGTCGAGCGGTTTCGCCGGGGTGCAGGTCATCATGCTTTTGCTCGTGACGATGTCCATCGGATTCGCGTCAAACATTTGGACAAACGTCGCGAACTTTTCCATCGCTCAAGCCATTACGGACGAAGCCGTTCGTAGCATTGCGCAGGACCCGAGTTTCGATTCGAACCTCGCCTCCGCTATACGCATGGGCGCGTGCGCGCAAGGCGTGAATAACGCGATCACAACACTCCTGCCGGATTCCACTGCGAAACTGCAGATGCAGGCCAAGCAGACAACCGAAAAGAGCTTCGGCAACACAACGTATATCACGACGTATAGCTATGCCTCACCTGAATTTCCGGGAAGTGAGGGCATTTGCGGCACCTTCAGCATCACCGATTCGTATCCGCTGGTGACAAACATCGGTAAATCCATTTTTACCACCAACTCCAGCTCTAACACTTCCGGCAACGGCGACACCGCTGACTTCTTGCGCAAAGGGGTCGCCCAAGCACGAAATCAATTCCTGCAAACGATCTTCACCCAGTTTGTCCCGATCGCCGTCAACCAGATCTCGTATGCGGTCGCTACAGCAACGCCCGCAAGCCTGTCTGCAACCGAGTTGAGCAACGCGATCGCAAATCAAAAAACGATCTTTATCAACACGATCAAGCAATCGGTCACCACAACCATCCAAGGACAGAATGCGGACTTCGTTGGCAAGATGACCGGACAAGGTTGGATTTTCGCCGGGTCATACTGGTCCGATTTGGCGCGCATCAAAGACGCCGTTAGGTCGTCCACGTCTACGAAGATTGTCTATACGGCGGGCAGCGGGACGCTTGAGAGCGTATTGCCCCAGGGGACCGTTCTTCAAGCGGCCAACGGCATCATGGCCAATATGACGAGCGTGACTGAAATCCTCACGCGCAAAGCGCTTGAGATCGTATCCGACAAAGCCGATACCTCGACACCAGCGCTTCCAGCACTACAGACCAACTTCAGCCTCAACGACTTCGCCGACGGCGACAGTGCCGCTAAAACGTCATTCGGCAAGTGGACGCGCCACCTGGGTGTCTCGCTGATTGCGGGGATGATCAACAACCTGGTTACTGATGGATCCGATCCGGTCATGCAGGTAAAGAGCCTCGGCGACTGGATCGCCACATTCGCCGAAGGCGCATTCATCGTCAAGACGGCCCTTCGATCAACGCTGGAAGGGCTGGTCGCAACTGCGAGCTCCTCGCTGATACCCGGAAGCTCTGTTGCGGCCGGTTTTGCGAAGGCCGCTGCAGTCTTCTTCGCGGAGCTTTGGGCGCTGGTATCACCGTCGCTCACGATGCTGCTCTACATTGGGTATTTCCTTGGGATCTGGATTCCAATGGTGCCCTACTATGTCTTTGCGATCGGCGTTGTGGGATGGCTGGTGTTCGTGGTGGAGATGATGGTGGCGGGTGTGCTCTGGGCCGCCGCACACACGACGCCTGCACGCGACAACAGCTTCATTGGGAGCCAGATGCAGGGCTACATGCTGTTGATGTCTGGCTTCTTCCGGCCTGCACTCATGATCGTAGGTCTGGTTGCCAGCAACGCCCTGCTGTACCCCGCAGTTGCATTTATCAACTCTAGCTACATCACCAAAGTGCAGGCGCTGCAGCAAGAGGCGACAACCGGGATTCTGTCGATCGCAGGATACATGCTGCTCTATTGCGTGATCATGCACTCAGTGTTCATGTTGATCTTCGCACTGCCTCAGGCGCTCCCGGATCGCGTGCTTCGATGGATCGGCGCCGGGGTCGGGGACCTGGGTGAAAATCAGTCGATGGGCAAGATCGAATCCCAGGCGGGAGGACAAGCCCGAACCGCAATGATCGCGGGCGCGACAAAACGTGCGGAAATGGACAAGGCGCGTAGAGCAAGGGACGCAGACGAGGCGAGGAAGGCAGCGCTAGGCGAAAGCGACGGAAAAGACCCGACTCAGGATGCGCCTGCGCTCGATACGGGGCCTGGCCCACTGCGATTCTCCTGACGCATCACGGCGCAGAATCTCGCGAACTCGTCTCCGCTTGCGTCGTCGGGCGATTTGCCATATGCTTTCGACAGGTGCTTGTCGCGCGCCGTCCGCCCGCATCGGAGAAGCAGCCACAGCGACATCTTCATGTAACACCACGCCATTGGATTATCCTATAGCAGGCGAGGCCGAGCGGGCCGGTCATAGTGCCTGCTCGGGGTATATCCATGTCCTCCTCCGTTGAACGCTCGCTCAGCTTCCGGCAAGTAATTGGCAGTCTCGATCTAAGTCCGCTTTTTCTCATTGATGCTCAATCATTGGCCAGTGGGCTTCAGGGCCGCCTTCGATTAGCAACAAAATATATCTCGCGAGCCACCCAGGTACCTCGGAATCGTGCATACGATGCTATATCGTGTGCAGCCTCATTTGCCGACTGGCATCACTTGAGCGAACACATTTCGCTCCCAGCCAAATCCCAAAATGGATCGATACCGAACTGGTCCGATGCGTTAATACCGTTGCTTCCTCTGCTTGTACGGGAGCACGCCGGAACCGCTCCCGGTCCGGAAGCTGCACGGTTGATCGAACAGTTTTGGCGGCGCGTAGCCCATGAGCTTGCCGTCCCGTCCGCACAAATTCTGAATGACGTGGGAGCACAAATGATCGGCGAGCGTTCTTGGTCTGCGTTACTGGCCAGATCACCGATAAAGGCATCCGAACCGTTCTACCGATTCCTCGTCGATCCCAGTAACAAAGCCGGTCATTTTCAACTATCACTCCCGGGATATGCCTTGGCTGACGAGTTGAATAGCCTTAGTGATATGGGGCGAGAACCACATCCTGAGGAGCTGGCGGAGGCAGAAGAATGGGCGAGATCGATAACGCTTCGACGCCCAGATTTTTTGGACGCAGGCTTGTTTCTCGCAGAGCTGGTTGCGATCAATGATGTTTCCGAGGCGAGTAAGATCCTCGACGACTATATAGCGCGCTCGGAAGCCCTTATCCCAACTGAATTCAGGGGCAAAATTGACTGGCTTTACGACGGGAATCGCACGTATCTGAGAATGTTGTATTTGCGAATGGAAATGGCTTACCAGACCGCAGATATAGCCCGCTCCATCAAACTCGCACGAAAGCTGCTGAAGCTATGCCCGAATGATAATCAGGGGGTTAGATATGACCTGCCACTTCTACTTCTGATCAAGGGAAATATCGCGAGCGCCACACGGTCCATTCGCGCATTCGCACATGAACGCGGGTATATCGGGACGCCGATAAGGGCGTTCGTCGCCTATGCAAATGGCGACATAAAGTCATTCCGAGTCAACCTTCTCGAAGCGCTGTTTTATTGGCCCGGGTTTCGAAGATTTATAGAAGGTAATCCCAGCGAGTTCGGGCAAACCGACACCGATAGACGCGGCAAAATAATCGATATGGAAGAATTTGCTCAGTTAGCGTGGCCCGTGCTCGTAGGGATCCCCGGCCTCAAGCAAGCCTCCATGGCCCTGATAGGTGACGATCAAGTCCGACTGGCGGAAGCCCGACTCAGAGATCTCTGGCACGGATTTTTCCGTAACCCTACTCCCAACAGTTCACGCGAACAGTGGTCAAAGTCGATTGATCATTACGTCAACGTACTCAGCTGAATTTCAGAGAAAAGAAAAGCCCGCTGATTGCGGGCTTTTCTTTCATGGATGATCAGGTGAATACCAATCTCGAGACGGTCGAGCCAGCACATCTGGGTCCTTTCTCGGATCGCTTCGAAAATGGCCTTTGGCCAAGGAATCGTCGACTTCTGCATCATACAGAATCGACATCTCTTCGTAAGCCTGCTTGCGCACGATCTCCGCGCTCAACCCCAGCGCTGCTGCGAGCTGCTCTGCAAGATTATCGATGACCTTTCGCGAAGCAGCCGAGACGGCCGCCAAATCGTTGTACTCTTGGTGAAGGGTGCCGAGCCTGACGTTCGCCTCTTCGATGCGCGAATCTCGCGCTTTCAGGGCGCGTGTTTGGCGTTTTGCCAGGCCTGCAGCCGCCCAGAGGTCAGCCTCCGACGCCTCCGCACCGTGCTGAAGCGTTGGTCGCAGCATCGCCAAATCTTCTAACGCACCCATCGAGTGATTCGTACCCATAGCGCCCCTCCAAGATGACGTAGCACTCCAAAAACATCGTTTAATCGTACCATCAACTGCCGTTCGATACGCATCCCTTTGGGTTACGGTCAAGCAGCACAAATCTTTATATCCGTCATCGGCGCATTTTCCCCTGCTGTAGCCATGCTGAGCATCGCCGTATCCTTTGGACGGATCAAAGACAGGGGGTTGACACGCTTGCCGCTCCTCATGTCAATCATGTCAAGGCCCAGCTTGCGCCGCATTGACTCCCGGTACATCTCCGGGCAACCGAGCACCAGCTTTACCCCGCTTGACATCAGCAGATCATCCGAAAAGTGAATGAAAGCCTGAGAGCCCATGATCATGCCGACACCGAACTTGCGCGCCTCTTTGACAATGCGATTGATGATGTGATCGCCATCGTCCACAACGAATTTATGTGCCTCATCGAAGAGGATGAACGTATCCGGTCCGTCAGCTTCACCTCGCGATTTCGCCTCTAAGAATATGCGCTCCAAGAGCACGTCGACGAATAGCTGCTGCTCGTCGTCGCTCAGCGATTTGATGTTGTAGCGCCATATAGGGACGTTCTCGTCAAACGGCGGCGCAACACCCTTAAAGATCCCGCTGCGCTCCAGCGCTTCGATCCGATCGAACAATCCCTTTACGGCGTCCGCGCTATCCCAAAGGAGCAGTTCCTCGAGCTCCTGGCCACTGTCTACCTTTTCGATTCCGTCCTTGAATGCGTCGACAGCTTCAGCTTGAGCCTTGCCGATCATGCCTTCCAGCTTGTCGAGGTCCTCGGCACCAGCGCTATCAAACTTCCGCGCCCGCAACTTCGCGCGCTTCGTTGCCAACGACATCACTTTATCGAACGAACGGATTGCGGGCGCACTCTGCCCGGTTTTCATCATGACCAAGCGGTCCCAAAGATGACGGCGAACATCGGCCAGCGTTGGAAAGCGCTTCCCCCCTGCTTCGCCCCATCGCTCGACTGCTTCAGACGCCTTCGGGTGATCTTGCGAGATCTCCCAGCATTTCGTCTCGCCATTGAACTTGACGCCGTACTCCTGACGGATTTCATCCTTTTCGCCTTCGCTCTTGTCGAACCAATTCAGATTCGGTAGCGCAAGCATGCCAGGGCGCGGGGTCACATTGCGACTCCGCGTGCGTCGCGGATCATAGGAAAGCGACCACGTTTTGGGGTCATCCACCATGAAACCATGCTGTTTGTAGAGATCGATCAGGAGGCGATACAGCGCCGTCTTCTGTTTCGGGCCAAGAGCACCTTGTCGCTGCAGCAGATTGATGAACGCGTTCGCGCGCTTACGCGGACCACCTTCCGGGTCGTCAAGGAGGTCCAGCGGGGGTAACCCATATTGCGTCTGCTCACCGAAATTGATGGTGTGCACCAACCCCTCAGGAATCGGCCGATCTCGATGTGGCGCGATATCGGAGAAGTCCCCCAGATCGCCATGCACATCAATGACGAAGACCTGCTTTGCTCCTTGCTCGGCCAGCCCAAGGATCATCCGGTTCAGTTGGTGGCTCTTGCCGCTCCCAGATGGGCCCGCGACCAGAAAGTGGCCGTTGATTGCCTTATGGCTATCAAAGGAGTATTCCTGACCAGCGAAGCGCGCATGTGTGCCAAACGGCAGCACAATACGTTGTGTCTTGCGCTTGTATCGTCGGGGAATGTCTTGTGGAAGTTCGCTCATCAATTTGTTCTCAGTCCGTAGTAGGCTTCATCCAGAGATCCGGCTCAGCCGTCTCGAACGACTTTGCCGACTGGGCTTGCATGCCCGACATGTACTCGACGTCGGGCACCGCCGTCTCCATCTTCAATCGGTACTCGACTCCAAGCTCAACAGCAACCCGTCTAAGATGAGGGTCCTGGGAAGAGTGGCCAAAAAAGAGAGCCCTTCGTCCTTCTTGCGATAGCTTGTTGCCCACCGCCGCACAGGCGCTGGCCAACTCATTGAGCGCAGGGACACTAGCGTAGATCTCCTCACCAATACGCTCCTCGGGAGCACGCATCGATATCTCGGTATCAAAAGGGATAACCGTCAATTTCATCGCAGTTGCGCCTCAATCTCTGTGTCGTCTGCGGGAGAAGTCAACGTGTCGGTCGGCGGAGCGCATTCTGCTTGAGAAGCACGCAACTCCGGAATCCCCTCACAGATAAGCGACAGCATATGACCCATCAGCCGCTCAAATGCCTCGTCCACGTGCGACATAGGCAGACCGGAGCCTTTAGCAGTCTCCAGCATCACCAAACGCTCGTCGCCGTTCATTGCTTCGAGCGCAAGCACATCGTTGCGCGCGCAAGCACGGTATGACTGTGCATAGAGAGTCCCGACTTGCTCGATGAGCGTTTGCCGAATTGCAAGTTCGGACTCCGGCTTCATGGCCGAAAGCACCTGCGTCTGCACAAGCTCTCGAAATGCGCGATCAGCGGTGGCTCGGATTGTGCGCACGCCGGTGGCGACAATGTCAGCGGGGCGGGGGTGAAAGTAGTCGAACGCGGTGACGGCTGCATGCACTTCAGCAGCCACCGAGAACAGCGCTATGCGCTCCACCATAACGACAGTTAGGTCGGCGTCAACGTCAGCTGACGGCCTATCCGAATGAAGCCTGCTCAAGGCCCCCTGTGGCACTTCCGCGTAAATTGCGCTGATCTGCCCGGGAGTCAATGGCCGCCTGCCGAACGCATGCGCAAGACGCCATTGAAGGGATATGGATTCAGCTGCGTCTTCGCGCAAGGCGCTCATGTAGGCGGGAAACTGTGGATCCGAAGTGTCGACCGGAATCAGCACGGCAGCTGCGTCTGCCAAATCCTTGGCCTGGCAGAGAAGCTCTTTCGCCACGATGCGAATCTCATCCGCCGATGCCCCTGAACCTGGTTCGATTGCGATCGCAGTGATAACGGTTGAAACAACTTTCGTGACCGAACACACTTTGCGACCCATCCAATCGAGCCGATCGTTGAACACGTGAGTCGACCCACGGATATTGCCGAGCTCCGCAACGTCGGAGAAAGAGCCTTTTACTTGAGCGTCGGCAGCCCCCTGCACTTCGGAAATCGTCATTACGGCAAACCTCCCAGGTCGCGCCAAATTTCCAAGTATTTTAGCAAATTAGGTTAGAATTTAAGTCATTAATTTGCATAATCGACCGAAAATGAACGAAAAAAACATATGTATTTCAATCGCCGACAGACTACTGTCTGTTGTTGATCTCATCAAGTGGACGAGCACATTCGGTACCGAAATGATTGAGCAGATGGAGTCACCGGTATCGGGATTGCGTGTTTCACCCGCGCTGTCCGGACTTTTCGGTATGGTGAAAGGAGGGCCGTACCCCATGCTTGCCATGCATCCGGGGGAAGCATCGTGGCTTCGACACCTGCCTGTGGACTTCGCTTTGGTCGGGTACGACCGAGGACTGATTCTGGTAACCGAGGGATTCAGCGTATTCGATCAGGCATTTTCCCCATTCGGGATCTCCGTCCATGTGCCGTTGAAGCTTCACGCAGACCTACAGCAGGCACGAATGATCGGCTTTGCATTCGTCGCCAAGGACCGCGTGGAAACGGTCAACCGTCTGGTTCCGCTGTACACACCAGAGCGCTATAGGGAAGAGCGCGTTTCCATCACGGAGCGCACACGGGCGAGTAGCCTGTTCTCGGGATAAACGCCGATGCGACGAGTCATTTACGCTAGCGTGTGCGCTCTGTTGGGCGGGTGTGGATCCTCTTACGCCATTGCCGAGCCGATAGGTGATTTGATTGCCACCTGCGCTCCGCTAGTTCATCCCATCACGATGGGCAAGATCGTGCGAACGGAGTCCGAAGGCAACCTCTACGCGATCGCTGACGCTGGGCCCAAAGGATTGCCATGGAAGGGCGTACGCGAAAAGATGGTTCGGTCGTTCTTTCCGAAGACGGTAGACGAAGCTGAGGAAATCGCCACTCAGCTAATTCGCAAACGTCACATCGTCGCGATCGGGATATCTCAGGTCTCTAGCGAGAACCTCGCGCGGTTCGGCCTGTCGGTGCGACAAGTTCTCGACCCTTGCACCAACCTCAAAACGGGCTCGACCATCCTCGCCGAGTTTTACCTGCGGGCAGTTCGTGCAGGCGACCGGCAAGACGCGGCGATCCTGTCCGCCGTATCGGCATACAACAGCGGAAGCTTCACAGCCGGATTCTCGAACGGTTACGTGCGCAAGGTGCTTGCTGCACAACCGTTCCTGGTACCAGGCAGCGCCGTAACTCCATCTCCAACCCCACGCTCCGCTGGCGCTCCAGCGCCATCGCCATCGCCAGCTGTGCAGCCACAGCAGTTACTCAGTCAGAAATTCTACAAATTGGAAGTTACCGAGGATCACTAAATGTATGCGCTTATACCGATCGCGTTGATCGCAGTTGTCTTGAGGCTAATGCTGGGATCGGCGGGCACGGATGAGGCCCGCATTCACGGGGACAACATGGCATCCGCTCAAGTCGGCGATAGCATGCTCGCGCTTCATGCAAAAGCAGCTGAGTACGCTCGATCGAATCCCTCTGTGACGGGCAGCGCCACGGACACCGCCATCTCCATGCCGAGCTGGTTCGTGAGACCCGCAGGCGTCGGCGTCTACCTGAATGCCGGTTCGTCCTTCGTGTATTACACCGGCCCGGAAACTGGCGTCGCAAGCTACATCTATAGCCAGACGGAAGACCCCTACGGAAGCGGCAAGAACAATGGGGGAACATTGCTCTCACCTAACGCGGCGCCGAGTGACACATCCCTCCTGACCATCCCCAATCAGGTCCCCAACGGGGCAACAGTCGTTATGCCGTAGCTCGCCAGGGCATTAGCTGGCGCACTGGGCGTAAGCAATGCAATTGCCGGTATTTCCTTCAGAGCAGGCCCAGCCGTTACCGCTCGGGTAGCAAATCTGCGCACCCACGACGCGGCCGTCACCGCCGCGTTCCATTCCGCAGCTGCCACCAACTACGGTCGTACCGGCTGGACACTGAACACTGGCCCCGTACTGCGCCCAGCCTGATGACACCGTAGAGACGCTGCTGATTCCGCCTGCGGACCAGTACCCATTTACGCACGACAGATGCCGTCCTGAGGGATCACGAACGAATGTCCCGACGGTGCAGCTTCCGCCAACGTAGCCAATCCCGTCCATTGTCAATCCGCCGTAAGAACGAAGCGAGCCGGCAAGCATCTGCCCGCCCGTGTAAACGTTCTTGTCAGCATAGCTGCGCACCCATGTTGGGTCGGCCATGTACCAACCACCGTTATATGTCTGGTTATACCAGCCGTTAGCACCCGTGCTGCGGTACCACCCTCCCGTGTAGGTTTCACCACTCGTGTAGGTGTTTCCGTTGACGTTCGCATCCCCCATCCACACCGGCGCAGCGGACCCATCTGTGTGACGGACGTACAGTGTTCCCGCCTGGTAAATCGCACTGTTCGTGTCATCGCCATAGAGGTAGGTCTTGCCGATCTGTACCGACATTCCTGTGGGCAGATTCACCTTCGTCGCATTGACAGTCCCTCCATTATTGATGTCATGCGAGTTCAGGTCGATATTCGTCTCCATCCGGTTCACCTCCGGTTTTCCCGGAACAGATACCCGATAGAGATATTGATTTGCCTGGGCCGCGTTCTGATAGAACAGCCCAGCGGCCAAGTGCCCCGTCGCCGGGTTCGCACCGTAGTCGCTGAGCACAGCAGTCCAGCCCCCTCCGGCGCCCGTGGCGTTGCCTGGCGACAGAGCCGAGACAAATCCGCCCGACGTCCCCGCCATCTTCGCAATCGCCCTCATTTGCTTTTCAGGAATGGGGTTTCCACCAACCGTTTGCAGCAAAGGATTGAGCGTGTAATTCGGCGCGGTACCCGTGCGCTGAATCGCTAATTGGTACGTCTGGCCGTATGAGTTTGTGCTCGACAATCCTTGAGGCATGGACGGGGCGATTTGCGCCCAGTTGTAGACGACGGGCGTCGCTCCGGCAGCGATTGATGCGGCATTGTCCTTAACGAACTTGTCAGCTCCGGTCATAGCGAGCTTGAGCTGGCCCGCAATCAGGGCATTTTCTTGATTGTCCGCGTTCACCGTTGCCCATGACGCAGCCAACACAATCAGCGCCAACACGATCGTAATCGCGCCCGCGACTTCGAGACCAATAACACCCCGTTGCGCTGTCAAGCGACTGCGCGCGTGGCACTTAGCAGGCGCAGACTGGATTGGTTTTTCGCTCATTATCATTCTCCGGCCCTGGAAACGGTCTTTTGTTGCTCACCCGCTTGGCCAAGCAAATGGTAGTTCTGGGCCCGGATGTGGCCCTTAACCGTGGTGTCCTTCCACACTTTCAGCATCGAGTACTCAAGCTTGTCAATGATCTTCTCGCCAACGGGTGTGTTCACCTTCTTGGCGACCAGACGAACGTGAATGACGGCTGCCAATCCACTTGCAAGCGCGTGGGCCGCGTTTTCGTACCGCCCGTCGCACATGTTCACCAATCGCATCACCGCGTCGGCCTCGGACGAGGCATGCGTGGTGGAGAGAATGAAGTGACCGTTGTTGGCGGCTGAGATGACCGGGATTGTGCTGTCCTGATCGCGAGCTTCGCCGAGATAGATGATCGAGGCACCGCTACGTACAGCGTTCTCGAGCTCCCCGCTGACATTCCCCCGGGGGTCCACATGGATACATCGCCCGTTACCATGGCGGCCGTCCAGCGCGGTTTCCGGAGGGTCCTCGATAGCGACGGCGATGTCCCCGTAAGTCACCAGTCGGGCAACAACAAGTGATGAGGCGAGCGTAGTCTTGCCGGACCCCATCTCGCCACAAATAATGACCGCGCCACGAAGGTCCTTTTGCATCAGGAACTCTTTGTCTTTAACACCAAGCTCGACCTTCTCCCACGGCATCACCTCGCTGCGTGGTTGTCGGATAACGAACGTGGGGCGGCCACCGGTTGTGTCAAAACATGTGACCCGGTAGAGAGACTCGTTTCGCCGGATCGAGAATCGCGGTCGGTTGCTTTGAACGCGGATCTCGTCACATAGCTGACGAAGCGCATCAACGTCCTCCGAGAATTCAGAAGGAACGGGCATGAGCTCGCGCGATTCGTTTAGGTTCTTTACATCGGCGTAGTCAGGTCCGATGTATAAGTCTCGGAATCGCTCATCGGTGATTGATTTCACGGTAGTCAGCCGAATGCGGTCCGAGCGTTAGGTATTCGAAGCGAACGCGAGTGTGTTCGTCGCAGCAGAGCACGCCGTCGTGGCCTGCGCACTGCTGATTGCGCCTGCCGGGAACGCCGTGGCGCCCACCGTGATCCCACCGGTCCAGTTACTGCTTTGCGACTGTTGCACCGAGAGCTTGATGCAATCCGCCGTCGGAATCCCAGGGCTGGTGAGCGTGAAGCCATACCCGTTGTTACTCGCGACAAGCGTGTAGGCCGATCCGAAGCTGTTCAACAAGACCCCCCCCGTGTACGAGAGGTTTCCCGGCAGCGCGTTCATCGCGGCGAGCGTCGGAATCAGGTTGGTACCGTTTGCTCCGTAGCCCGTGCCTGCCTTGGCCGATCGTGTCGAAGTGAAGAGCGAAGTGATTGCCGAAGACTCGTTTGTCGTCGAGCTGGACAAATACATCATCGCAAGACGTACGAGAACGCCGACGAGAATAATTGCGACAACCGCGATTACGCCGATCATTTCGAGCGAGAGTACGCCTCGCTGCGACTTTACCTTGTGCTCCGCATTCCCATGACGCTTGTTCTTGGTATCGCGTTGCTCGGAACCAATCGAATTCGATTTCAAAATTCACCTCCCAGATTTTGTTACCTGTGTTAGTCAATGCCCAATGGCATTCACCATATTCGCTGCCTGCAACCCCATGCTGCCTGCCGCCGACACCACAATTCCCATCACCGAATACATCAACAACAGCACCACCGAAGTGATCACTGCCCCAATCGCTTCAACCTCTTTGACTGCATCATTCATGCACTCTTCCGCGTACTTCTTGAGTTGCTCTGGGCCACCTTCCAGTGAGGCGATGAGCTGCAGATATTCCACCGACTCGCGCCCCGGAAACTCGTATCCCGAGTCCCGGAGCGCCACGCCGATGTTCTTCCCGTTTCGTACCCCCATGAGTGCACCATCGATCCGCTCGCGCATATACGGGTTCGCCAATTGCCACTCGCGCTCCAGAATCTTCTGCGCCGTATCTCCAGCGACCTGCATCGTAGAGAAGTTGTAAACAAACGCGGCGCCCCGCATGATTCGGAACACCGACCATGGAGGCAACCGATCCAGCCTTACCCGCAGCGGCCCCGTTAGGTTATTAATGCTCCAGGTCATGAACACCACTGTCACCATTACCGTCACAAGTAATGCCACATAGTGGTCTTTGACCATAGAAGCCAGAAACGCCATGACGTACATCGAGAAATCCCAGTCCTCGCGCTTCGTCATCTTCGAGAGCATCGGCATGACTGAGCTCGCGATAAAGTAGAGCACCCCACCTAGCGCAATCATCAGAAACCCCGGGTAGGCACTTGCCTTCACGATGACGCCTTTCATTGCGGCCTTACGTTCAGCGATTTCCTGCGCTTGTTTGAAAGCAGCATGCAGGCCGCCTTCACCGCGCTCCCCGGCCGCGATCGTTGCCGCTTCCTCGTAGGGAATCCAGTCGGCAAGAGTCTGCGAGATGGAATTTCCAGCGCGCAGACCAATCAAACACTCGTCAGATACGACGGCCTCAATACGTCCAAGCTTTCGGCCTCCGTGGCTCTTGACGTGATGAAACTTTTCCAGCGACTCGCGCAGCTTCGCTCCGTTCTTTAGCAAAAGCGCAAGCGCGCGATAGAAGGATGTCCGGCTTCGCACATCGAATCGATTTCGACGGAGCTGGTCTGCGACGGGAATCAGCAGTTCTTCGATCATTGTTATGCGAGCGTGAGCTCGTCCTCATCAAGGCCACGCCGCATTGCTTCCTCACCAATCACAGGATCGACGATGCCCTTATTGACCTTGGTGACCATATGCGCCAGCGAAGTCATACCCTTCATCTCCCGCACCCAATAGGAACGAGCGGCGCTACTGCCGTCATCCTGATAGACGTTTAAGAGCTTCTGCGTAGGCGTCATAACCTCCGCCGCTACCGTCCGCTTGTGGATCCCAAGGCCACCACAAACGGGGCATTCGAGATTGGCTCGAGTACGGACACGAACCTTGGCGACATCGCAGTACTTCTTCACTCGCTCCGCGACTTCTTCGTCAACCAAGCCCTGCTTGACCGCCGTGTGGAATTCGGTCGAGCAGCCTTCTTGCGTGCACAGTTGGGGAACAAGGCTTTGATTCACAAGCCCCGTAATAAGCGATGCGTCGCAGAGCAGTTGCTTTGGTACGTCCAGGTGAAGCAGCCGGTCGAGGGTTGCGAGCGCGTTCTTCGCGTGGGTTGTTGTCCACAGGCCGTGCCCAGTCATGGATGCGTGCACAGCCCCCATAACCGACGCCTTGTCCCGTAACTCGCCGACCATCATGAAGTCGGGATCTAGACGCATGGCATTTGCGATTGCCTCGGCCCATGCGTCTGCAGTCGACTGCCCTTCCCTTCTTTTGACTGGCGTCTGGACTGAGCCCGGGATCACAAATTCGGGCGGATCTTCGAGCGTCAACAGGTTAATCTCCCCGTCATACATGCCGAGCAGCATGTCGCAGATGATCTTCAATGTCGTCGACTTGCCAGAACCTGTAACGCCGGAAAGAATGTTTACGCCATCGCGGCGCATCATCCGCTTGTATTCAAAGATCTGCTCTTTTTCGTAGCCCAGTCCTTCAAGCGACAGTCCGCCCAATGCGCCCGGGTACATCAATCGGAGTACGAACAAATTGTTCGCCTCCATCGGGCGTGTAGCGATGCGGGAGCCGTTCAAACCGAACTCCTGCACCCACTTCCGTGCGATTCGTCCATCCTGGCTGGCCGTCGGTCGATAGTCAGAGGCCGAAATATCGGTCATGGTCGTGTACATCGTGCTGCAAATTCGCACGCCATCGTCAACTACCATTTCATCGACATCGACAAGTCGCCCATCAATGCGAAACCGAACCCGGGTCCACTTCTCTCCATTTACGAAGTGAACATCCGAGGCTCGGCGATCAACGGCCTTTCGCAGAATTGATTTCACCTCATCTTGCGAGTTACTACCGCGATGGACAACAGACACCTCCTTGTGCACGTCTCGCAACTGCTGCAGCTCATCTAACGTGGCGTAGCGACGCGAGAGACTCTGCCCCGAATTGGATTTATAGCCGTTGCGCAACAGATTCCAATACGAGGCGACCGAGTGCTCATTTCGATACGGATCCGCGACATGGAGCGTGCCGTCGTCCAGTAGCAACACCTTGTCCTTCAGCTCCGGCGGCGGTGCGAACGGACCATCAATCACAGCCAAGGAAAGCCGGATCTGGTTGTTATCGTTTGTGCCCATGATCGTCCTTCAGCGCGGAGAAAGAATGCTTCCAGGCATGGACATCGGACGGGGTCCGACGACGTTCGGCGCTGCAACGGTCTCGAGCGCCTGTGGCGCGGAGCCGGATGCCAGGACGTACCTCTTCCCGAAGGCATCCTTTACCTCCACCGTCTTTTGAGCGGGGTTAATCGCCGTGATGGTGTAGCCACCGGGGACCGACGACCCGACATGCCCGCCCGCCTGCGAACCACCCGCATACACGAGTGTCGCAGACAACCCTGCTGTTCCGCCTAGGATCATCTTGACGTTGGGCAGCACACTGTCTGCAGCGGTCTTTGCAGGAGCGATAGCCCCGCTCGCGTCTGTCACCTCTTTGCGCAGCTGATTGTCGAGCAGCTGCTCTTTAAGCTGCGCTTGCTTTAGCATCGCGCGACTTTGTGTGGCGCCGATCTCACCAATTGTCGCTTGATCTCCGCCTGCCGCTAGTGCGGTGCGCATCGCGCCCAAGGCGACAACCACAGCAACGGCCTTCCATTTACCGATTAACATACAAATCTCCTTCAACATCCCATGTGATCAGTCCCGCCCCGTCTTCCCCCTTCGCCAGGGTATAAGTGAGGCTCGTTACTCGAAGGCCCTTGCGAATCTCAATGGAATCGAAAACGCGCTTCGGCTGAATCTTGCTTTTGAAGGAGAACGTCAGATGGCGCCAGTTCGGTGTCACCTCCGACTCGGCCGACGCACCGGAAGCCACTGCTGTGGAGGAGGTAGTTGGTACTGAAATCACCGCGCTCACCTCCTTAAAGCTCAAGCCTTCGATGGGCTTTAGATCCTCGCTCTCGGACGTCTGCAAAGGACCAAGGAACTGATTCGTGGCCTCGAACTGATCGGCGAGACGCTCGTCGCCGACGATCTGCGGGAGCAACGCGTACTCGATGTCGACCGAATCGCCTTTGTCTTCGAACTTGATTTGCGGCTTCTTTCCGCTCGTATCGAGCGCCGCAAGCACCGTCGGTAGAACGCGGGCAAACTCCCCCTGTGTCGTACCGATCTCGCGCTTGAACGTCACCGTTGCGGACTTCAAATCACACGTCGCGCGCAGAAACAGCCAACCAGCAACCGAAGGGGGAAACTGGTCCACGAGTGATTCGCAAGCATTTACGAATTCATGCGCAGACGGTTGAGTTGCCCACGGGTGCTTCAACGCTTCGGCGAGCAACTTCTCCCGCGCGCGTACGTTTGCCGCGCGCAGAAGATCTTCCTGTTGCTTACGGATTTGTTCTTGCAGGACCCGCTTCTTTTCCGCTTCGATGCCGTCGATGTACGCGAACGTCTGCCATGCAGCGATCGCGCCGACGGCGATGATTCCTAAGAAGCGGAGCTCGGACTTGGTGATCGTGAATTTCAACGACCTGAGTCGATATTCCCTTCGAAGGCTCGAAGACAGAAGGACCTTCTCTAGCTCGACCTCATGTAACGCGAGCTCAAGCTTTGCCGGTGCAATGCAATGGCGATCGTCGAACCGATCATCGCTATTGCCGTGGTCTGCGATGATTTGGTTGTACTCAGCAATTGCTTCGACGCGATCAAAGATGCGGTCGGTTGCGGGATGAATCATTCCCTTGACCACCGCCACCAGAAGATAGCGATCCCCTCCCACATCGAACAGCCCGATCCAGTTATCGCCGTGCTGCTTTAGCATTTCCCCCGCGAGCGCCGATGCAACGCTGTACATGCGCTTGTATCCCTGAAACTTCGAGGGGCCGAACCCCGCTTCAATTCGCCCACTGCTTTTGCGGTACGCGACAATATCCCAGCCGTTTCTCGCGGCGTATTCTTTCGCCTCCTTGCGGAACTTAAGAGGGCTGTTGAGCAACTTCCAATGAAGACCGCTGACGTAGGCATTGCCGTTGACCTTGATGATTTCAAGGTTCAAGTCAACGACATGCCTCGTCTCTTGAGCGCGCGCAGTCGCGCCGCGCCGGAACGTATCGAGCAGCTTGCCCATTGATTTAATCCAGCAACGTCGGCGTGATCAGGACGACCAGCATCGTGCGGTTCGACTGCGCATTGATACCCCCACCGAATACCCAGTTCCAGTGCGTACCGGTACCAGTTCGATTCGAGGAATCATCGTTCTGGTTGATGCCGGTGAGCATTAGGGTCTCACCCGGGCGCATCTTGACCTTCTGCACCGTATTGAGCGGCATGCTGATGTTCGGTGCTTCTGCACTGCTGTCTCCGATGTTGATCTTGCGGATATCATCGAGACTGGACAGGTTGATATTGAACTGCACCATGATCTCGTTGTTGTCCTGCACATAGGGGAACAGCGAGACGTTGAAGCCCACATTGATCGTTCCCGTCTGGATCGACGTGGTGCTTCCCACATTGGCAGTCGAGTTGGTTTGGGTGCTCGGAACATACCCCTTCTGCTGACCGACTTGCGTGGCAACTGACTGCAGATTCAGCGTCGGCAAGGCCGTTTCACGCTCAAGGTGAGTGCGGCCCTGTTCATTCAAAGCGCTGACGACGGCATCCGTGCCCGCCCAGTTGCCGCTGATCACCGAGAACCCTGCGTTTACCGCTGCAGCCGCAGGGGTATACGGTGTCCCATTCAGCTTGAAGCCATACTTACCCGAAAGGGTCTTGTACATCGCATTCCAGTTAATCCCGGCACCGTCCGTATTGCTGAGGGTGACCGAGTACACGCGCACATTGAACTGGACGAATTTGGACAGCCGCTTGTTCTGATAGTCGACGTAGTCTTTCACTGCATCGAGCTGATCGACTGTCCCGCGCACAGTCACGGTGTTAAGCG
Organism: Pandoraea sp. ISTKB; assembly: GCF_001721285.1. Classification (NCBI taxonomy): domain Bacteria; kingdom Pseudomonadati; phylum Pseudomonadota; class Betaproteobacteria; order Burkholderiales; family Burkholderiaceae; genus Pandoraea; species Pandoraea sp. ISTKB. Next base: position 60,711 of record NZ_MAOS01000020.1, read on the forward strand.
AAGGAGACACGGACCAGTTTCCTTTCCCGACAATGGGATCAAGTGCTTTTCCCATGTCCTCCCAGAAATTGGTGTTCATGCTGATCATGGTGTTCTGCATCGTGGTACTTTGGCCCTGCCCACCTGCTCCACCTGCCGCGCCAGCGGATCCGCTAGTTCCACCACCAGATGTCGTCGACGTGCCATTCGTGCTCGTCGTGCCGCTCTGGAAGTTCGACTGCATGTTGGTAGCAGTTGCGATCGTGGCGATCGAGAACGTGCGCGTGTCCATTGCGTAGATGCGAACACCACCATTCGCGTCCAGCTTCCATGACAGCCCTCCTGCCCGCGCCGTAATCATGTCCAGAAATCCATCGCCATCGCCGTCGTAGGTGACGTCAAGCGTTAGGGGCTCTGCACGGCCTTGATTTCCACTCCCTGGATACATCGGCGGCGGTGCGCCTATCGCGCCTACGATTTGCGTCCCAGGCGTTGGCAGGGTGCTGGTAGTTCCCGCACCAGCCCCTCCTCGCTGATTGCTCACAATCTGCTCCAGCGCGTCGGGCGTTACTCGCACCGGCACCTTGCACTGAGACGAGACGATCTGCGCAGCTTCGAGAAACGAAATTGCTGTGGACGGCACAGCGACGATCTGACACCCCAAGCGACGCGGCTTACCGGCGTTGGGCGACGTCCGCTCCACGGGCTTGAGGGAAACATACTGTTGATCGAGATACTGAACGATGTCGGAATCAGGCTTGGCATTGCGCACCGAATCCGATAGACGTTGCTCAATCATCGCGGCGCGCCCGCTCACGTCACCCTCGGTTTTGGTTGCGTGTGAGTACGTCTCGCAGCCTGACAGCACCAGCGACGATAGCGCCGAGAGAATGAGCGCTCCGGTTCGAAGATTGGCGATCAATTGCTACCCCGCAGTTTGATGTGAATCAGGCGCTGCTCTTTGCTGATCTGGACGTTGAGCGGCTTGCTAGACTTTCGATAAAGCATGATGAGCTGGGCGACCGCTTCATCAATGGTTCCGTTAAAGCGTAGAGGCGCCACAATGCGGTAGTCGACGCGCTGCTCGTGCGACGGGCCATCGTAGGCATCCCATTCGAGGTACCATCGGTAGCGCTCCCCTTTGGCACCGGTCTGCTCCATCCAGTCCATCAACCCATCACTCAACATCACGCCCTTGGGCATCGTCCACAGTCGAGGTGCGTTCGTCGCTTGCGCTAGCGATGAAGGATCTGCCGCCTGTGGGGGCTCGCCGATGACCAGGTTCCGTCCGTCGAATTGACCGTATGCGTGAATGTCGGAAAGGATCTTTTTTGCGATCGACATGCGACTATCGTTGCCCGTCCACGTCACACGCGCCTTCGGGTCAATGGCCGAATTGATAACGAGGCGTCCGCCAGTGGGCAGAAGCGCGCGCAGCGCTATTTCTGCTCCCTGGTTCTTTCCGAATCCATCAATCTTGTCTTGCCAGGCCGCGTCCGGCACCCCGGCCGCTTGCGTGACGGCTTGCGCCTGCCCTTGCGGCGCCGGGGGCAAGGCAACCGGGGCGATGATCGCCGTTTCGCTCGCGGCACGCTGACGGCTCTTGTCGGCCTCGGGTAACACAGCGCTTGCCGCCGGGGCGGGTGCAGTTGTGGGAGATAGGGCTTGTGTCAGAACTGCATCGCCGTTGCGCTGCTGCGGATGCAAAGAAGCCTGCAATGCAGGATCCAACTCGAATCCCGCGTATGCTTTTGCGGCCACCAGTCCGAATAACAACGCGGCGGCGACGAACCTGTTTTTCTTCATTCACCCTACTCCCAGTGTTTCCCGTAATCTCAAATACCGCGTCAACCAACGAGGTTGGCGACTCGCGCTGATACTTTCCTCGCTGGTGCGGTCGCCGGTTCTGCGGCGCGCGCACCTGATCCTGCGTCGCCAGGCGAGGCCGACATCGATTCAATCGACGTCCCAACCGGTGCGTCATGGGACTCATGCGCCATGGCGTCCCGCGAACTTGCACTGGACGTCGGAGCCATCGCCTCCCCTTCATTCGATTTGATGCCAACCGGCTTCGCGCGAGACGGGTCGAATGCCGCTCGTGCTGCCGTCTTTCCACTCTTTGCACTTGGCCGACCGCGCACACGCTTGCGAGCGGACTGGTCTGCGAGCGCGTTGAGCATCAGCGCGTCCAACTCGTCCTTTGTGCGAGGCAAGGCACGCAATAGCAGCATCCGAGCAAAGGTTCCAATAAGCCCATTGGGGACCCCGGCGAACGCTTCCAATAGAGCGGCGTCATCCGCTCTGCTGGGGTCGACGGGGACCACAAAGCGCAGTGAGCTGTATTCGGTGTCGCTCATCGCGCCTCCTCAATCAGCTGGTATGCACGAACTTCGCTGCTTTCAACATTCCCCGTGCATTGGCGAATTGGGGATCCTCGACAAAGATCGCGTGCGGGTACAGACCTTCGAGTTGCTTACGCAGCAGAGCCGAACCACCACCAACGAAATAAACTGCCTCGAGATCCGAGCCGTCCCGAAGTTTTCGATTCATCGCTTCGATGATTTGCGCGGCGAGGACCGCCTTCTCGGCGTCGACAACGTCTGCGCAGTCCACCTCCTGCCCAAAGAAGCGCACCTTCCCCGTGTTCACTGCTACGTCGACCTGCGACGGGAGAAGCGACGAGAGACTGTGCTTTGCCTTAAGCGCGTTCAGGACCGCGCTATGCAAGGAGAGCGCCCCAAGGCGATCAGTCCCAGAGCGACGAGCATCGATGCTTGACCCGCCGTTAATCAGGACCGCCGTGTCGGTCGTTTTGCCACCGATATCCACAATGGCGATCGACCCGCGCTCGACTTGCCCGACCACAGACTCTCGTTCGTTTCCGTCGTCATCGAAAAGCAAATCAAAAAATGCAGCGATGCCTTCCGAAACAACTCGATGCGATTCGATGTGCGCACACTGAATCGCCGGATTGGCGTTCGAAACTGCGGCACCACCGCCGACGAGGTTTGCCACCTTGCGATCGATGAAGATCCGGTTCGGCTTGTTCGCGACGTAGTAGTCCTCCACCGGAAGGCCCGTGACGATACTGACGCGCTTGCCGCCCAAACCTGCCAGCACCAGGCCATGGTGGACCAGCACTCGATTGATGTCCGACGTCGCGTAGTCCGCGAACGTGGTATCTACGTAGGGCAACGAAGCAGACACAGCAAACTTGGCGCCGCTGGCGACTTCGTAGATGTTCTCGCCCGAATCTCCCAAAGCGATCAGTTCCCCTGCGCTGACAACACGCGAGGGCAAATGAATCGCCTTCCCTTCCTCGGTGACGATCTTGATTCCGTTATGGCCGTCGTCCACACCGACGCGATACACCCGTGCGTTCACGCCGTCCATCGCTTCCACCTGTTCTGCTTTCGCCATTTGCATTCACCCTAAAAGTTGTCCGTTGCTAACGCATACGTCGCACGGTTTTGTTGTGTCCGGACAATTTTGTCCGCAAGGATCGACAGAAATTCGGAAAGTCGTATCCCTTGCGCTGGATGATAGCAAAAAAAGATATGAAAATGAATCCGATTGTGACTGGACTCCAACTTTTCCAGATTAACAATAGTGGAAATGGTGAAAATGCACGCGCATCCAACGAAGCAACCTTGGGCGTGTTAGACGTATAGCGCCAGTGGTTATCAGTGACGGACATGGTCGCCGCTCCGTTTGCCATGAATGCGTAACGTCTGCCGATCGATGATCCCAGCGTCGAATGCTTCCTGCGCTGTCTGCCACATCGGCTTGCCATGTGCCTCCAGCGCCTCACGCATATGCATAGCGATCTTGGTTGGATCGGAGCGCGCCTGCAGCTCGCGGCGAAGACTGTCGGTGACGACGAGGTACTCTCGAAGCACCGTCATCCCCCCGCCGACTTTCGGAACGCGCACTTGATTGAACATGACGCGCGCGGTGTCGAGCGCATCAAACAGCATCTGCTCTTTGAGGTCGTCCGCGAAGAATGTCATGAGTCGCGGGATAATCCCGGCAACGTCGTTCGCATGGAGCGTGCTCCCAACAGGGTGCCCGGTGTTCGCGGCCTGTAACACGGCCTCGGCGGTGATACGGCTGCGTGTCTCACCGACGAGAATCATCGCGGGCAGTCGGCGCATCAGTTGCTCGATGCCCTGCTCCCACGAATCGACATCACGGCCCACTTCGATCTGGAATACAACGCTGTGACTTGAATCGATGGTGTCGTAGACCTGCTCGATCGGCTCCTCAAGCAAAATGATGTTTCCCTTGATGGCCGTCGCGTTTTCAAGGATGTAGCGAATGATGGAGGAGAAAAACGTCGTCTTGCCGCTACCGGTTCTGCCCGAGACCCATGTGACGCCATGCCCCATTGTCATTGCGTCAATGACGTAGTCGGGAAGATCGGCATCCTTCAGATAGGCCGGTACCGAATTGATACGCCGGAGCAAAATTTGGAATGCCATCGAGCCGCGCAGCTCACCTCGACCGGCAGCAACGCGATATCGCGTAGATACTTTTTCGCCGCGCGCGTCGCGCTCGACCGGATCCTTTACCACGTAGCTGGCTTTCACTTCGCGACGCTGGATGAGCTCGGCCTTGGCCTTGTCGTTGCCTGCCGCCCAGTTGACCATCATCTCCACTTCGTCGGGCGTGAGCCGACGATGGGTGAGCGGACGCAAGATGCCATCAATCTCGATGAGTACCGGCTCATAAGGCTGAAGGATGGTTTCGCTTGCATTGCGCTTCGTGATCTCCAGCATGAGTCGCTGAAAATCAGTCTCATCTCGAAACATGTTCGGTTCCGTGAAGTCCGTCTCGTACCGTATCGGTTCACTTCGGTCCAAGATGAACGTCATTTCACACCCCCAGTCACGTCAACCGGTTCGACCTCGCGCGCGTTCGGCGGATCGACTCGATCCTCGCCAGGCTGCTGCAGACGCCCTTCTTCGTTGCCGAGCGCTTTCCAGTTCTTCATGTCGGTGTTGAACGACGGAAGGACAGTCAAACGCAAGAGCGACTCGTCCACGCTCATTCGCTCACCGGTGGTGTTCAACGGCATCTGCATGCGCGCGACGATCGGCATCGTGACCACCCCCTTCAGCGCGAGCACGTGGTAGTTCTTCATTCCCTCATAGTCGCGAGTGAGCCGGTTCAGGTTCAGCTGATAGATCTCGTCCGCTTGTTTCACGCCGTTCGCCCATCCTTCAGCAACGGCTTGCTGCCAAATCTGGCGCTCTGCGGAATTTTGCGGATACAGGACCGCGCTGGGCGGTGACAGCTGCCCAGCGTCGTAGAGGAGGTACTCCCGCCACGACGGTGCGCGGGAGGTGAAGCGAGCTTGCGCTTGAAACGCCCACTCAGTTTTCGCGATCCGGATCGTCTGGTCGCCGCGTTGAGCGTAGATGTCATCCACTCGATTCAACACCGGCGGCACCACGCGTCCCTGAATCATGAACAGGGAGAAGTTGAAGTCGACGTCGTTCTTCCGCTGTTGCGACAACAACGTCTCGTTGATCAACGCTGTCTCGGAGATCAAACCACCTCGCGCGCCAACACCAATGGCGGCGTCGCGAAGTGCGTTTAGTCTGAAGTTTCCGAGGTCGCCGCCCGCAGCCCCTGGCGCCGATCTTTGCTCGAAGGCGGGTTGGGATAGGCTCTGCAGCGATTCAAGGGTGACGGTGTTGTCGATGGGCATGCGTCAACCTCAGGCTTGGGCCGATTTGTAGGTCAGCGCAATCACACCCTGCTTCACCGAGACGTCCAACCAGTCCCCAGCGGTCATGCCGATGAACCGAAGCACCTCAAGCACCGGCATCTTCTTCACATAGACGTTTACGTTGACGCGCTCGGCAGGCCGCCGACCATACACCTTCAGCTCGTATCCGTATTTTGTGGAGATGTCTCGCAGGATTTCCTCGACATCCCCGTAGAAGTCGTACGAGACCTCGTCGGTTAGAAGTCGCTTGCGTTCAGCCATCTGTCGCTGCACTCGCGCGTCATTGGTCATCGCGAACTCGCGCTGCGCGTTGACAGCAAGCGACGAAGCCGCGTCAAGACGATTCAGAATGTCCACCCGTCGGGCTTCTACGGACGTCAAAGGCTCATTCTTTTGAAGCGCGCAGCCCGCCAAGGCGCCCGCCACGACCGTTAGGAGACAGCACACCCGGAGGCTTGCTTTGTACGCCTGAGTTGTCATACGCCACCAAATCCTGACTTTGATTGACCTCGGCGTGATTATGTACCGGCATACGTGCTAAGAACAAATATTTTTTTCGCACACATTGGAGTCATACGTTTCCAATGGAGTTGGTTTTTTGGAATTTTAGCTGATTTTCGTCTTCGCGCACGAAATCGCAACGACGACGCTCTCGTGGCCAGTGCACGCCTCCGCGTCGCGTTATGACATTCGCATCGTCGTCATAGCAGTAGAGGGCAGTCGCCCGCCTTTTGACATCACGGATCGCGCCGCACTTATTCTTGCGTTCACCGCAAAATTTTGCGCAGTGGCCTCAAATGCCCCGCGTCCCCACTTCCTCACGCCCTATCTGGCGCGCCGCGCTGATACGCCTTCCAAGCCTTAAGCTGCGGGCCCGCCCACCGAACGCAAATATTTGTCGGCTCCGAAAAATTTTGCTGATTTGTGGTAGCCGCACAACCGGCCTGATTCGCGCCCGCCGCATTCGTCGTACTTGAGCCCGTCGATCGTATGCGCTAATTGATGCCAACACATGCGCGTTATCGCGCCCCGTTACAGACAGTTTGAGACACGGCGTTATGTGTCGCGGCGATGACTGTTTGTAACGGGGGGAGACATCAAACATGCCGTTGTCGGGCTCATACGTGCTTGACATGGGCCCAATGAAACGATATGAAATCAGAAAAGTATGTTTTTTTGGTTCCGACATTCGATGTTTGGCACCACAATTCATGGATCGACACCAGAACACCCCATGGAACCATTCAACCAAACCGCCCCAACTGTCTCCCCAAAGGTCCAACGCGATTACGTACGCTGCTTTGAACGAAACCGCACAAAGTTTGGGCTGAAGCTAGGCCGACCGGAATTGACGCCGGAAGAGGTGGTAGCGCATCTAATAGTGTCTCGCGAGGACTATGCGGCTCGAACTTGGCGGTTCTACAAGGCGTCAGCCATTTACTACCTCGAGACCTATCACCCGGAGTTGTCGCTCGCTGTAGAGGAGTTGCGACTTCAATCCTCAGCGGGATTGCGCTCGGGCGGTGCGAACACAAGCGCGCGCAAGCGCAAAGACGTTCCCAGCGCGCAATGGGACGAGCTCAGACACGCCATCCGGCAACGCATAGCCGATGGCTATAAGCACGCTGGGCGGCTACTCGCCGTGTTGGAAGCAACCCTGATTGTCGGTCTGCGCCCGAACGAGTGGTCGTTTTCCGAGATATCGACCGATCAGGGTTCGGGCCGCGCGGTGCTGCGTGTGCGCAATTCGAAGTTCAGCAACGGCCGCGCGAACGGCGAGTTCCGCGAGATGTATGTAGACGAGCTCATGCCCGAGCAACTGCGGCACATTACAGATGCGCTCGCGACGTGCCGATGCGAGACGGAGCAGGACGCGGAGAAGCTACAACTCGCGCTCAAACACGAGCTCGAAGCCGCTCGCGCCCTTTCAGTTGTCGGCCAGCGAAAGCCGAAGTCGAGCCTGACGCTGTATTCGTTTCGCCATCAGTTCGTTGCCGACTGTAAGCGGTCGTTTGATGATCCCGTGCTTACCGCCGCTCTCTGTGGTCACGTCAGCACGAAAACGGCACACCGCCATTACGGTCGTCGCACGCAGGGTCGCGCCAGTGTGCGCGTCTACCCTACAGAGGCATCGGTGCAAGCAGTACAAAGCCGACACCTCGAAACGTATCGCGACTTCGTCGCGAAGCGCGGGCCACGTAACACACCATCCCTGGGGAGCGACTGAATATGACGCCTGAAATGAAGTCGGAAACGCTCAAGTGCTTCGCCGAAGCCCTACGACAAGAAATGGACGCCCAACTGGGCGCGCTTTCACCGGAAGAGCGCGGAACGCGAGCTGAATTTCAATCCTGGTACGCCGGATTCATGGCTGATCGGGAGCGAATTCTTGCCGTGGTGGAGAAGCGGAATCGTTGGGCCGCGCACTTCTCGAAGTCGATCGAGGATTTTTGGCCTCAGTTCGATGCTTACATGAGATCTCGCACGAAGGGTTAAGGCGCGCCGCGCTACCCATTCCGTTCTGTTCGGCGCGCCGCGCACCGTTTTGTCGGCTCCCTCGCTGACACATTGGCACAGCGCAAATATTTCCAATATTTTGCGCCGCGATAACAAATTTGCGTTAGCGGAAAGAATTACCAAAACTCGAAGAATCCCGCATCGAAATGCGCCCTGGCGTCACGTTCACTCGTAAGGCGCGCTGATGCAACGCCATGGCGCACGAGTCCTGTCTCAGCAAGAAGGCTGTCAATTTCGTGTGGCAGATACCACTCGATGTAGCCGCTTTCGAAAACCACGCCGTACCGTTCACCCAACGGTACCGGCTCGATGCCGAATACGATGCCGCGCTCTCCTTCCACCACGGCATCACCGATATCGCGCATCGCGGTTACCACCGCCCCCTGCACCAGGTAGTTTCGATAGCGGTACCCGTTGCTTAGGATTGGCTCATCTCCTTCTGAGAGTGCCTCGACTCGCTCTGCTTCGCGATCGGAGCGGGAGTCAACCCGGGACGGCTTGGGCTTCGGACCGCGCTTACGACCGTTGAAACTTTCCAGGCACTCGGCTGCGTGCCTGCGCCGGTCGGCCGCCGCCCCATCGATGCCACTCGCAACCGGAAGGCCTGCAAACGCATCCTCCCAGTGGGGGGCACGCACCGCATCGTTCACGATGCGACTGAGGTAGACGGCAGAAACCTCCCAATGGGCCGCCAAGGCTGCGTGCGTCCAGCCCTTGGCCTTAAGTACTGCGCGCAACTCATCGGGTGACAGTCGGTGCATGGGTGCATTTAAATAAAACTATAGTTTTATTTATAGCACATCTGACGGCTCGCCTCTGATGTCAGAGTCATAAAAAATCCCGCCTCTGGGGCGGGATTTCCTTGCGCGGCCGAAGTCTGTTTCATCGCACGATTTGCAGACGCTGAACACCGACGTCCTCCATATCAAATTTGGTCCCGTCTTCGTCGGGTGCTTGGGGGTCTGCCGCCTCTTCAGCCCGCTCGCTGGCGCGTTTGTGCATGAGATCAATCACATTGTCGGGCAGGAAGCCGAACTCCCGGGCCGCCGCCATGACATCGTTCCAGTTGTATTTGGGGACGACCTTACCCGACAGAGCGTCGAACTGGATCGCTCGAAATACTTCGTGACGAATCATCTCACGCGCCTCGCGGTACTCCGCTCGCGAAATCTCGACTTGCCGCTCACATTGAATGCCGAAGGCACTGGCCAAGATCGATGTCGTTTGGGCATTCGCGCCCTGAATCGCAATCCGATACTCGTTTTGCGCGTCATACAAGAGAAGCATCTGTTCGACGGCCCCGCCTCGCTGCCAGCGCTTGCGCGGCGCCGCCTTCGCGCGAATCTCGACCATGAGCAATTCGGTGCTGAACAAGTCGCTATCGTTCACCAGGCCGACAACGGCGTCTGTCCATGCCTTTCCCGAGACCTCCCCTCCTACGTCGGCACGCCATTCGATGACACCTGTGCGGCGAAGTCCATCGAATTCCGTGTTGATGCCCAAGATCGTCACGAGTCGATTGAATGTCGCGCGTGAAACCAACTTGTCAGCTTGCTTACCATCGTCGGCCGTCGCCATGCCCATCAGCGCGTCGTATGACGCCGCTGGAATTCCGCTGCGGTAGATCAGTTCCTGTCGCGGAATACCTCTCGCGACCTGAATTTGGTGCAACTGTTTGCGAGACAACGGATTTCTCTGCATTTTTCACCCCATAAATTGTCATGTCACTCACAATGGTAGCAAAAAAATTTATGTTTTTATCTCTTCTTGTATAATCCCCGCCATACATGCGCAGAACCAGGGGACATCAACGTGCAATCTGACGAGGACTTCATCACGATCAACGGGGTTATCACCCCTGTCGATCGGTCGGAGCATTCGAATGCGATTGACCGGACGGCCAAGGATCTGAAGTTGACGCATGAGGAAGCATGGCAAATTGTGCGAACTCATCTTGAGGAGTTGCCGCTGGTTGAGCCCGCGAGCGGATCAACCGGGAAAAGGCTTCCTGCGAAGCATTCGGTCTCAGGTTTAGCCCTCTCCCCCCTAACTCAGGGAAAATCGCCGACACGCAAGCCTCACGTTCCGCCAAGCGTCTCGCATGAAGGTCTCATACCAGTCTTGCATCTGAACGGAGCCGGACTTGATGCCCTCAACCATTTGTCCACAGACGTGTTGGAGGCATTGCGCCTGAAGCCCGGGGCCAGTGTCATTGAGGCGCTTTCGGCAGGCATGCTCCGCCTGGCGGACGAGGATCCTGATGCGCAGCTTCTGCGTTCGGTAACTCCCGAGCTCATGGCGTACCCGCAGCTTCTTACGCCCGACCAGAGAAACGCAGTCGACATCATTCAGCAGAAGCAATATCGGTTTCCCTTCGGTGAGACGGGGCGGCGAATCATGCCGACCGATCTGAACAAGACGTCGCTATTCCACGTCGGGAGCAACAACAGCCCACGGCGCATGTGCCGTGGCGAGCTGTTGGGTCGTATCGGAGGGGTCACGGCGCTGTATTGGGGGGAAGAGCTGCGCCATGATGACGAGCAGGTTTTCATGCAGCTCATCCACGTTGCCAATGGCCGATATCCGTACGAACAGTTCGAAATCAGCAACCTCCCGTTCTTCCGTGGGACCAGAAACGGCGTGTCTCGGGTTCTGTCAGGCAAGGACACCGACAACGTATTGAATTGCCTCCACCGGCTCCGTGGTGGGCATCTCGCCCTTTATGGGCAGAGAAAATCGTATGTGACGCTCAACTTGATTGCAGGCTTGGGGGGGCATCAATCAAACCACGAGGTGTGGATAAACCCCCTCATCGTCTTGCTGTTCTCCAGCTTCACGTCGATGGATTCGACGCAGCTATTCGCAACACGTGGTATCGCGAGGCAGTTGCTGAAGTACCTGTCAACCATTCCGGGAAACGTGCCGCAGGTGCATCCGATCAAGGTGATGAGTCTGTTCGAGTTGTGTTACGGGACTTTGGAGACGATCGAGCGCCATTATCGCGAGATGAACCCGTCGAAGTCTGACTCTGCGGTGGGCATCGCGATGAGCAAAAAACTGTCGGACTTCCGTCGAAAGAACCTTCCCGCAGGACTGGCAGTAGTCAAGGAGCTCGGGATCATCAGCAGCTATGAGATTGACGAGGTGACGGACAAGGTCGTGGTGAAGCGCGATTTCGATCAGTCGCGCGATCAAAGTGGCGGTGGCGAGTGATTACACGCCGCCAATTTCTTTCGGCTTTTGTTGCGGGGGGCGCCCTGTTGGTGCCGCCAGTTGCCCGCGCTATCGATCCTGGTTTCTGGACTCGGGAGCGACAGTTGTGGATCCGTCGCGATCGGCCTGGCAGAGCTCGTGAGGAATTCCGCGTCATCTACTGGGCAAACGGGCAATACGACTACAACAACTATATCCGTTTGTGCTACCTCTTCAGAGACTCGCTGACCGAGGATGTGGCGGCTATTAACGCGCGGCTTCTGGATCTGATGTATGGAATGCAGCGTTGGACCGAGCTCGAGGCCGGGGTGCTCTTACCGATTGATTTGCTCAGCGGATACAGAACGATAAGTCACAACCGCAGTTTGGAAAATGCCGCTAGCAACAGTGAGCACCCGCGAGGAAACGCTGGTGACATCCGATTCCCGTCTGTCGCTCCATCCATAACAGCGCGGCGGGCGAAGTACTTCCAAATGGGCGGCGTCGGCGTCTACCCGAGCTTCACTCACGTTGACGTCGGGCGAGTCCGGGAATTTGTTGGCAAGCTGCCCAAGCGCGCTTCACAGTGAGTTTCATGCCTCCACCTACGCCCCCGTAGGTGGATCACCCTTGCCGCCTGGCTTCGGCTAGGCGGTTTTTTTACCTCAAATATTTGCCAATATTTGCTAGATACACACGAATTTGTCGTGAACACAAAATCATGCCGTTACCGGCTTGATCTTCAGAAGCGCGCGCAGGCCCGCGAGCGCTTCAGCCGCTGTCGTCGTGAGTGCACGCGGCTTCTCGTTTTTCTTGAGAAGTGGATGAACCTTATGGGCTTCCTCACGGGCGACTTGGGACGGATGACCTATGGTGTAGTACGAGCCGGTTTTCTCCCGGATCACGTAGTGATTCGGTGCCCCATCCTCCAGCTCCGACGCTCGCTGCAATTCAAGTGCCTGCTCACGCTGCGCAATAGCCGTGGCACGAAGTTGTTCGAGTTCGTCCGCAGTGACGGCACGCCAGCACCCCTCCTTAAGCATAAGCATGAACTCCACCTGCCACTCGCCTACGCTACGGCGCACAACACCCTCAGCCAGATCGGTAACAGCCAGCGTGCGGCCGCCGTCGTCCACGACGTATTGATGAGTTCCAAGTAGGTCAACAAAAACCTTGCCCATTGAGGCACGAACGACCTTCTCCGCCTTACGCTTTTGTGCTTGCAGGGCGTCAACACGGGCTTTTTCTTCGGCCTTGACTCGCAACGAGTAGCCGAAATCGACGGGTGAGGTGAGGAGCTTACGCAAATAGTTGATCGGGTTATCGGCCTTGGCGAGATTGTTCCACGTGACCTCCACCACGTCTGACAGACGCTTACCGTGCTCCCGCGCTTCGCCCATGAGTTTAAAAATAAAATATTTATGAAAACCCAGAGTGCGAAGACGCTCAAGATCCGCAGGGAGCTGGCCTGGTTGTCTCTTTTGAAGAGTAGTAGGGGAAAGACCCTTATATATAGCACCGTCTGCCACATTGGCATTCCGGGTGTTAAACCCTTTAGCAGCTTGGGATTGAGCCTGGTGGCCTTGCACATCAGGCCCTGCATCGGCTTCGTCGCTGTTGTCTTCTTCGACGATCACTTCGATAAGCCCCAGAAGGATTGCCGCGCGTGCGGTGAGGTGGAGATACGCACGACCAAACAGGCCATGCGAGACATAGCGACGTTGGGCAGGGCGCTCAATAAGGCCTGCGGCTTCGAGGTCTGAGAGGCTGCGATAGAAGGTTCGCTCAGACTGCATAGAGCGCTCGCTGAGCAGCTCACGGCGGGCAAATATCTCAGCGGTAGGTTTCTTGGCATCGACGGTGCGGGCGAGTGCCGCAAGGACCGCGCGTGCGCGGGCCGGGACACCATCGAGGCGACTCGCCCGATGAACGGCGCGCAGAATCGCCCACGGCAGGTTCGTATTGTCGGACTCAAGGAGGATTTCTTTTTCGCAGGCGAACGAAGAACCCTCGCCAGCAACAAAGTGTTGCGCGATGCACATATCAGCCGTCCATTTTTAGAAAATGGATTGGAATTACTTGACTGACACCTGTGATCCGCTACACTCCGAGTTGTGGATCTCATCCGGTTTCTAGCCGGTGAGTGTAGCGGGCGAGGTGGATAGCCAAGCCCTTTTACGCAAAAGCCTTCGGTTGCCGCCGGAGGCTTTTGTCTTTCTAGTCGCTATGGTCTCATTGCGAGCCTTATCTGTAAGTGACTGATTTCAAAGACTTCCCTATTAGGGAGAAAGCACTGATTTCGATTGCGCCTGTGCTAAGTCATTGATTTTGTTGAATTGCAGTGTGAGCCGGGATTCAGTCGGCGTCTATCTGTGAGCGCATAAACGCCTCGATCTTTGCAACCCATTCTTCTGCTGCAGCGTCACCGCCCTTGCCAGGGAAGCGCACGCCAATCACACCACTACGGACGGACAGATCGCACAGTTTGCGTTTGCCGACCATCACTGAACGGACTACAGGCGATGCCGGTTTGGCCGCCTTCGGTCGGGCCATTTCAAGAGCGCGTTTTTGCGTGAGCGCTTCGTTCTGGCACAGCGCCTTGATCGCTTTGATGACTGCTTCGGCATTACCTGCGTTTGCGAGCGATGCAAATTCCTCTGCTGCGTTACCACCGATGCGGTCCGGACGGTCCGCAACGGCTTCGAGCGCCTCTTGTGGGAGCTTCTCAAATGCCAGAATCCGAGCAACGTGCGATGAGCTCAAGCCGGAAGCTTCAAGGATGTCGGCGCGGGTATACCCGGATTCCGTTTGCAAGCGGACGAATTGACGATATTTCTCGTAGTCGGGCAGAGACGGGGCCAGCAAATTTGAAAACGCGGCGCCAAGTTCCGCGCTCTTCGCTGTACCGGTGTATGGAATTCCGAGTATCTTGGTGCGTCCAAGCTCGTCGCGGTAAATCGCCACACGGTTGTTGCCCGAGACGATTTCGTTGCGACCATCACCAATGGGCCGGTAAACGATCGGGTGGATCAACTCGTTTTTTTCGAGGTTGGCGGTCAGTTCCTGATACTCGGAAGGCGAGAGCTTGCGACGACGACCGGGTACCTCAACGAGCGTGTCGATCTCGACCCACAGTGCGCCCGCAGCGCTACTGTTTTGCTGCAGCGTCTCGAGTTGGCGCAACGCTGCCTCGAGTTCGGACCTTACTTTAGCGGTCTCAGCTTCTGCAGCGATCGCCTTGTCCTCGGCTTGGTTGATTCGGTTCGTCAACTCAAACATCCGACCCGGCGCGCTACGCGCTACGGTACCCGGACGGCTTGCGCGGTCGTTGTCCTTATCCGGATCGATCTCCGACATCCGGTCAAGTAATTTACTCATGCTTCAACCTCCAGTTCTCTGGACCAGACGCGGGAAAACTGGTCATCAATAAATTCTGAGAGCGCATCCAACGGTGCCTTCAGACGTTCGTATTGCTCCCCTGTCATCCGTGTCTCGCCGTCGGCGTCGACGTCTAGACGCCTTTGATCGTAGACAGTCGAGAGCGCGCCCAATGCTGCGTGCTGGACCTTCGAGTCAGGGACATGCAGTGGGAACACCCGATCTCCGTAAGCTTTACGAATCCAGCCTTGTACACCCTTCGAGGCTTCGAACGGACGGACCTTTGTCATGAAGATGTTGACGAAGTCGTACCGCTTGTCTTCGGCGTGCGGCAACCGACCGGCGACCTCGGCAAACATTTGCCAGAACTGGGTGGAGCTTGCGAAGTCTAGGGCTTCTGGCGGCAAAGGCATGATGATTGCATCGGCAGCCATCAGTACGTTGGTCGTCAGGTAGGAAAGGGCCGGGGGGGTGTCGATCACGACGACGTCATACTCTTCGAGCAAAGGCTCAAGCCCGTACTTGATAATGTTCCAGAATTCGAAACGAGTATCGCCGAGGATGTGCGAAGGAATCGCATACTCGGCGTCCTGAAGTGCATTACACGCTGGTATGAGATCGAGGTTCTTCCAGTATGTCTCGCGTACCGCGTAACGAAGATCTGACTCGTCACCGTAGATGAGCGGTAGCAGCGTGTCGCTGTCGGAGATCTCCGCGTCCGGGGCGTACCCACACAGCTGGGTAGCAGAGCCCTGCGGATCGCCATCGATCAATAGAACCTTGCGCCCGAAAAGGGTCAATTTCTGTGCTACGCTCACCGACGTGGACGTCTTAGCGACCCCGCCCTTGAAATTGGCGAAAGCGACGACGCGTCCGCGCACGCCTGCACGACGCTGCGCCCGGTTTGTGGTGGCCTTGATCCACGTAAGCGCTTCTTCCAGCGAAAAGAGTTTCGCCCGACCAACGCCAGTTTGCGTACCCGTCGGCAGATTGTGCTTAGTCGTCAGGTACTTCATGCGCTGCTTATCGAATCCGCACATCGTCGCGATGTTCGAAGCAGTAAAGGTGGGGGGGTGCTTGCGCGGGTACGGCTCCAGCATTGTCGAACGTACGAGCTCAAGCATATTCAAGGCACGTGCTGCGATGTCATCTCGGATGTCCGCAATGGACACCGATTGATCAATCTCAGGTACCTTGGAGATCAGCAGGTCGTTTGCGGTCACGGGGTCATCCAAGTTGTTTGAAATTTTCCGGGTTTTCCGGAAATATCTAGCTAACCCGGAGAATAATGGTCGATCCGGTAAACAGCAAGTTAACTTTTCACCTCTTTCGTTCGTTGCAATCCAGTCACGGCGGGTGATTTCGGCCGAAAACTAGAATCTCCTTCAAGGTAAGGATGCTCTGTAAGCAGCAAAATCGAGCACCAGCCTCCCGGAAGGCATCTCCGCCAACATTCGGCGCACCCATCTAGCCACTCGCAAACGCCAAATCCAACACGCAGCGGATCCTCACTATTTAAGTGCTGAACTCGGAAGTGCTCGGCGGCCATAGCGATATGTCTGCCACATATCCCCATACACATAGCGCGTCTGGTGTCGAGGTTGAGCTCCGCCGCTGTGATCGCTTGTGCCGTGAACTTCCTACCGAGCAAAGCTTGGACCCGGGCCGCGAGATTTACGGACCCCAAACCGCTTGGCGAGAATGAATGCGGTTACTTGAGACCCGAGTAAGTGCCGAACTCGGAATCGGGGAAGTGCTTGACTCGGAAACTTAAGTGCTGAACTCGGAAACGCTAAGTGCTTGGCTCGGAAAGGCTAAGTGCTGAACTCGGACGGGGTAAGTGCTGAACTCGGAAACACTAAGTGCTTGACTCGGATTCGGTAAGTGCCCAAGTCGGAATAGGGAAGCTTTGGCATGCTACTAACCCCATGATTTACCGCGATTTTTGAAAGATGGCCATCCGGAACAATAGGTTTACACAACGTAAACACTAGCTTTCACCAGATTCTTAAAACGCCCGCTTGTGTGTGCCTGGGTTCGTTTTCGAGTATGAAAACCTCTCCAAACCAGCCACTTTGGATAAGTGAAAACGAACTCGGAAATGGATGGAACCTTCTGCCCGTTTTGGCAGTGGCGGAGGGCATTCATAGGCAGTCTCTGAATTTCCACCTTAGAGCGTGGAATACCCGCACGGAGAACGAAACAAATCGCAAACGGTGGTAAAAAAATATATGTTTTTATTCGTTTTAAGTTGACTTCCCCGCAACTCGAATCGAAAATACGCGATATTCGATAGGGGGTGATATGAAAGGCAATGCTCCCGGTGTTGCGTCAACCACTGCGGGCGCACATACCGTGTTGCGCGTGTTGCAGTGCAAGGCGTTCTACAAGCACAGGTTTCTGGAGCAGGTATCCGCCTTGTTCGACTCTTCCGACAGTCCGATCAAACCGCAACTTGCGGCGTCGTTGTACTTGGGGGGGTTGCTTGCGAAGCTGCCAGAAGCGCTCCGGGAAGACGCGGCACGGTCTGCCGCCGAAACGCTGGTGGCGGAGCATGTTGAGTGCCCCGCGCCGAGTGACGTGCGGATGCTCCTGGCCGCAGCTGCGTTACGAGCGGAAATGCAGGCATCCGGGGATGTGTTTGCCGCGATTGCTCAACTCGCACGCATCTTCCTCGCCGCACCACCCTCCGATCAGAAGATCGCAGACGGTTGGCTGCAACGTGTCCTCTACACTGCGACGCGCCGCGTGGGGCACGAGCGTTTCTTGAGTTTGGATCCGGCGGAGTGGAGGTGTGTTGTTGCCGACGTCGTCTTTGCCGACGAATCCGAATTGCTCGCGTATCACGTCAAGGCGGTGATCAAGGCCGAGCCAATCCAGCGTGACTTCCGTGCACTCCTCCGAGGTGCCCGATGAGCGAGCCGGTCAAAAATCCGGGCGCCCCGCTTTCTCCTCGCGCCAAACCGAAGCAACCTACAACGTGGGGCCGCCCGCGAAAGAACGTCTCACCTCGCGTTGTGAAGATTCTCGGTCGGGTGATGCGAAAAAGCGCGGATTGGTGCAGCTATGTGATCTACGCCCAGCTGGTCGCAATCGTTGTGCTCGCCTTACTGCTGGCATTCAACACGACGTTCGTACGTCTCTTCGCGTCGAACGGCACCGCATTTTCCTGTGAAGTCCATACGTATAACGAGTCGCGCAAATGAGTGATACGAAGCAGGCACCGTCCCTTGAGGCAGACAAGCAGAGGGGCGCCCAAAAGACAGGGATCTCCGCTGAGAGCATCGTCAATCTCGCGCACGAGAACAATGAGATGCGAAAAGTCGCTAAGACACGCGAGGGGGTTCACGCTGCTCGATATCTCATCGTCATCTCGGTGTTGTCGACGATCATCTTGTTCCTGCTTTGGCTTCAATTCAAACATTTCCCTCAGGCGAAATTCACGGCGACTCAGAACGCGGCCGCCATCTGCGGTATTGGGACCCTCGACAAGCCGATGGTGACGGACGCGACTGTGAAGGACTTTGCGAAGGAGGCTGTGGTCAACATCTATTCGATGGACTACGCGAACTTCAATAAGACACTCGCGATTGCAGCGAACGCGTATCTGCTTCCTGAGTTCACGCCGAAGTTTGTCGAGTCGTTCAACAAGTCATCGTTCTTGAGCCAGGTGATCGATAGCCGTTTCGTAGTAGTCGCCACTGGAACTCCAAGCTATCCACCGGCCATCGCGCAGCGAGGGCTAATCGGCGGGGTCTACTCGTGGAAGGTGCGCGTTCCGATCACGTTCACCTATTCGTCGGGACGTCAAACCCACGAGGATCACGCTATGGCCGTTGTGACTGTCAGCCAAGCGGACCCGGCAAAGGTGCCGAGCGCAACGCGTGGCATTGGCGTTCAGTGGATGGATCTTGTGAGCGCTGGACGCTGAGGGAAGCAACATGAAAAGACTCTTTCATATCGGTTTGATCATGGCCTTCGGAATTGTGAGTGCCACGAGCTTCGCGCAGCAGGCACCGCAAAACGGGACTCAGGCGGCACCGCAAGCAAAAGCGCCCGTGCCTCCGCCCGTTATTCCTCCCGACATGGACGACGCCGCGCCACCGATTCCGATAACAAAAGAAATCGTCGATCGTCTCGTTGAAGACAAACGAGCTCGAATTCTCACGCCGGGTCAGATCGAGTCGGTAAAGCGTACTGCTGCGGCTAGCCGTAAAGCCGCCAGTTCGCCGTACCCAGCGAACATGGTGGCCGAGCCGAGATCTCGCTCCATCGTCTGGCGACCCGAAGTTGCAAAGAAGCCCGAGACGATTCAGATGTGGCAGGGAATGCTCTCGACCATCATCTTTGCCGATACCCACGGTAATGCGTGGAACGTGAAATCGGTCTCGCTCGATTGCAATCTGTTCGATGATGGCCGGTCATGCGGCGGCGGAACTGGCGGTGGCACCTCAGGTGCGGCCGAAGCGACGAACATCGTCACCTTGCAGGCAAAAGACCCCTTTGCGTCGGGCAACGTAGTGATTCGACTTGAAGGCTTGCCGACTCCGGTAATTTTCGTCTTGAAGACCGGTATCGGGAATGCAATTGATATGGCTACGGATCTACGTGTGGAGGGCCGGAATCCGTCGGCGCCGCCGCAACTGATCGCGATGCAGAGCTTGCCTGCTTTCGATAATTCGATGGGGGACTTTCTAAGTGGCATTCCGCCGAAGGGCTCTATAGCCGTGAAGATTGCAGGTGGTGCCGCCGAAGGCTGGACGCTCAACGGCGCGCTGTACGTGCGCACTCGGTTGCCGATTCTGTCGCCCGCGTTCACGGATCGCGTCGGAAGTGCCGAGGGCGTGGCGGTCTACAAGTACCCGCATTTCGTCCCTTCGTTGCTCGCAAGCGTGAACGGCACGCCCACTTCGCTTCTTATCACCGGCAATTGACTATGTCTGCAGACAACACCACTGAGTTCGATCCGGATCGAAAGGCTGAGCAGGACCAGCAGCTTAAGGCCATAAAGCGCGCGAACCTGTCGGCTGTGTTTGGCCAAGGAAAGGGTCGTGTTTCGGCCATCGTGGTTGGCTCAGTACTTTTGGGACTGGCGGTGCTCGGATTGAAGGGGTTCTTCGTCAGTAGCCCGGTGCAACAACCCACCGCATTGCCCAATGCTGCACCCACCAATGTCGGCGGAATGCAAGGTGATCAGATGGTCACCTCAGAGCAAGAGGCCGAACTCAGGCGACAGCGTAGCGCACAAGAAGCGCAGCAAGCCGCCAAAAGCGGTCAGCCGTACACTGCGCCACCGGTCTTGATGGCAAGCAAGCCCACGGCGCCGAGTAACGACTCGGCATGGGGAGGCTTCGGTGCGGGCCAACCCGCAAAGGCGCCCACGCCCCAGGACCAATTGCAAGCCGCTCAGCAAGCTCAAATCAATGTGCTCGCGAGCGCGGCGACGGCGGCCGTTGTGGAACCGAAACCCGCCGTGAACGTAAAGGCTATCGCTGACGGACTGAAAAAAGACAACGGAGACGTGTCAAGCCAGCTTGATTACATCCTCGGCGTTCGCGGGGATCGCGGGGACAAGGGACAGGGGCAAACATCGGCCTCCGCTAAGGCGTTTACGACAGGCTACTACCCCTCCACGCCTAAGCAGGAGGCGACCGTCGGAGCGAAGGGCGTTCAAGCTGGAGCCGCTCCGGCCATGCCGAACGGTGTGCAAAGCACCGTCGCGTCTGATACGAGCCCCAATAGGAACGACGTGAAGATCAAGGGCCTCGAAATGGGCGTTGGTTTTTACTGCAAGTTGAAGTTCGGCTCCAATTCGGATCTGGTCAGAAAAGACGTCTTTGCGACTTGCTATGGAGGCGCGGCTGATCAGGCTGTATTCAAGGGTAAAGCGGAGCCGTCTGCAGAGGGCGTGGCGGATCCGGGATTCACGGTGACATTCTCGGCCGCAAATTTCCCCAAGTACGGAACGCTACCCGTAGACGCGATAGCGTTCGACAACGAGACGCTGGAGGCGGGGATTCAAGATGAGGTCTCTACGCATGGTTTCACGAAGTTTGGAGGAACGCTTCTTGCGGGCTTACTGAAGGGTGTCGGTAACGCGATGCAGATTGTTCCCGGTACATCCAACACGCAGACGGTCGGGAACGTCAGCACGACAAGCATTTCCGTGACGCGACCGGATCTCGCACAGATTGGCGGCAACGCCGCAGGCGGTGTTGGTCAGGCGCTGGGAGACTACATTCAAAAGCGCTCCGACTCATTGAAGACCACGATCAAGATTTATCCGGGCAAAGAAGTGGGCATCGTTTTACTTCAGGATGTGACGGTGCAAAAAAATTAATGTTTGTGACACAAACACTATCAATTTTCAAAATTCTGGAGAAGAACGGTGAGCGATAACAAGCCGATGGACCCAATTCCGACCCTCGACTTTGAGGAGGACGATCGTCCAGAGCCGATGACGGGTGCCGCGCGCGAGAGCGTTCGGAAGCCATTCCCGATTCTCAAGGTCGTGGGCGGGACGCTGGGCGGCATGGTGGTCATCACGGTAGTGGCGTATTTCGGTCTGCGGATGACGGCAACCCCAGCACCGACAAATCAGTTCGACAGTGCCATTCCGCAGCCTGCGATTGCGGCTGTCCCGCAACCTGCGCCGGTAATGGTTTCTCCACACGGGCAGGGGATGACGCCGCAACAGACTGGCGCTCAACAGATGGCACAGCCGCAGCTGCAACCGATGCCGGTACCGCAACCGCAACCGCAACTGCAACTGCAACCGCAGATGGTTAGCGGCCAAGCGGGGGCGGCGGCGGCCACGCCTGCAACACCAGCGGGAATGGCGACGCCGGTAGGTGTCGTTCAGCAAGCCGGTGCAATGGTGCCGGGGCCAATGATGCAAGCGGGCGCTGGTGCTCTGACTACGGTTACACAAACGGCACGAAGCCAGCAAGCGACGGGCGCAACGGACTCGTCGAACGCGGTGGTGGCGGCACAGAACCCGAATCAACCGATGGCTGCATCGACGGTTGCCACGCCGAGCGCAGGCCCGACGAACCAGGAAGTGCTCGACAAGCTCGCTCAACTGACCGTGCAGGTGCAGAGTCTGCGAGCCAAGCTCGAAGACAAGAGTGCGGCGCCGCAGGCGCAGACACACGCTGTGGCTGCTGAAAAGCCGAAGGCAGCGGACGCTGGCGATGCGCAAGCAAGTCAGTCGAAAGTGAAAGCCCCTGCGCAGAAGCACGTTGCGTCCGCACAGCGTCCGAAAGCGACCGGCGTGCAGACCAAGCGCGATGCCGCGACCGAAGACACGGGCTATGTCTTGTCCGGAATGATCGGGGATCGCGCATTTATCACTAAGAGGGGAGCCAGTGATGTAAATGGGGGCGCGTCCGTTGTCGCCGGTGACGTGTTGGACGATGGCCGTCAAGTCGTAATGGTCGACGCCAAACAGAAGCGCGTATGGCTGAAGGGCAAACGTGGCGCCGAGTTCATCGGTGGCGAAGCCTCCGGCAACGAGTAATCGGACAGGGAGCATAGATGGACTCGAACACCGATGCAGGGCTGATTCGCATCGTCCTGATCTTGGGCAATGCGTCCCCCGCAATCGTTTCACTGATCAACGTCATCTTTGTTTTCGTAGGCGTCGTGTTCATTTCGTCCGGGATCAAGGGCTTCTACGACCTCAATCAGTACGGGACGTACTCCAGTGGCGGTTACGCGCACAAGTCGTCGGGTGGGCTGATCTGGCGTATTGGCATCGGAGCGATTCTCACGGCATTGCCGTTCACGCTCGGCGTGTTCGGGAACTCGCTTTTCGGAACTGGCGAGCAAAACGGTCCGCTTACGTATGCGCCAGGTGGCGCGAGCGCGCTGCAAAAGGCCATTCTCGAGGCGATCTTCAATCTGTTCGCCATCGCTGGGTACATCTCTTTCGGACACGGGTGGATATCGCTCAATGCGGCGAAGTCCGGCCAAAACCAAATGACGTGGCGTGCCCCGGCCGTGTGGATGATCGCCGGAGTTTGCCTCATCTACTTGCCGCAGGTCCTTGACGTCATGGCCAAGCTGACTGGGCTAAACGTCATGAATTTCTTGCTGTTTTAAATCGCTTCACGAGGAGTCGAACCTATGAACTTGAAAAAATTGAAATCGTCCATCGTCAACAAGGTGCTGCTTGCTACGCTCGCACTGAGCCAGGTAGAAGCACGGGCGGACTCGAGCCTGCAACTGAACAACATTTCCGGCACCAGCGGTGCCGGTTCGATGGACATCACCGGCTGGTTCAACAAACTTTCCACCTACTTTCAATCGGGCCTGAACCTCTTCCTGATCGCGGTGGCCCTCATTGGCATCGTGACGCTTGCGTTGAGCATCAAGGGTATCTACGACGCCAACAAGGGCAATCGGGAACCGCCGAAAACCGCGATTATCGGCATCGTCGTGGGCTCATGCCTGACCGCTGTGCCGTTCATCGTCGGCGTGCTGCGCAATAGCGTCACGGCTCAATCCGCGTAAGTCGGCTCACACATGCTTAAGAGGCTCGTACCAAAGCTCGTGTTGTCCGCCAAACGCACGGTTTGGCGGATGAATGACCACGCGGGAGACGATGCAGACAAGCAGTTCCAAGCACTGCGTCAACCGGTGCTTGAAGCGTCGGGTAACGCGTGCGAGTTCTGCACCTTCGTCTCCTCCAAATTCCAAGAGGTTCACCACGGCGACGACGACCACACCAACAATGCTCGGGACAACCTCTTCTGCGCTTGTCCGCTGTGCCACCAGGTGTTTCATCTGGGCATGGCGTCGATGCGTGACGGCGGCGAGATGGTGTACCTGCCGGAGCTCCAGCAGGCGGAAATTAACCAGCTCGCTTTGTTGATTTGGGTAATCGAGTCGACGTACGACTTGTACGAATCAAAGAAGCATGTGTTCGCGGATGACGCAGAGAAAGAGTATTTCCTGCGCATTCGGGAATTGGTTGTCGAAGTGAAAGGGAAGATCCAGCTGCGGCGAACGCCGCTTCTGCTGCGCATGAGCGCCTATATCAAGGCCAACAAGGACCGATTTGGCGGGATCGAGCCGAAGAACAGCGATTTCAGCCCCGCGCTGTTCGCCAATGCGTTGATGGCGGTATCAGATGACGCGTACGCAAAGCGAGAAGAGGCCCTCGGTGGATTGAGGCTGATGCCGAGCAAGGTGCGGTTCGAAAGTCGTGTTGCGCACTGGCGTGACGAGGCAAATGCGGTCTTGCCGGTGCCATCGTGGACAAAGATCCTGCCTGAGGAGGTGTTCCGCGACTTAATCGTATCGGTCGGACAGTCGCTGGGCGAAGTCGAGAAGCGGATAGGCGCCTAGGAGGGGTAAATGAGATACGGAGTTGTCTTGTTTGACGATGAGGTGCGCGGGCTGTCGTCACAAAAGAAGAAGCGCTCGGCCTCGGGGGCGTTTGTGTCCATAGATGGCGGACCGGCACGAAGAATTGCCTCCGTCACGGAGCTCGAATCGAACGTGAAATGGCTGACCAACTTCGGGTTTGTGGATTTTAACGAGAACGGCTTGGGGCGCAATCCGAACTTTTACTTCTCGGGGTTCTTGCGCACAGAGCTTAAGGCAATCGCTGAAGAGATCGGCGCGGGTGCCGAGCAGATGTCGACGGATAAGAGTGCCGAGCTTCTCTCGGCGCTATTCGGTCGCGTCATGCACGTGGCCACACGTACGCTTCGCGTCGATCTACGAACGAACGGTATTTCGACAAAGGGCCTGGCCGACCTTATTGCGGCCAGGACAACGAACAAGAATGTGATCCCCGACGACATCAATACGGCGCTTGGGCATGCGTACCAGACCTACACGACCGTGCTTAAGAAGTTTCCCCGGGATCTGAAAAAGGTCGTGCTCAGAAAACCTCGTTACACGCACGCATTGGAGATTCTGACGACGCCGGTGCCCAGCGAGTTTCAGTGGGTCTATGTCCATGGAGCAAAGCTGCCGGATTCGAACGCCGCACGTATTGAGTGGTGCCTCGGAAGCGAGCTGCCAGTTCTGGCGAATGTGATCGTCAAGCCGCGTCGCGGCGAGGTTGGGGCGCTACTCAGCTACAACAGTGGAACCTCGATGGAGCGCTCCTGGGTGTGCCAGCCCGAGCTCCTAATGCTGTCGCAGTTCTGCGATGTGGAAGTCATCGGGGCGTTCGTCTGTGAAGCGGGGTTCGAGCATCAAAAGGAACTCGACGAGTTTCCTGACTACGGCGATTTCTCGCTCTCGTCATATTCGCTGGGATTGGTTGCTGAAAATTTCTGGGTGGCTATGGCTAGCCCCCGTACCACAGCGACCAATAAAAAGTTCTTTCCACCTCGCGCCGTTTGGTATCGAGCGATGGATCGGCTGGCGATGTTCGTAGAGGCAGTCACGCTTCAGCGCCTTGGTTTCGACGTCTTTTCGTATGGATTCGGGTGCGTCACAGCGTACTACCCGCCCGGTGCCACGCAGAGCATGGTCGAGTGCGCCAACGAGCGCGGGCTTGACGTTCCGGCAGCGACGTATGCAGAGATCAGGACGGAGGTTCGCCTAAATGCAGATGAATGACGTGGAGCTCGACATCGATCCGAATGCTCCGACGGAGAATCAATTAAAGCTCAAGCGTGCAGAGGTGGCGATTCGGCGCCGTGGATCCGCAGCGTTGCTTATGCGACTGGACGAAATCACGTTTGTGCGAGAGCGGCCTCTGCAGATGCAGGCGCTGCAAAAGCTCAAGAAAGATCTAGAAAATTCCTGAGGTGGTTCAATGGGCTTCACAGCTGCAATCGCGAACACGGTCGACTCGGTCGCTACTCTGCTTCTCAGTGCATTGAAGGGGCATATCAACGATTACTGCGATATGGAGACGACGGTGGACGACTCCATTGTCTTCAAAGACGCCTCCATGGCGACGATCGTGAGCTACAAGGGCTTTCGCAGTTTGCTCGGAAAAGCCGACTTCGACAGGCTGGTGAACGACCTCGGCGATAACCTGGAGCACTTCTTTTCAGGTCGCGGTCACCGCATGCAGGCGGTGTTCATGCGCGATGATGATTCGATTGACGACATTATGCGTCGGCTTCAGCCGATGTACGAGGCCGCAGAGACGATGCAGATGGATATCACCGACATCCTGGATGAGAAGCGGGATGTGCATCGTGTGCTGTGTATGGATGAACGCGTTTACTTCGTTCTGTGGACCCGTCCGTCGTTGTTGGATCCGACGGAGGTCCACATCGCTCGGGAGGAGGTGCGGGAGTTCTTGTCGCGCAATCCGATGCCAGGTCTGCGTAGCGCGCAGGACGTGACCAGGCCGAATCGATTCTTGGTCGATCGTCACGAATCGTTCGTTTCAAAGGTTATCGAAATCCTCACGCAGCTCAAGTGTTCCGTCGAGCGTGTCCCAATCCACCAAGCTCTGTGCGATCAGAAGCGGTTCCTGTATCGCACGACTCCGCCGAATTGGCGGCCGGTGCTTCGCGGCGATCCCGTACTCGTGCGCTGGAAGAACAATACCAAGACCGGAGATGCGAGCGAACTGATGTACCCGCGTCTCGATGATCAGTTATTCAACTGCGGCGCCAATCTTGGGAACAAGAAGAATGAAGGCGGTATCTCTGACACGAAAGCCGTTCGGATCGGGGACCGGATATTTGCGCCTGTGGTCATGAAGCTGGGACCGAACCGTCCGAAGCCGTTTTCGGACCTGTTTCGATCAATGAATCGTGCAACGGTGAAAAACGACGACGGCAGTGAATCGCAGATTCCTTGGGCGATCACCTATGACGTATGCGGCGATGGCCTGACAAGCCTGCAACTACGCAAAGTCTTCGCGACGCTCATCGGCCGCCTTTCGCAGCATAACCGTCGCTTTGCGGACGCGGTTCGATCGCTTGAACGTTACCGCGACGGCAGCAATCAATCGGTCGCCAAGCTGCAGGTCACGATGATGACCTGGGCGGGTTACGGTGAAGAGCGAAAGCTCATGATGCGCCGATCAAAGATGGTTCGCGCCTTCGAGGGTTGGGGAAATATCGTGCCAGAAGAGGAGCGAGGCGACGGGCTGGATGTGCTACTCGGCGCAGTACCGGGGCTCCGCCTTGAGAACCCCGCGCCTGAAGCGGCTCCCCCGCTTCACGACGCGCTATACATGTTCCCGCTCACTCGGCCCGCGAGTCCGTTTTCGGGAGGATGGACGATCTTTCGGTCACTTGACGGGAAGGCATTGAACTTCGAGATCTTCTCGCCTGACCAGGCAACGTGGATCACGTTGGCCTTTGGCGGTCCGGGATCAGGCAAATCGGTCACGATGAACCGCCTGAATCTCGAGATGTCCCTGATGCCCGGAGCGATGCGTCTGCCATATATCGGCATCATCGACATCGGTGTCTCGTCGTCCGGGTACACGGCGCTCGTGCAGGATTCTCTCCCGGATCACTTGAAGCACTTGGTGGTTTATAAGCGCTTGCAGAACCGGGAAAGTGACGGCATTAACCAGTTTGACACCGAGCTGGGCATGCGCTTCCCGATTCCTCGCGCACGCGAGGCGATGGTGAACTTCCTCGTCGAGCTCGCGACACCCG
This sequence comes from Pandoraea sp. ISTKB, assembly GCF_001721285.1. Taxonomy (NCBI): domain Bacteria; kingdom Pseudomonadati; phylum Pseudomonadota; class Betaproteobacteria; order Burkholderiales; family Burkholderiaceae; genus Pandoraea; species Pandoraea sp. ISTKB. The sequence continues at coordinate 88,107 of NZ_MAOS01000020.1, forward strand.
CGACGCGCAAGAAAGCGCATGCTTTCATGCATGAATTTGCGGGTCGGGTAATTGACGTCGCGTTTCGCAAATGCGCGGACAAGGACGATCGAGCACAACCGAAGAAGTACGTCCCGAACATCGATCCCCTGGTCACGAAGGCCGTCAATGACGCCGCAATTGAATGCAGTGAGGCCACGACTTGGTGGGAGGTCGTGGACGCGCTCTTTGACAAGGGCCTGATCTACGAAGCATCCGTTGCTCAACGCTACGCCGTGCCCGATCTTTCAACGATGTTGGCGGCGGCGTCGGACCGCAACTTGGAGTCGGAATTTGCGCCCGCGCAGGACAACGGCATGAACGTGATCGAAGAGTTCAAGCTGATGGTGAGCGCGGCGATGGCGGACTACCCGATCTGCAAGGGTATTACGCGCTTCGACGTTCGAGAGTCACGCATCATGGCGCTTGATCTTCAAGACGTTGTGCCTCAAGGCACGGAAGGTGCGAAGAAGAAGGCCGCATTGATGTATATGGTGGCGCTGAACTGCATCATGCGAAAGATCTCGATCATCAAGGAGGATCTTGAAGACGAGAACATGCCGAGTCGCTATCGGAAGTACCATGCCCGCCGCGTTGACGAGCTGGCTGAGGATAAAAAGCGGTTGTTCGTCGACGAGTACCACAGGACGGGCGACAACCCCAATCTTCGCGAATCCTTTCTCATCTACGGGCGGGAGTCCCGAAAGTGGGTGTTGGAAATCATGCTGGCGAGCCAGCTTCCCGAGGACTTCCGGGAGCTCGCAAGCATCGCGACGACGATCCTCATTATGGATCAGGGCAATGAGACAACGCGCAAGACGATCACGGAAGTGTTTGGGCTCACTGGAGTCGAAGTTGCCGCTCTCAAAGCTTACGTGAGTGGACCAGTGCCGGGGGTGGGCGCCACATTCCTTGGAAAAATCAAAACCAAAGAAGGCGATATGTCCCAACTATTCACCGCATCGAGCGGTGGGATCGAGCTTTGGGCATTGTCCACGACAGGAGAAGACCGGCGCTTGCGGTCTCTGCTTTACGACGCGATGCCTGGCAGAGCAGCTCGTGCGGTGCTCAAGAAGGCCTTTCCGGGAGGGACGTGTCGACAGTACGTGCGGGCCGAGACAGAAAAGTCGAAGCACGAACGCGGCGAGGGTTTCCTCAAAGAGGACGCTGAAGCGTCGATCATTGAGGAGCTGGCGAAAAAGCTCATTGCGGAGTGGAAGCACGATGCCGCCGCGCGTAGCGCGCTGACGTGCTGATCGGGTCGTCGCATGGCTGAGGTCAAATATCGAGGCGTTGAGCAGACGCAGGAGCTTCACAGTAACGAGATCCGGCCGGACACACGGCCGACTCTGTCGCGCTTGGGGACGGCGTTTCGCACGACGGACGGCGTTGTTACGGCGATGCTGTGGATGCAGGCGATCGGTGTAATCACGGTGTTCCTGCCGTTCTCCGGAGAAATCGTCCTTCTGGGGATCTGGGGCTTCTATTGGCTTTTTGTCGACCCGGGACATACCGACCCGAAGCGGACTTACGCGGGCACTAACCAAATCAAGGGCAAATTCCGGGCGTACAGCTTTCCGTTTCGCGTCCCAAAGGCGGCGAAACGCTTCGACGCGTCGTACGTTACTCCCAAATTGGGCGCAGGGATTACCTTCCTGGGAAAGGAGCGAAGCACGAAGCTGGAGATCTGGAGCTCGGATTCAGATCTGCGCACTCACATGCTGGTGCTGGGGACAACCGGCAGCGGTAAGACTGAGCTTCTGCTTGGCCTCGTCTACAACGCGCTTGTTCAGAATTCCGGCTTCATCTATACCGATGGTAAGGGTGACGTATCGCTTTGGAACAACGTGTTCCGGCTTGCCCGGTACCTTGGACGTGAATACGACCTGTTGCTTATCAACTTCCTGACTTCCGGCCGAGACTTCCTGGACAAGCAGGTAGATCGCACGACGAACACGATGAACCCGTTCGCACTCGGTTCGTCGGGGATGCTCATCGAGCTGATTGTCTCGCTGATGGATGACTCGGGCGGCGGGGGAGACATGTGGAAGGGGCGTGCGATCGCGTTCGTCGCAGGCCTCACGCGTGTCCTTTGCTTCTTACGAGATCGCGGCTACATCCTTCTAGACTCCACAACGTTTATCGAGTTCTTCGAGCTGCCAGTCGTCGAGCGCGTGGTGTGGGACAGAAAGATTGTGATCGACGACAAAGAGGTTGTGATCCAAGACGAGCTGTTCGGCGAAGTACTTGAACCGCTTAAAGCGTTCATCCTGACCCTACCCGGTTATTCGAAAGACAAGAAAGGTGCTCAGGAGCAAAAGACGCTTGAGCAGCACGGCTTCATCACCATGCAGCTCACGCGCCTCTTCGGCGATTTGAGTTTCACGTACGGATACATCTTCAAGACCTCCCTCGGGGAGGTTGATATGTACGACGTGGTGATCAACCGGCGAATCTTGGCGGTACTGCTTCCCGCCCTGGAGCGGGCGCCAGACTCACTTCGGATGCTCGGCAAGCTGATCGTGGGCTCCATCAAGCAGATGATGGCCGGTTGCCTTGGCAACCGCGTGGAGGGCTCCGTACGTGAGATTGTCGAGGCGCGCCCGACGAATGCATCTGTGCCGTTCTACGTGGTGCTTGATGAGTATGGTTATTACGCTGTACTGGGTTTCGCTGTGGCCCCCGCCCAGGCTCGGAGCTTGGGCTTCCCGCAACCATTGGACGCCATGGTGAGAATGGCGGACGGCCGCGAGAAGCGGATGGGCGACATTCAGGTCGGTGAGATGGTGTATTCGCCCGACGGGCGCGCAGCGCGCGTGTCGGAGGTGAAGGAGTTTGCGTCTCTGCCGCTGGCAAGGATCAACGTCGAGGCGGGATTGTCAGTGCGTGCTGCATACACGCACCACTGGCCAGTGCGGATCATGCATCAGCAAGATCGTGTACTAACGACACGTGAGATCGAGCACCTTGTGAAGACTGGGATCCGTGTCGAGGTCGCACGCATGCTCGATGGAGTCGTTACGTGGGCGGCAGTGGAGTCGGTCACGTATGCCGGGGTCGAAGAGGCTCGGTGCTTTGTCGTAGACCATCCCATGCATTGCTACGTGACCGATCACGGCATTGTTACGCACAACTGCATTACCTTTGCGGCACAAGACTTTTCGAGCTTGCAGAAGAGTTCTAAGGAGGAGGCCGACGCGACTTGGGAAAACACCAACGTGCGTGCCGTGGGACGCATTACGTCGGGCTCGGAATCGGAGACGTGGCGCCGCCTGCGAGGGGTGGCCGGTGAGACGGTGGTCTATGAGAACGGGGCTAAGGAACACAACGAATCAGGGATGTTCGAGTGGTCCGCCAAGCTCGACGTGAAGGCCACGCGTGTGAGTCGTCTTGAGTTCGACGATCTGAGTGCACAGGAGAACGGTGAGTTCACGTTCCTTATCGGGAAGAAGTCGGAGCGCGGCGGCGGCATTCGCATTATCCGTGGCATGTCGTTCTACACGGGTGTCGATCCGAAGGACGCACCGACCGAGATTCGACTGAATCACTTCCTGAAGGTGAAGCCGCCGATGTCGGCAGGCGGTGAAGAGGACAGCGAGCGTATCGAAGCGCTGGAGAAGATCGTCACACAGATGATGGTCGACGGATCGCTTGCAAAGATCTACCCGAATAACGCCCTGGAGCCTCTCCCAGCGAACGACATATTCAGGAAGCTGGCGGTGTACGTGCGGGCCGCCCGCAAGGCTCACGGTGTGAGCCTATTTGAAGCCTGGCGTGCCGCGTTTGTGTCACGCGAAAGAGAGGGGCAGGTACTCAAGGAAGCGGGCGGAGGTCAAGTGTCGGCGGGCGTGGCGCCGACCGCATCGCCCGTAAGCAGCCCGGAAGTGCCAAGCGGGGAGCGCGTCGAAGACGTAGCGCAGACGACAGAAATTCCGGGTGCGAGCGACGACGACTTTTCGTTGAGCGTGGATATCCCGATCGACTTAACGGCTGACTCGGCAGCTGTTCCGGCTCCACAATCGGCGTCACCGGTGGCGGATGTCGCCGTTGGCGTTGGGGGGGCGGAGCTCGAGCTCGATGTCATGGTGGATGCCGTCGATCTTATCGAAACCGTAGTAGCGCTTGATGTCGTAGGCGTTGAAGAACCAGCGGAAACAGACGCAAAGGTGTTCCAGAGTCCCGTGGTTGAGCAGCAAGCGGACGCGATGGCCACACCAAAGGCCATGGTTACCGACTTCCTCGACGGTTACGATTTTGGCAGACCCGCTGAACCCGCGCCATTTGAAGGCGGACAAAGTGCTGGGGATAACAGTGGCGCGTTGGTCGGTAAGCAGCAGGTCAGCGCGCTGACGTTCCGGGTCTTGGGTAGTGCTGCATTGGACGCGCCTACGGAAGAGGAGGATCTGATCGCGGAAGCGATCGAGAGCGCTGAGCTGGCGTTGGGCGCGAGCAAGGACACTTTGAGCGTTAAAGCTGGTGCACGTGAGACAGTGCGTGAGCTTGAGCGACGTACCGCCTATGCAGACGGGGCGATACCAGAACCTGCGACGCTCGAGGACTGGGACGCAACGATTGAGGACTTGGAGAGCGCTGCAGCCGCAAATCCGCCAAATTACTTGTAGATCAAAAAAAAGTATGTTTTTGCGTTATTTCTTGATCAAAATTGCAAAATCAATATAATCAGAGCGTCATAGAGGAGAGTCCATGCCGTTTGCTAACCCTGAGGAGTTCATCCGCAACTACGCATCGCACATCCCTAATGAGGAGGTGCGCGCTTGGGTTTGGGACTGCGCTTCGGATGCCGCAGGACTTAGCGCGGAGTGGCCGATTGCATATGGAACGCTTGTCGAGGCGGTCGCGCAGGTGCAACTTTCAAAGGAGCAACTGCGTTTGTCGATCATCGAAACGGATCGGCTCACGAGCATGGAATCTACCGATTCGGTCCTCGTCTATGAGGTGATCGTCGACTTTGCGATTCAGGAGATTTTCGTCGACGGCGTGCAATTGCGATCGGACGACGAAGTGCTTCTCGCTTCGATCAAGCAGTTCGCGGCACGCAGCTGACCATGGGGTTCTTCAGCGCAACTGGAAGGGGCATGGCTTGGGTGGCCGCCGGAGTCGTGGGCATGACGCCCATCAAGGCTGGTTTTGCCGTGGTGCGCGGGAATTGGAACGCACTGCGCTCACGCAGCTGCCCTCGTTGCGGGCGCGGACGCCTTTACGAGTTTTCCGAGGTGGTCGAGGGAACGACTTACTTCGCGCAAGGCTGCAACATGTGCGACTTCTACGAATTCACCGATAGCGAAGCCGTGAGCGAGACGCTCAGCGTTCGCCGTAGGCAGACGTTGAGCGCGCTTAATGAGCAGGGCGTGCGTGAGAAGTTGCTTCGCCGATACAAGTGGTGGAGCCGGATATACCTGTTCGCTTCGCTCCTGTGCGTCCTCTTGTCGCTCGCGCTTTTGTTCAATGGCAACCGGTATTTCGGCTCTGCGGCGTTGTTAGGAATGTTTGTCCTCGTCCGTGCATTTTTGGCCAGCTATCGGTTTTGGCAGATCCGCGAGGACCGCCTATTTGCGCCGGGGGCTTTCAAGGAGTGGTTCAAGAAGGGGGCTTGGATTGTATGAGTCGGGAGCTGAGCGATAAGGCTGAAGCGGTTCTTCGTCGGTTCGGAGGGGTGGCATTTTCGGGCAAGGAGCTTACCGAAATTCGCTCGCTCGTTGGCATGACCCAGTCCGACCTCGCTATTGAGTGGGGGATTTCGCGCACGATGGTCTCTCGTATGGAGAGCGTCGCAGTACCCACGGCGAAGGTCTGCGATCAGTATCGGGGCCTTCTCATGCGCAAGTTCTTTTTCGGGGAACTTGGAGAGTGACATGACCAATGTGCTCACGATGGAAGACGTTGAGGCGGCTATTCGCCGATGTCGCGAGGCAAGTCCCCCTGTGGAGTACTCGCTGGGACCGGACCTGAGCGTAATGGCCGAAGTTTACGCCCTTCTAATCTTCGAGCGGAAGTCGCTACTGGATCTGGCGACGTGCAGTGAGCGCGAGCGAAGCTTGTACGAGCACTGGGCCGAGGCATGAACTTCGAAGTGGAGATGTATCGACCCGCGACGCTCGAATGTGTCATTCAAGCGGCAGTGCGCGAACATGTTCCTGCAGACGTACTGCTTGCGATAGGCCAACACGAAGCCGGAACGGAAGGCACGGCGCTTAAGAACAAGGATGGATCGTATGACCTTGGTCGAACCGGCATAAACACCGTACACGTGCGGGAGGCGGCGAAAACCGGTGTCGAGGCGGGGCAGTTCGTGCAAGCGTTGATGTTTGACGGTTGCTACAACTATGCGTTCGCCGCGTATCTATTGCGTCGACGTCTGCAGGAGTGTCGCGCGGACTACTGGACATGCGTGGCGAACTACCACTCTAAGACGCCGCGATTAAATCAAATTTATCAGGAAAAGATTCGCCCGCTCGCAGAACAATGGGCGTCATTTCTTCGACTTCACTATCGTATTGAGGGGTATCAATTTTGAACAATCGCTTTTTTGCGTTCGTGGTGTTGTGCGGGCTGGTGCCCTTTGCGTGCGTGCCTGTGGCACGTGCCGAGCCCACGTTAGAGTCGCGCCCCGTTGCTAAGCAGTTGGAGCCCGTCGCCCCGGCATACTTTGCCGCAAATGGGATTCAGGTTCTTAAGAGGCAGAGTGGGCCAGGGGGGCTCACCGCTTGGACCATTTCTCGCAACGGTGTGCAAACCGTCATGTACACCACACCTCGCGACGACGTCATGATTTCGGGCGTGCTCTGGGACGCGAAGTCGGGGAAAAACTTGTCTGATCAGTTCATGACCGACGAGGTCCTCAAGTCGGCGCAGGTGCCGCAGCAAGTCGCCGCCGTCGTCAAACCGAATCCGTCGGGGGTCATTCCAATGGACGGACCCGTTCGAGCAAAGGTGGGGAAGGTATCAGACGCGATTCGCGGCATCGATGTCTTGCCTGGTGTGAAGGAAGGCACAGCTGGGCCCGCTGGCACGCTCTATATCTTCTTCGATCCGCGTTGTCCGCACTGCAAGAACGTCTATTCGATGACGCGTGAGTTTGTGAAGAAGGGCGGCACGATCAAGTGGTTGCCGGTAACGGTCTTGGGACCGGGGGCGGACGGCAAGCTGATGGTGGCCGACATTATGCAGGATTCAAACCCGGTTGCCGCGATGGCTCGGATCGAGACGGGTGGCTTCAGGTCCCCGTCGCGAGTCGATAAGAAGACGACAGATGCCATTGCTCAAAACGAAGGCTATTTTTGGGCCGCATTCGATCGGAATTCTGCGGCGGGGCCTGCTGGCGTTCCCGTCGCGTTCTTCCAGACGCCGGATGGTGCGCCTCAGATGGTCGGTAGCATCGATGACCGCGAACTTCTCTCTCGCATTTTGAAGGACATGTCGAAATGAGCACGAATAGCAGCTCGAAGATCGAGTTTGATTGCCTGTTGGTCCGCAAGCGTCGTGGCGTAGTGCTCACCGTGCGCTTGGCGACAGCGGATCAAGGCGACCGCGTAACAGCGCGCCAGATTGTTAAGGCGGAAGCGGCCAACGCGGAGGATCTCCGGTTGATCTTCGTCAAGCCGGTGGAAGGACCTTCGAACGTTTCTCTCTGCGTGACTGGCACACGGGACTCGAAGGACCTGCAGATCGCGCGGATCGAAAAGCCTAGGGAGGGGGCAGAGGCAGAGTACTCCGAAGCCTTCGAGGCGGCACTATTTCAGGCGATGCTCCAGACGGCCTCCGGCGACGAGAAGTCGAAGCAATTTCTCACGCCCGGAAAGATTGCATTCGGCACAATTGTGTGCACGGCAGCGCTGGCGATGGCCGGATACGGAATGCTTCACAAACCGGCAGACCCGGCCTTGTCGATGGCGGGAGACCCGAATTTGACGGCACGCATCGAGCAACAGATCAAAGAAGCTGTGGCGAAGGGAGACCCGTCGCAAGGCCTTTTGCAGGGTAACAGCGTGACGATGTCTACGATGCGCGCGATGGGTCTGGATCCGGGGAAGGCTAATACGGGTTGTCTGGTCGGTGTGCGATAGGGAAATGCCGGGGCCGCTTGAAGTGAGGCTCTCATACGTCAGCACGTCGCAGGAGCTGAGCTGGCGGCGGACTCCGCTATTGGCGCGTGCCGTTGAGATTCATCGGATTGAGGGGCTCCCGGAGTGGAAATTGCCCCAAACCGCGAAGGCGCTTCGTCGTATTTTTGAGACGTTAATTTGGCAGGGGGCTTCCCCCAGAAATGCACTATTTCGGCTCGATTCCGAGATTCAGTTGTTGATTCCGGAGTATAAGATCCCTTAGATCTTGGATTGACAACAATTTCCTCTTGTTTTCAGTTCATGTAGAATACAAAAAAATAATCTCATTTCTCTTGCGACTCAGGATGCCGACCCCTATCAGTAAGTACAAGGATCTCGACGACCTCCACTTGAGCGGGATGATCACGCATGCCGAGAGGAATTTCCCGTTTCTTGAGCATTCATCGGCTGAGTCGGTGAGGCGGGTTGCGCGCCTGATGATCGACGTCGACTACGTGGTCGACCGCATGCCCACGCCAGTGATGGGCTCTTTGGCGTTCTTGCGCGCGCGCGCGGCTGAACAGGGCTTCAAGATCCCGGAACGCGATTTTGTTTTCTTGATCAAGATGTTCAGCTTGCGGATCCGCGACAAGGGAGGGCTGCTTGAATTCCTTCCCGGGAATGAGTGGGCTGGAGTCGAAGTCGGGGAAGCCCAGCCGGTTGAGGTCTATATCAACGATCTCGAATCGGCTAAGCATATTGAGTATCAGCTTTCGGCCGCATACAAGCCGCGCAAGGTACATTCGCGTCGCATTGACGCGGCCGAGAATCGGTTGAGTCGCATTTATCGAGATACGGAACTCGCATACTTGTTTGTTGACCTCGTCAACGGGCGCGAAATGACGATCGGTGAAGCGCGTGACGTGCTGCGCGACGAGCACAAGGTGAAGGACCACGAGTACACGCGGATTCGCCAGCGGGCGCGCGAACTTGGGATCTTCGATCAGGCTCGTAAGCGTCAGACCACTACGGGTCGGGTGACTCTGGACTCCGATGTTATGGAGTACGTTGAAGCCGAGTCGCGTCGCTCGCAAGGACCGAGGATGCACGCGCGCACGACGAGCCAGATGGTCAATCAGATGATTCGGGACTTTTACTACGCGATGAACAAGCGTCCGCTGCCTCCTGCTGCGAGCACTAAAGTTCGAGCTGGTAAGGTCGTGAAGAAAGACGCGTAGTGAATGGCCTGCTATGCGCGACCTTGTAATTGTGGAAGCAACTGGCAAGGTGCGTCGCATGGAGGCCTTGCTGCGCGAGGCAGGTATCAACGCTGATGTGATCGCAACTGCCGGTCACATCGCTGACAATCCCGCAAAGCTATCCCCGATCGCGCTGACATCGGATCTCCGAGAAACTGACTATCGTTTCCGCACCGATCGACGGGAGTTACTCGACAAGATCCGGTCGTCGGCGGCTCGCGCGGACCGGATTTTTGTCGCGACTGACGACGACCAAGAAGGCGACGTCATTGCTCACGACGTGGCGAGATTGCTCGAGTCCCGGAATGATCGCTTACAGCGCGTGCGGCTTCGCGCCATCACCTCCCAAGAGATAAAACAGTCTTTTCTTGAAGCGACACGCGACGGCTTCGCCGCTAACGCGTGCGCCGGTGAGTGCCGACGAATCGTTGATCGCGCAATTGGCGCGACATTTGCGTCCGTAGGAGCGGTGCATGCTCTGCCGGTCGGAAGAGTGCAGAGCAGTGCGCTGATTTCGATTGCAGAGTCGCCTCCGACGGTGGGCTCGTTCGGCGTTGAACTGGAGGGTTCCGACGGCGGTATCTATCGGTGCGATCTGCCCGTGCGCAGCAACGAGGATTTCGAGTTTGGTGGGCGCCTAGTTGACGCTCTAGCCAAGGGCGAAGTGGAATTTACGGGAATGCAGGAAGTGGTGGTTCCCGTTGCTCAACGTTGGAACTACGAGGATGTAGTGGCAGAAATCGCACTTCGCATGCATCTCGAGATACGTCAAGCAGCTGATGCGTTTCAGACCGCCTACGAAGAAGGCTACGTAAGCTATCCGCGTGTGCGTTCCAGGAGCGTGTCTCAGGATGCTGTGGAGCTGGCGTATCGACTGGCCGAAAGAAATCGATGTGGGTTTTCGCCAGCGTTGCTAAAGGCCCGCGATGATTCCGGGGGCGAGGATGGTGCGCACGAGAGTCCACGTCCGGGCTTGGATGATTTACTGCTGGGACGGCCGCTGTCGATGATGGGGCGAAGCGAAGGTGTGGCGGTTTTGATTGGTCGGAACCTTCTCGAATCGGGCCAGGAGCGCACGCTTCGCAGAGTCGAGGTGTCCGCGCTCGGGCGTGACGTCGTGCTTGAGAATGAGGTGTCCTGCGCACGAGCGCCGTGGCGCCGGAGCCGAAGCGAACCCGGGTATCATCCGCTTCCAACCGACGTCGCTTTACTCGCGTATCTGGCAGAGAAGGGAATGGGGCGACCGAGTACCATCGTCACGCATGTCGACAAGCTTTTATCGCGCGGAATGATTGCTCGAGAAGGTTATGAGATGGGCCTCACCCCGAAAGGGCTGGCTTGCGCCGATAGGGCAAAACAAATCGGGTTCACTGCCGAAACTTCGCGTCGGATGGAGTTGGGTTTTGCTGCTGGCGAGTCACTGCCGCATGTTCGCGCGAAGGCAATCCTCACTGATCACGGCTTGATAGGACCTGTATTGCGAATGGCATCGGCGAAACGGCATGAAGATCGACATGACGCGGCGCCATCGAGTGAACATAACTTTTGACTAGGGGACGATCATGGCAATCGAGCGGTGCACGCCGGGAGAAATCATTGAAGTAGACGACGTTGCCTTGGGGGGGCGGAAAATTGTGCTCGTTGATGATACCGGCGTCGGCTATTTCGATCTCATCTCGGATACAGAGCTGCCGAAGCCGATCTATGCGGAGTTGAATGCGCGCTCCCTGGGGCCGCTCGAGTCATGGCTCGGCACCGCTCCGGAGTCGCAGCGCCGTGGCCTGGTGCAGGCATGGGTAGCGTTGAATGCCCGTAACCTGGACGTTTTGACGATCGCGCGCGCCCTGCATGTTGGTCTGACGCAGGAAGTCGCAGATCCGCTTGAGTTGGAGCGCCATGGGATTGCGGCAACGGAGCGCGTAAAGCGTGGGCGAGAACTCGCGGCGCGGGCGTTGCGAGGGTAAGAAAAATAGTCTCGCGATGTAACAAAGTCCTGATATTTGACCGAAATTGCCGAATATGAGGCGGTTTTGATTCGTGGTGATGTAAAATAAAAATAGAAAATTCACTCCGAGGCGCCCCATGGACGACTTCATCAATAGCCTGTCGAAGCTCACGTATGCGGCGAGTGCCGCATACGTTACCCGTGGTGGAGCCCTCCAAATGGACGGCACATTCATTGGGCCGCGCGACCTGGCGGCGCCGGATGGCTACCTTGGGGCACTCATATGGATGGCGCACGAATTTCTTAGGGAGTTTGCGGTCCCCTTTGTGGACATTCAAGTGGTAGCGGATGAGCGCGCGAGCATTGGCTATCGCGTGAACGGTGTGAAAGAGCGTAAAGCGGGGCGCGACGGTCTAGCGGCTCTTGCTTTCAGTGACTTCCTTCGCAAGGAAGTTTTTGGCGAGCACGTCGCGGACGTAGATGTCGGACCGCTGGTTGCGAATTTTCAAGCGTGGTGCGAAGCGAACGCTCCAACGGCCAAGCCATCGCGCGCCGCGAAACGTGTTCCTCCTCAAACTGAACCCGATTGATTGTTCTCATATGGTGCCAAAATAAGTTATGAAAATGACACCATAAAAGAGCAAAACCACATAAATAAGCCAATATAAGGCAAATAAATTTGATTGGCGTCATGGCTGGTGCTAAAAAGACATTTAGATCGCTGACTCACTTGATGCAAAAGCACTATTTGGCGATCGAATATGCGATCAAACACTCTCAGGAGCCAGCTATGCAATTCAATAGTCTCAATGGCGGGGGCGCGCGTAAGCAGAGCGCGGGCGCCAAGAAAGTCGAACCGAAAACGCTCGTCATGCGCTTGAACGAGGTCGTCATCGAGCACAACAAGCCGGGGATTTTCGAGGGCGTGAACATCGAAACCAATGAGCCGGTTCGCGTTCGCATGATGACGGTCGACGAAGGTACCGTGGTGAACGTGCGAGCCAACGAGTCGCTCGACGACGCTCGCAAACGCGTCCATCAGGCCTATGTGGGTACCGACGCAGCTCACCGCCCGCGCCCGCAGGAAGTTGCCACCAAGGGGCAGAAAGTGTTCTGCGATGTCGGTGGTTTGCTTATGTTCACCAAGGTGCTTCCGTCCCCGGGCGACGATGGCCTGCACATGGCGCACTGGGTCGAAACGCTGGCTGCGGAGCCCGGTGCTGCGTGTGAAAAGGTGCGAGGGCACCTGAGCGCCGGTACGGTGCAGGGATCGTCGTACGCTTACGTCGATGCCATCGATCCGAAAGCGGCGACTGTGCTCACACCGGACAACGCGGTCGATACGTTGCACGCAGCGTTTGAAAACGAGAAGGATGGCGTTCAGCGTAAGCCTTTCGTTCTCCTGCGCTTGCTCGACGCGAACAACAACGTTGTCACCGGCCTACCGGAAACGCGCGTGTCCGCCGCGACGATCAAGGATTCGGTCAAAGATCCGGACACCGGCACGGTGAGAGACGTATATACGATCGGCAATGCGCAACAGACGCTGGAGCGCATTGTGGATCCGGCGACCGAAGACCGTCACTCGATGATCATGCGCGCTGTCATCGCCGGTTTGAATGGCGACGAAGGGTATCCGGATTATTCGACGGCCTCGCCGGACATGCGTCAGGACCTGCATTCGATCGTGGATGCGATCAAGGACGGCTCGATTCGTGCCGAAGTTATTCCGGGCGAGCGCATCAACGCCGGTCCGGCAACGCGCGCCAGTCTGATTGCGTCGGCGGCCAACCCCAAGAGCCCGATCAACTTTTACACCGGGTCGCAGTGGTTTCCGCAACCTGACGGCACGCGCGAAGAACAGAAGGTGCACTGGTACAAGGATATCTACGTGACCAGGAAGGAAGGTCAGAACGGCTACCAGTATTTCATCAAGGCAAACGAGGCTGAGCAGGAGCAGCCGAAGCAGTCCGTCTTCAGCCTGGTGACCGCGAACAGCAACGGCTTTGCCAAGACGGTGGTAGCCGAAGTCGCCGCCACGAGCGAAGCGGCGCAAGATCCTGCGGACGAACTGCTCGGCGCTCAACAGGCGGCGAACGTGGCCTCCGAGATGTCGCCGGAACCGTTCTAACCCTGCGGTAGCACGGCGTGCATGGAAAAGGGCCATCCGGTGCAAAGACTCGGACGGCCCTTTTTTCTGGGAGCTTAGCGGAGGTAATCGGGTACGTCGGCTGTCGCTGGCGCGGGCGCAGCCGACGTACCATTCGTCGGGCGTTGTTCGGAAACTGTGTGCGGAGAGAGGCGATATCTGTCCATCCAGCTTTGCGCCAGATCACGCGTACGAGGTGCAATTTGAGAGTCAATCGCCCCCAACATGCCGAGTAGCCGCACACGCTTGTTTTGCCAGCTTAAAACGATCATATATGTACCAATAAAATGTTTTTTCTTCGTTCCTTTTAGAATAAAATACACTTAATTCTGTGATTGTGCGAGGCAATTTTGTCGAATAATCCCCCCGAGGATCATGGTAAGGCTCGGCGAGGGCCTGCGTTTCGAGTGTCCGATCCTGGGCATGTCGCCGCGCACATGAACGCGAAGGATAAGACCGGCACGACTCTCCACCAAATGGCGTTCTTCACGAAGGTCGAGTACTGGGTGTTGAGGCGTCTGGAGGCGGAAGGGCAGAAGATGGCGGACGAGGTGAAGGCGCGTTTAGAGCGGCTTGATGCCGTTATCGACAATCACCGTAACTCGATTCCGCCGGATAACCCTGCCTTTGTGCAGATCTTGTCATGGCTTGACATCGCACAGCAGACGTACACCGTTGAATTCCTGCAATCGTGTCAGCCAGGCTTCTTTCAGCAGTTGGTAGCGTTTTGTCATTCGCAGCGACTCAACGATCCGAACGCCGATTTGTTTTTGAAGCGGCTTGAAGTACTGATGCGCACGACATTGCTCAACCGCATCTGCAGTAAGGAAAACGTCGAGTACGTGCTTTCTATTCTTCAACCGACATCATGAACATCACCACTCTCGGAGGGCGCCTTGTGCGCCAGAAGGCGCGGCCACTCGTCAAGGGTGTGCTGCTTATGAGCGCTGGCGCGGCAATTTCCACTGGTATTGCCGTATGGGCGCAGCAAAGCACAAGCGGCACATCAACAACGACGGACTGCGTCATTGCGCAAGCGGCGCAGGACGCCTTGAATCGGCGGATTCAGATGGTCGGTGTAACTCAGCCGGATCCCTCGAAGTACTTCACCGTGGGCGGCGTATCAAGCTGTATTGGTGCGCTATCGAGCATCGACTTGTCGAACTTGATTCCCGATCCGATGAATTGGATTTCGTCGGCGGTCAAGCAGGTCACGCAGATGGCGGTGCAAGCGGCCTGTACGGCAGCGCGAAATTCGCTGTCCGACTTTATCGGCAAGTACAACTACGCCGCAGGTCTCATCAACGGCGGAGGTGCCTCCGCCGTGAATTATCTGGACAGTTCACTCGGCAAAGCCGTGGGAGTCTCGCTGAATACCTACGGCACGAGTTACGCGGCCCCCCCGGGTACAAAAACCGTGATTGATCCGTTGGCGGGCCTGACGAATGCAGCAAACAACACGGTCGGAACGACAGTCTCCGGGGCGACCCAAGCCGTGAACACCGCGACAAGTGCGGCGGACACTGCTGTGAGCAACGCGACGCAGGCCGTCACTGCCCCGGCAAAGAGTGCCGTAAGCGAAGTTTCCTCGATGGGCAGCAAGCTGTTCGGGAGTAACTGACGTGTGGAAAAGACTGTTTCTTGCCCTCTTGGTCTGCGCGCCGTGCGTCGCTAAGGCGCAACTGACGGAAGCGCTCGCGACGCAGCACGTTGTCTCGTCTTTTAAGGTGCTGACCGCGCAAGTGAGGTTGGCCGCAGATCAACGCGGGCAGTCCGCGATGCAGTCTCAGCAGGCGTTCTCTTCGAGCTCAATCGACGCATTCATGCGTGAAAAGCTTAGCGACGCAGTGGACCAGTATGGCGCGACCGGACAACTCGTCGACGGCTGCTATCAGGTCGGCATGGCGTCGATTATGGGGGGGACGGTCTTGGCTACGGGCAAGCATGCACAAACCGCGCTGTCGCGTCTCTATATCGTTTCGGCGGATGGCACAGCAAGCGCAGGCGGGGTGTCTGGGGCTCTTGGTGGAAAGACGCAAGTCACGCAGTTTCCGTTTGCTGCGACTGTCGAGCAGCGAGCGAGCCGTCATTCGGCGAGGTACTGCAGTGTTTCGGAGGCGCAGCTGGGCTATTGCACGTTGAATGCGAACGGAATGCAGGCGGGTGACCAGGACTTTTCGATGCACCTTCAGCCTGGGCGGACCTACGGCTGGGACCAGGTCGAAGCGGCGACGGACTTCTCAAAGCGAGTGGCGCCCATGGTCGTGCCCGAAAAATCGGTGGCCTGCGACTCCGCAGCGTGCAACGGCGCTCGTCATGCGCTTCGTGAGCAAGAGGCGCTTATGTCGATGTCCCGATTCTCATTCATGCGGTTCACAGAAGCGCGTTCCGCGCAGAAATCCGGTGAAGGATCAACGCAATGAGTGAGCGACTGAAAAGCGCGTTAAAGAAGACCTGCGTCGGCGCGACGTTGGTGTCCTTGAGTGCAGGGGTAGCATGGGCGTCGTGCGGTGGAACCGAGGCGCTGGTTACCAGTGCGGCTGGAGCGATGGCCGCAACACTCACGGCATCCGTGGCTGCGGCAGGCGCGACGCTTATTGCGCAGGACACGATCGAAACACGATACATCATCAGCTCGATCGCTGCGTTGACAAAGCAGGTGAAGGTTTCGGCTGATGAACAAGATGCTCAGATGCTCCAGGCCGAGCAAGCAGGTGCCTCTGTGGCAACCGATATCGCCAACAAAGAATTGATCGACAAGACGATCGAGGACTACACCTCGCAGGGGTATGACCCGTGCAAGCAGTTGACCGCGACGAAGCAGTTTGCTTTGGCGGAAATCACCGCACGCCGCACGATCGGGAGTCGTGTCGCGACTGAGATTCAGGCGGGAGGTGGGAAGTATGCGTTGCCGGGAGACGTGCTCGTGCAGCGCGACAAGGTACACAAGGCACTCTTTTGCACTCAGGCAGACGTTGATGCGGGCATTTGTACGAGCGTTGGGGCGATCCCAGGCGGGGACACGAACGCATCGTTGATCTTCAGCACTGACACGAGTGCCAATGTGGTGGCAGCGAAGAACGCGGTGATCAACAACATCATCGGTCTGCCCGACGCGCCGATTCCCGCTGGGCAAGCAGCTACGGCGACGGGGGCTGCGTATGTGCTGCAGAAGAAGCAGCGCGACGCATACCTCGCATTTCCTGCGTATTCGCTTAAGGCAGCACAGGCCGACGCGGAAGGGTTCGATTCGTTCATGCGCGAGCGTGTGGGGCAGTACTTCGGCACCAAGGAAGCAGAAAACTGGGCACGGGATCAAGCATCGCAGTCCGAGCGTGGTGTCTTGGTTGATATGGTGAAGATCCAGGGTCTCACCCTGAAGGTCGCGGAGCGGCAATTGCGCCAAGATCTTCGCCGTGAGGCCAATGAGGCGGTGGAGCTGGCGCTTGAGAACGACCGCATCAACGGTAAGAAGACGCGGGACGCGGCTGCAAAGGCGCTGGCGTCCCAATCTGCTGGGCTGGTGACGCAATGACGACACGTTTGCGAAAGGCAGTGGTGTGCACGACCTTGTTTTCGGTGACGGGCGTCACCGTTGCGGCGGGCTGTCCTGCAGTTGCCGACTCCGTATGGCAGGCAGGGATGACGGCTGCGGGCACTACCGTGGGGGCGTCAATCGCGGCCATGACGACGGCCGTCGGCATAGCGCGTACGATTAACCTCGAAACGATGGTCAGCGCTATCAAGGTCGCCACGTCGCAGATTAAGACGTCGGCGGAAAACTCGAATGCAATGGTGCGCAGCGCAAAGCAAGCCAGTGCCAACTTGGCCGTCGAGATATCCAGTCGAAAGGCATTGATGAAGACCCTTGCGGATTACGACCCCGCCACTGGGCAAGGCTATGACCCATGTGGCGAGCTCACCCGGAGCAAGAATATCGCCGTGGCTATTGGAGAAGCTGCCAGCGACATGCAAGACAAGGTCATTCGCGAAGTCGATGCTGCGCCGGGGCGCTTCGTCGCAAACCAGGGCAGTACGATTGCTGATCGTCTGCGCTCGGCGAGCGGCACGTATTGCACGGCAGATGAAGCGAAGGCGGGCCTTTGCCAGGCACCGGGGACGATGGCAGGCAAGGATGTTGATGCGACGAACTTCTTCACGTCGTACGCCTCCGGGTCGGCCGAGGACGCTGCGAAGTCACAACTACTGAATCACCTGTACGGACTGCCGGATGTCGCGATCAGTGCGGCGACGGCGAGGACTCCGGTCGGCCAAGCCTACATGGAGCAAAAGCGGAGCAAAGATGCGATCGCGTCCGTCTCGCAGGCTTCGTTGAAAACGATCCAGTCTTGGACTGCCAGTCGCGGTGGCCATGGGGGTGACACGCAGAGTGTCATGGATGCACTGTCGAGTAAAATCGGCACGTATGCCGGGGGCGCCAACTATGATGGTTGGGCCCAGACGCTTGCATCGCAGAGCCAGCGAGGACTGCTGGTTGAGCTGGCCAAGATGGGGGCGACGGACCTGTACGTTCAGTATCTGCGATATCAGGCGGGAGAACGCGAGGAAGCCCTGATTGCGAGCCGCCTGGCGCTGCTGGCAAGCGACGGAAGCGGTTCGGCCGACGCAGCCGTACGCAATGCTGATGCGCGCGCAAAGGTGGGGCAATGATCCGCCATTCTCGCCTCGCGATAATGGCCGTTGCTGCCGTGATACTGCCGGGGCATGCTGCGGCGCAGTGCTTGGCGGATCCGGTGAATATCCCGTCGAATATGGTCACCAGTACGTTCGGGAAGACCCGGATGCTGGAGCAGTATTCCAGTCCCCGTGTGCATTGGGGGGTGGATTTTCAGGCAAGGAACCCTCAGAAACCGGGGGTTGGTGCCGAATTAAAGGCGGTCGACAATGGGACCGTTATAGGTGCAGGTTTCTGGGGTAGTGGGTATGGGAATCGGGTGGCGTTGCGTCGCTCTAATGGCGACATCGTTACGTATAATCACTTAGCCTCTGTCACGCCAGCCTTGAAATCCGGGGCGGCGGTCGGCTTTAGGGAGTCGAGCGGCGCGGCGGTTGGCGGTACTGAAGTTGCCGTAGGTGACATCGTCGGTGTCGCGGGAGGGACGGGAAGTCATATGGACCGTTTCGACCTGCCTATTCACCTGCATCTTGAGTACGTGACGAACTATGGCGGCACCAAGCTGCGTGAGACGAACGACGGCACTGACAAGACACGCAGCCGCTACATGCGTAATGCGCTGGAATACATGTGCAAAACGTACCCGTTCGCACCCGGAGCTGGGCCTGTAACTCAGGGTACCGGTGGTGCAGCGCCAGCGCCGGTGAGCAATAGCGGGGCGGCAGCGAGTGAAACCGTTCCGAGTTCTGGCGATCAGATCTATGAGGCGTCGAAAACACAGCCGAGTGTCTCGGACCGGGAGCGTTACGGATTTCCCGATTTGCCGCCGTATCAGTCCTACGAGGGTATGAGCGAGTCGCAGATTGTCGATGCAGAAATGCTTCGCCGCTCACTCGATACCGAGTGGGAGCAGAAGCTTACGGATTTGAGCCAGCGTGGCCTGTTGGTGGAAATTGCCAGAATCCGTGCTGCGAAGTTTTGGCTGCAGCAGCAAATGGCGGAACGTGAGGCCCGCATCGGGGTAATTCAGGCGATGATTGCGGCTCACAAAACGAACAAGTATTTGGCTCCGCGCGTGGCGAGAGCGTATAGCGATGCGTCGAGAAATGCGGCGGGATCGAAAGTGTCCAATTGATGGGAATAGAAGAGGTCAGAATGAAACTTAAAGCATTGTCATCCGCCCCTGCTGGAGACGAGTTCATTGAGCATCAGCTGGCCGAAACTGAGATGGTGCTCGAAGCTGCTAATCGCGGGAAAAGAATGCACCGACCGCTAGCGGGCGGCGGCGGGAGCGCAAAGCCTACTGCGAAAGAATCGTCTGACAGTACCCCTGTCGAAACGGGGGAGTCTGCGGTCCCGGTCGACAAGACGGAAGATCTCGCCGCGTCTGAAGGCTCGGAGGTGCTTGACGAGAAGCGCGAGCCACCCGAGGTCGAAGATGATGAGGAAGATGACGCCAAGGCTCCCGCTGCGCGTAAGCGAGCTCGCAAGGGGTTGAAGGGGCTGGCCGATATTGCCGCCGGTAAGGTGCAGACACCGCGCGCCGCGCGTGAAGACACGACGGAACCGGTGGCACTGCCGATCTCGGATGCGGCGGCCCGCGTAATGCAGTCCGCGCCCGAAGGCAGCATCGCTACCAGCGAGGATATGGCCGATCTTGTAAAAGGCCTCACGCAACCGGTTGTGACGGCGGCTTCCGCCGACGCCGCAGCGTCGGGGCAGGCCGCGCCACGTGCGGTAGGTCCTGCTGCTGTGCCAGCAGTGTCGCAAACGGTTGGCGAGCTTATCGGGCAGGCCGCTGCAGGCGTTATCGCGGCCCCGTTGCTGGGACTCACCTCGGCTCACCGCCATCTGAAACAGCGTTTTCGGAGCGCTCCTGAACCGACGGTGCGAAACGACTTGCCGTCGACGCGAGGTGAGGGCTTGCGAGCTCCTGTTGCCACACTCGAGAAGATCAGTAATTGGAAATGCGAACAAATCGAGAAGGCGGCCGAGGGGGTCCTTGCGGCAGCAACGGACCTTCGCAGCTTGGATGGCTTCGTGCTGTGGGAAGAGGGCGTCGCTAAGGAGGCATCGAAGCGAGGCTGCTCCGTTGGGGAGATCGTGACCAGCATGCGCAACGACGCGGATCTGGCTCCGCTGCGCGAGGTCATGACTGCGCTGTGGAAAGAGCGGCCTGACGAATTCGAAGCATATCGTCGCGAGTCTGACACGTTCGAAAAGCGGATCAAGGACGTGCGCGAGAAGTTCGCGAATAGCGACGAGAGCATCCGTGAGCGTGTCGTCGGATCGATGAAGGCCGTTGAATCGGGTACTGCTGATTTGCCGGGGTTGGGCAAGGACGAGGGCGAGTACATGCAGACGCTGGCCGAACGAGTGCGCGCTATGGCGGAAGTCTTCAAGGAGATCATCTCAGCGCTTTTGTCGAAGCTACTGGGCCGGGAGAACGCCGACTCTTCACCGGAGAATGTCTCTGGATAACCATGTATAAAGCGATAGACGAGCTATCTAGAGGTAAAGTTTTCTGGAGTACTGTCGTTAATGCATGGTCTTTCCCTTATTCGTTGAGTAAGGTGAGAGAGGTGGTTCTAAGCGGTACGGGCGAGCACGATGTGCAAGACGATCAGAGACACGTGCTCGTCGTAGTTCAAAGTGAAAGAGTCGATGGGGCTGATTGCCTTTATGTGCGAATTAGGCGGAGTTCAGAAGCCGAGCCGTGCCTGTCGGTTGTAATGACGCGGGGCGGGGACTATATATCAGGTGTGCACAATGGCATCCCCATCGATGAAACAGGGGCCGTGGAAGCACTTTCTCTCTACCGGACAAAGATTCGGGGAGCTTGGGGAGCCACGGCCGTTTGATGACGATTGCAGCATGTTCTGTCGGGGTGAAGCAGCATGGCATCAAAGTCGGTGCGGGGGGATTTGACGTGGCCAGATTGTTCTAGATTCGGTGCCACGGTACAGCTGGTCGATAACGTCTCAGTCGGTAAGCGGTTCCTGAAGATCTCGATTGTCGATCGCAATGCTTTCAGTGAAAGAAGTGGTCTCGTCGGTGACCTAAATGCAGTCATGAGAAGCGCAGGCTTCTCGTTTTGTCCCAACGAAACGTCCATATCTGCGGTTCGAGCGTACGACGCCGCGCTTGCCGACGGGGATGGGTATGAGCGAGCGCTGCGTGCACAGCGCAGTGCGCAGGAGGCGCTCCATTTTTATGGCCTCGATCTAGACACCTCGTTGGCTCGCATGCGCCGAGTCATTCCGAATCTTGAGACGGCCGATTATGCTGCTGCTTCCGAGGCGGATGTGCATTCGGGCGATTTCTCATTCGCCGACATGCCGGTTGTGTTGGCGTTCATCCGAGAACAGCAGCGTTTTGCGGATGGCTCTCCAGGGGTGTATTACTCGACTCCGTCGGATCGGTCGCTGACGGCGGCCATGCACGCCCAGTTTTCTGATTCGGTCAACACCCTCTTAGAATATCGGGACCTTCCCCCGTTCTCTGCCGCAGAGGTGGAGCGTATTCGCGCTCTCGCCAATCGTCACATGTTCGACGCGGTTCGAGGGGTGGAGCATGCGGTGCGCCGCCAGACCATCGGCATCGATGGCCTTCCGCTGCGCGCTCCATCGGTTCAATGCACGGTCGTAGGTCACGCGACGCGCGAAGCCGCCATCGAGGCCAACAATGGTGAATGCTCGGGCATTGAGGAAATGCGCCTGCCCTTCGGCATTCCGATCGGCTTCGCGTCGCGCGGCACGCGTCTTCTGATTTTGAGCGACGCACGTTATCTCGAATACAACTTTGGCCTCCTGCCGGATTTCGAGCCCAGCAAGGTTTACAACGTGCAGACTCACAAGGACTTTCTTGCTCACGTCCAACGTGTCGTCTATGAGTACGAGCGCCTTAAGGACGAATCTTTATTGGATCCGAAAGCGTGGTGCACTTTGGAGATTTTGGCCCGGGTCTTGGAGCGGTTCAACCGACTGTTCCAGCAGATGAAGGCTGCGCTTGCTCCGTATGTGCCGCATCAAGGTTTCTTCACGGTACCAATACTGGCAGAGCTCGGCGGGCAACGAGCAGCAAGGTTTGATGATCACTTTCCTCCAGGATTTCTAGATTTCGTTGACGCATTCCGAACACGTCTTTATAACGCGGCATCGCGGCGGATGGATGAGCTGATCGCACATAAATCGATGTTGGATGGCATGCAGAAATTTACGCGTGATCAATCGTGGAAGCGTCCCGTCGGAGGGCAGACGCAGCCAGGCCGCAAGTTTATCGGTGATCCACCACCCCGAGCCGTCTGATTCCACGCAGCGCTCGACTGAAAAGCTCATTTTTTCGATTTTTGGATTTTTCAGGGGGGCAATCAGCGGGTGGCGTGGAAAGCAGTACCTCAACGTGTGAGACGGCGCGCCGCGCGAATAGAGGCTGATGGATGGTGCCGGTGCAACGTCATTGTCGTTCACGTGGCTGCTGTGCCAGGTCTCGTGAAGGGCTTTGAAGGGCTCTGTTTCTGTGCTTCGCGATTTTTTCTCAATGCCGCTTCGGCCAAGTTGGACGTGTGGCGTGCACTCATCGAGGTTCGTATGTATAGGTGTCAAGCGATCACGGCAGAGGACATCGAGCGGCTCGCCTGGCTGCGCGAGTACTATGAAAGCGGCTGTCTGTGCATTCGTGACGGAGTGCTTATTCGCGTGCCTGCCGAAGAGTCTGACGTGCGTGCCATAGCGTCGTATGAGCATGGCTGCAAGTGTTCCCGACATCCCGACATCCCGACTGGCCGAGGAATCGCGCTGTCTAGTCCTGATGAGTCCTGATATCCGTACCGGCGTTAACTGCGGAGCCGAAAAGGGCGGGTAAGGCTCATTTTTTTCTCTTTTTGAATTTTTTGGCCTAATGCCGCTGGTACCGTTCAGGGCGGAGTGTCTGGTCTCGGGTAGGCGTGTTTCGGAGTCGTATAAGGCTCGGGCTCTTTTTCTCTTTCTCCCTCTTTTTTGAACCCCGGCGTCGAAGTGTGTTGCCGAATCGAGCTCTAGTCCTCGACGACACGCATCGGCTACATCGTCTAGCGATTTCGGATCTTCTCCCTCGGATAGGTCGGGGCGACGTCGACGGCCGCCAGTAACACGACTCGGGGCATCACCTCCAACGTCTTGGTCGAATGCCTTGGCCGGTCCGATTTGCGGATATCGAGAGCCGATTTAACCACTTCCACAGGTTCCAAACAGTTACTACGGGACAATGAACTCCGTAACGGGAGATTTCGTGTTTCCTGGCGTGAGGCAGTCTCATCGGCGGAAGGCCAGACCGAGAAGTTCCCCGACCTTCAATGCTGTTTGGCAGAAGGCCGTGCTCGGGACTGGTTACGGAGTTTATTGTATTGACCTACAAGGCCTCGGATGATCTGAATAAAATGGCGACAAAAAGAAGAAAAACATATATGCGATTGCTCCGTTTGTAGGCGTTTAAGCAAATATTTAGATATTTTTGCGAAATATTGCGGTTTCTATAACATGATCTCTATGGCGCGGGATTGTCGCGTCTAGAACCATGAGGAGAATCCAAGATGAGTACCATTCGGACGGAACGCGCGAGCGGGGCTTCCAAGCTTTCGTTGGGCGTTGGCGGTGAGGTGAGCGTGGATGAGGCGGATATGCCGCTCGATGAGCTCTCGGCGGACTACGAGCCGGTTGGGGCGGGTGAACAATCGGTGTCGGAAGGGCGCGCCGACCATGCTTCGAGGTGAGAGATGGACATCCAATCGATTCTGGCGAACGAGGCGCTGGCACTCGGTGAGCGACTGGATGCCGTCACTCAAGTATTGACGACAGATCCTGGTGCGCTCGATGAGATGGCCCTGCAGGCTGTCATTGCGCTCGCGAACTCCGGGATGGACCGTCAAGGTGACCTGTCAGGAAGAACTCTCGGTCCCCAGCAGCGCGCTGCGATGGCGGTTGCGCGAGCGTTGGCTGCGGTTGATTTGGCGCCGGAGAATCCCTTCGACGATGAGCGACTCCGTAGGGCGTACGAGAGCGAACGCGCTATGAGGGCCGACCATCAAGGGGCTGAACGTCCGGCGCGCGAGGGCTCGAAAAAAGGCGATACGGCGAAAGAAAAAAGAGACTTTCGCCGAGATCTGACTGACGAAATCGTAGCCTTGATTGAGCAAGGCGCGGCGCCCTGGCAGAAGCCGTGGAGCGGTGACGCGGCGGGGAGGTTTCTTCAAATGCCGCACAACGCCACGACCGGACGTGCGTATCGCGGCGGGAACGCAATATACCTGATGGTGCGTGCACAGGCGATGGGCTCTGCTGACCCGCGTTGGTGCACCCTTAAGCAGGCGAACGACAAGGGTTGGCGGGTGCGCAAGGGCTCGCGGGGGACGTCTGTGGAATACTGGCAGTTCGAGCGCAAGGACAAGGTCGTCGACCCGGAAACGCGGGAGGAAAAGACGGTCGTTGTTCGCTTGGAGAAACCGAAGGTCTTTTATGCGACGGTGTTCCACGCGTCCCAGTTGGATGGAATACCGGAATATGTGCCGCAGGCGCGCAGCAGCGGATGGGACACGGTGTTAGAGGCGGAGCGGATTATCGCTGGAAGCGGCGCGCGTATCCACCATGACCAGGTGGATTCGGCCTACTACCTGGTTGGCGCGGATCGTATTCATCTCCCGCCGCGCGAGGCTTTTCCCACACCGCTGGACTACTACGAGGTTGCGCTTCATGAGCTTGGGCATTGGACCGGTCACTCGAGCCGTCTGAACAGAGACCTGACGGGGTCCTTCGGTAGCGCTTCCTATGCGCGAGAGGAGCTCCGAGCTCAGATGGCCAGCCTGTTTCTTTCAGCCGAACTCGGTGTGCCCTTTAATCCGGAGAGACACGCTGCTTATCAAGGCTCATGGGTCAAATCGTTGCGGGAGGATAAAAACGAAATCTTCCGCGCTGCCAAGGACGCGGAGGGGATTGCGGATTACCTGGTGGATTTGGCGCTCGATTATCGCTTGATGAATGCTGCCGAGCAGGCGGTGTCTGAAACCAGTGACGCCCTTCGCGTGGCACACCCTGCGCGAGAACTATCTGACGAAGAGATCGCGGTGACATTGGTTGAGGAAGGGCAGGATCCAACGGCGGAAATGGTAGCGGCGCGTCGACGAGACCTCGCCGAACAACCGCCCGCAGAAGTGTCCTCGACAATCGACGACGCGCCGATCACGACGCGTACTGGAGCTGAGCTACCGTTCCTGCTCTCGCTCAAGGGTGAGTGCTCCCTCCTGACGAATGATGGAGAGAGGACATTCGACGAAAGAGCCGTTGGGATATTCGTGGATGGGGCAGACGTGAACGCGTTTTGGGCGATCGGGCGCGACGGCGATGAGCGGTCTTACACGCGACTTGCCGCACAGCGCTATGCGGAGGCGCTTCATGAGGCTGTCACTCGGGGAGTGTTGTCGTCGGAGCTGATGGCCAGCTCGTACTCAACAAAGGGTGCGATGCCAGGCGAGCTTGTCGAACAGCTATACGAATTGCGTGCCGTCGAAGTGAAGATCCTTGGCGAACGCGACGTCATCCATGCAAGTGATTTGGCAAGCTTGGATAAAGGAGCACGTACCGCGTTGGCCGCTACGCATTTTCCACTGTGCGACGAGGATGCGCGGAATGCGCTGCGACGTGACCAGCATCATTGGGTGCGCTCAGCGGCTGATGTGTCCCGCGAAGAGGCGCGTCAAGCGGAATTAAGCTTGTAAATGCGCTTGATTTACCTTATGGCGGACGCTCTTTAAGCAAATGAGCGCCCGCCGTTTCCACAGCCTGCGATGAAAATAACGTGAGCATCCCCATTGGGGATATATAATTGTCACGCGTCAGTCAGAGGATACGATATGGGCCGAATTGAGATTGAACACACATGGGATGGAGGTGTGCGAATCGTTGGACGGCAACTTGCGGTCAACCTGCAGCCGAGGGCCGACGTTGCCCCCATGTCTGACGAACAGAATGTTGAAATTCGCCTGGAGGGTCGCGCGGATGCGTGGGGAGAATATTGGACGGGCCTTAGAAGACACGAGGTGCGACAATGGTTCCGACTTGCGGACGTGTCGTTTGAGACTCGTGATGGTAAAGAGGTGATGTGCGCACACCGTGTTCCGTATGCGGAAATGCCAAGCTTTCGCCTCGGCTTCGAACTAAGCTTGGAGCCGGGTATGCGCGAGCCAATTCAAACAGTACTTCCGATGATTGTTCGAGTGAGTGAACTCACTCAAGCACTGAGCGTGACGGTCGAGCGTCATCTGAAGCGGAGTGTGTGGGAACTTGAACGGCGAGGCCTACTGCGGATAGCGGCTAAGGTAGTGCTCGAAGGTGTCGACCCGCAGCAGGCGAGCTCGGTCAAGCTAGGTAGTGACCGGAATCGTGTCGACGTGTATGCCGAACTTACCTCCGTTATTCACCAGCCGGATGTTCAGTCGTTACTTGCAGACAATGTTCCCTGGGCGGCTTGACACCAGTCGTGGCGGTTGTGGGGGGGATGGTGTGGAGTGGTATACGCGAGTGGCGCGCGGCTCGAAGACGCAAACGGGGGTTATCCTACGCACTGCTGCGCCCCTGTACCACCGGCCGCGCCGATAGGTTGAGAACTGATGGGGGTGATTTATGACGCGAATGGGAACCAATGGGAACGGCGTACTACTGGCAGCTGCTCAAGGTGTCGCGGTAACGCTTCTTTGGGCGACACCGGTCATGATATTGATCGCGTTTGTCCTGTGTGAAACGGGCGGGCCAGGCGACGTCATTCGTTGGGCAATCGGTGTCTTTGGTTCGGTGATCTTCGGCGCGTGGATGGCGAGAGAGGCTGGATACTTCCCTTGGTTTGATCGAGATTAAGTCGCCACAATCGGTGCAGGTAAGGCAACGTCTATCCGGAAGCATGCGAGCTTTTGAAGACCACGCGACGGCCCGATAGTCATTTCGGGTGTAGGTTCTATCGTTAATTGAGAGCGAACAACGCAATTTGCGAACATCCCTCGATATTTGCGAGTCGCGCGCACTCTGACAGGTCACTTGAGTTCATGGCCGACAAGGCTTCTACGGGGCGAGAAATGACACGTGGCATTGAATCCGGGGAATACTGGGACGCCATTGAAGGTGAAGCGGTTCTTGCGGTCGAACAGGGTATGGATGCGAACGCCTGCCCCTACTTTGCGGGCAGCGATGAAGCGACTCATTGGTTGTTCACGTTCGAGAACTTCCGCGACCAGCCCTATATCGAGGACGGCAAGCGAGCGGCGCGTGCCGACCTACCCATTACCGCATGTCCTTCGGGCTTGGAGTCGCCATTGCGTGAAGCGTGGGAGCAGGGCTGGCGGATAACGAACGAAGGCGAGTTTCGCCGTTTGAAGGATCTCGAAATCGAATTCAGGGTGACAGGCGCCATTCGCAAATAGCGATGGATATCACCCGCCGGTTTGCAATTATCGTCAGAACTTACATCGGGCATGCGCTCAACTCTAGCTATACTAAAAATCTCAATAGAATGGAGCGACGTGATGTCGACGAATAAGCTTCAATGGTCCCCTGCACCCGCAGAGGACATGGTTGCGTTAATGGACGTGCTTTTCACGGCTGCGAGTGGTCTAAAGACTCAGGTTCTGGCGTCGAATTTGCTGTCGGCGCCGAAGTATGCGGCCTTAAGGATGCGTCTGGACGCAATTGCTGACGAGCTCAATGGCCTGCAAGCTGATGTAGCCAGCGCCTTTTAGTTAGCGTCAGCGGAAGAGCCTTTGTCCGAGGTCGCCGAAGGTAACGGCAACGGCTCTTTTTCCTTTTTCATCGTGTTTTTCCAATGCCGATTTGGCATCGACAACTTCGAAAAAGTCTCTTGTTCGTTTTTTGATTCTTTGCTTGCTCCGCAAGCCCGCACGCGTATCGGTATCAGTGGCCCGGAGGCCACGCGCTGCAGGGGAGAACGCCCCTCACTCGAACAGCGCGTGCTGTTCGGCTTCGTTGAGCGTGGCCTCCACGGTTTTGGCTAGATCTCCGCGCGCGACTGCCTTGCCTTTCTCAAGGTAACGTTCTACAAGCTTGCGTAGATTCGACGTGTCGTTGTCCGTGCGCTGTACGCCCACATGGGGATCAACGATTTGGCGGGCCTCACTTGCCTTGATGCCGAGCACGTCCATGATTGGCGGATCGCAGACCACTGCTGCAGGAAGCGCACAGGGCTCTGCGCATAGAAACGCCCCTGCCGTGTACGTCTTTCCGAGTCCGCCTTCGTCACCGAGAAGCAAAGAGCATCGCCTCCGGACCAACTCGACGGCCTGCATTTGGTAGTGCCGAACGTTCTGCCCGTCGCGCAGGCCGACGAATGGCGCGGGAGAGAAGTTGGGTAGCAGGATCCGCTCGATCTCAGCTTGCTGGAGATTGAAGGCGAGCCGCCCGCCATCCAGGGCTTCGCGATCTTCTGCTGTCATGGCGAGCGGATATCGCGTGAGGAACCAGTCCAAATCCGCTGCGTGCATCAGGTCGCGTGGAAACCTAAACGGGCCGGTTGAATTCTTCGGCACGCGGGGGAAGAGCTGCTTGAGACGGATTGCCACGTGGGGCTCAAGTTTGGACATTTCCCACGCTGAACCACCCTCAATGAGCTGCATGGCGCCATAGGTGCGCATCAGATCCATCCTCGGCTGAGAGACGCCGCGTAGACTGGTTTGCCGTTTATGTCTGGTGGAAGCCCCATCGCCATATTCGAGGCGAGCACTATGGCGCTGACTGAAGGATGTTGCGCATAGCGCTGAAGCTGCTTGAACACCTCGATCTTCCGCGATTTGTCGCGGATTTTGCACTCGACGACCACGCCTCCCGCTACCAAAAAGTCGGGGATGTCCCCGGCGGAAAGGCGCTTTTCCCGTTCGAACGTGATTCCAGCCTTGAGCAGGACGTCCTCGATTTCAGCCTGGAGGTGCTTTTCGGTGGAGAGGTCGAACCGATGTTGCTGAAGCAACCTGACCAAGGCGATTGCCGGTTCCGGTTCCTGTTGTTGTGTGGTGACTGAATTCAAGGTACCTCCGATCGACTCGGACATCGGTTAGAGATCCGCCGCGACTAGCAGGCGGCGCACGCCGTCACATCTACATAGAGGGCCGTCGGGCACGGAATTCAATGCGGCACATATGGTTCCTCTTTCGCTACAGATCGTTGGGGAGGGATCTCAACTGCTCTCGGAGCACTTCATCGCGGCGCTGTACATCAAGCGCATCATGCGGGCGCAGCAGAGAAAGAGCGCGATAGGCGCAAGGCAGAGATGGATTACGTCCAATCTGTGCGAGGCCGATGATCACCTCTTCAATCGTGATGGGCGACTCACCGGCTTGAAACGTTGCCTTACTAACTGATTTCCCCTCGGAATGTGACATAATCTGCAAAAAATAGAATTCAGTGACGCGAAGTGTACATTAAAAGATATTTTTTTGTATCATTGCGCTGCGCGTGCGCTTCAAGAAAATGTTTTTGTTCGACCGCATGAGCGCGAACTAAATGAGGGAACCGTGGCTAGTTCAGAAGATACAGCGTTGATCGCGTTGGAGGCGGAGCGAGCGGTGACTTGCGCGCTTCTCTCGTCCGATGGTGCCGAGGCATATTCAGAGGTGTCACTGCACCTTGCGGCGGATGACTTCGGTTCTGCGGCACACCGTTTGACGTTTGAGGCGTGCGCGGCGCTGACGGCCCGAGGGGACGTCGTAACCAGCGTCGCTGTGTCTACGTACTTGAAAGCGTCGGCGACCTGGAAGGATGAATACGTCGCAGAGCTTCAACTAGCGGTGAGCGGGGCGGTGTCGATCGCCCATATCGCGAGCTACGCCATTGCCATCAAAGAGAAGGCGGTGGCGCGACGGCTACGTGCGAGGCTTGGTGAGATAGCGGATAAGTCGTTGCGCGTCGGATCTGACGTGACGGCAGAGGATCTCCTGGCCGATATTGATTCGATCACGCTGAACGTTGAAGCAAAAGCATCTCATGTGCGGCTGCTGGACGGTCCCGGTGCGATGCAGTTGGAAATGACCGAGCGCTGGGAAGCGATTCAGGCGGGTGCGTCGATCGGGGCGAGGTATCCCCTCGACGGACTCACGAGTCGGCTTGGCGCGGCAGAGAACGGGCAGCTGATAATCATCGCCGGTCGCCCGAGCATGGGCAAGTCGGTGTTGGCGATGAACTTCGCATTGGAAAACGCAATCGAGAACGTGGAGTCGCTCTCCATCGGGGCAATCGCAAGTGGCACGGCGGTTACCACGGATGATGTTCCCCTGGTTGCGGTGTTTTCGCTGGAAATGGACCGCGCTCAACTAGGGAATCGCACTCTGTCGGCGATGACGGCGGTTGACTATCAAAAGGTGAAGCAAGGGGACTTTACCGAGCAAGAGTGGGAGCGCGTCAACCTGGCTTGGGAGCGTATGTATCGCAGCAGGTTGCACATCGATGATGATGGCTTTCTCACGCCCGCACGTATGCGCGCGAAGCTACGGCAGCTCGAACAGCGCACGAAGAAGAAGGTTACGGCGATTGTGGTGGATTACCTGCAGCTCATGAGCGGCGATTCGAGGCGCGCCGAGACAAATCGAACGCTGGAGGTCAGCGAGATCACGCGCGGCCTGAAGATCATCGCAAAGGAGTTCCAGTGCCCGGTTGTTGCGCTGTCGCAGCTTTCACGGGATCTCGAAAAGCGCGCGGACAAGCGGCCTGTGATGGCCGATTTGCGTGAGTCCGGAGCGATCGAGCAGGACGCTGACGTCATCCTCTTTGTTTACCGCGACGAAGTGTATAACCCGGATTCGATGAGTCGAGGGATGGCCGAGATCATTATCGGGAAAGCGCGGGACGCCGTTCTGGGGATGGTCCCTGCGGTTTCCGAATTGCAGTTTCAACGATTTGTAGATACGACTGCGAATGCGTACTCGTATGAACAACTGACTGGGAGAGGATGATGCTGAAGAACGAGTTGATGGTCCGCAGACTGCTGTGGTTCGCTTTGTCCGTTGTGCTTTGCGGAGGCGGATTCGCGGCATTGTTCCTTCGAAGCACGAACCACTATGTCGCGGGCGCTGTGGCGCTCGTGTTGTTCACGTTCGCATTCTTCGCATTCGACTATGGTTGGGAGCGCTTTGTGCGCGGCGCGATCAAGCCTACGGCGGGGCGATAAGTGGGGCGCCGCGTGGTGGACGAGGGAGTGAGTGCTAAAGGCGAAATTGCGCCCGTTTTCAACGAGATTCGAGCTCGCATTGGCGTGGCGCTGAGTGATCCGGATCTGAAGGTCCGGCCCGCGTCACAGTTGGAGCTCGCAATATCCACCTTTGCTCCGTCGCACGTCGTCAAGGGCCTGAAGTTCAGCGACTACCCGTTCATCGGCGCGCGCTATGTGTCTGTTCGTGACGGGCACGTGTACGTCGTTGCAGGGGCTACTCGTGGTGGGCGCGAGATCGAGGCGTATCGAATGCCTTTCGCGGCGTCCATGTTCACCATGTCAGGCGGGTTCGCCGTTGCGATAACAACCGACGCCTGGATGGACTCTCGAATGATCGTCTATTCGCTCACGCACGAGCGGCTAGTGATGCGCGACGGGGAGTTCGAGCGCATTGACGAAGACAAGCTTACGCGTCGCAGCTATCCGGTGAAGAAACTTAAGGCGTACATCTTTCACATCGGATACATGGCCCAACAGCAGGCTCGTCGGACCTGGTTCACTCGGGCGACCATGAAATTGAAAGAAAGAATCTTTTCGAAGGCGAAACCCGCCGCAAACAAGGAGTGAAGGACATGGGCAAGAGCTTGCTGATTGCGGAAAAGCCGAGCGTGGCCGGAGACATCGCCAAGGCCTTGGGAGGTTTCTCGAAGGCGGGAGGCGGAAACGACACGTGGTACGAGCGCGACGACGTGGTTATTGGCGCGGCAGTAGGGCATCTGGTCGAGCTCGGTGTATCGGACGAACAGAATACGTTCGATGTTATGCGCTACCCGGTCATCCCGGCGCCATTCAAGTTGAAGCCGATCGCAAAGTCTGCCAGCCGGATGACCCTGCTGAAGAAATTGATGGGGCGAACCGACATTGACGAGGTGGTCAACGCATGTGATGCGGGGCGAGAGGGCGAGCTGATCTTCCGCTACATCTATGCGGTCGGTGGGTGTAAGAAGCCGATGAAGCGGATGTGGCTGCAATCAATGACGCCGGATTCGATTCGGAAGGCGTTTCAATCGCGACGACCTGGTGCGGATTATCAAGGGTTGTTTAGCGCCGCGCAGTGCCGCGCGGAGGCAGACTTTCTGTTCGGCATCAACGGGTCGAGGATACTGTCGGCGCTCCACGAACGAGTGTCTGGAGGTGACCGAGACAAGAGCACGACCGGACGAGTGCAAGGCCCGACTCTCGCAATCATCGTCGATAGGGAAAACGAACGACTCAATTTCGTCGAGAAGGCGTATTGGGAAGTTGAGGCCGAGTTTGAGGCCCAGAACGGTACATACAAAGGCACGTGGTTCGATGCGACGGTGAAGTCCGACGGTGGTGACGCACGGCCTGAGCGAATTTGGGATGAGGCTCGCGCGGGGGAGATCGCGCGGGTGTGTCGCGACGCACGCGCGACGGCAGTGAATGAAACCGTCGAGCCCGTTAAAGTGGCACCGCAGTCCTTGTTTGACCTGACCACGCTGCAACGAGAGGCCAATCGGAAGTACAAATTCTCGGCGAAGCACACCTTGGGAATTGCCCAGGCCCTGTACGAGAAGCACAAGGTGCTGAGCTACCCGCGTACCGATGCACGGGCGCTGCCTGATGACTATCTCGACATGGCGAAGCAGATTATGGGCACGATCAAGGGGCCGGGGACGCTCGGCGAGCATTCTCGTGCGGCGTTGGAGCGAGGCTACGTTGTGCTTAACAAGCGGATATTCGACAGCACAAAAATCAGTGACCACTTTGCCATTATCCCGCTAGCCGAAGCGCCCGACGGCCTAAGCGCCGAAGAAGAGAAGATCTACGAGCTCGTGGCGAAGCGTTTCATTGCAGCGTTCTATCCTCACGCTCAGATCGAAAAGACGGTTCGTGTCACCTCCGTCGGCACGTCAACATTCAAGACGACCGGCAGTGTGATGATCGATCCGGGCTGGAAGGCGGTTTACGGCAAGGAGGAGGAGGACGAGGACGCTCGTATCGCGAAGGTCCTCCCCGACGAAAAGCCCCTAGTTGCCGGTGTGCAGGTCGTTTCGAAGAAAACAAAGGCGCCACCACGCTATACGGAAGCGACGCTACTTGCTGCCATGGAGAACTGTGGGCGAGCCGTAGGCGACGTGGAGATGCGCGAAGCGATGGCTGGCAAGGGCATCGGGACACCAGCAACACGCGCGAACATTATCGAAGGCTTGGTGCAGGAGTCGGCAGACAAGCGCCCTTACGTGACGCGAGATAAGAGCGATCTTGTTCCGACTGCTAAAGGGATGAAGCAGGTCGCGTTCCTTCGCGCAAACGGCGTCGCCGCGCTGACATCCGCAGAGCTCACGGGTGAGTGGGAGCTCAAGCTTAAGCAGATCGAAAAGGGCGAGGCCACGCGTCAGGCCTTCATGACCGAGATTGTCAAACAAACACACGAGATCGTTGAGCGGGTGCGGCAACGTTACCTCGAAGTGGCACCCGCAGAGCACGTTGCGCTCAAGAGCGCATGTCCGAAATGTTCCGGGGTTGTCAATTTGTCGCCCAAGCGGGTCGAGTGCGGCTGTGGATTCGGGTTCTGGCGGGAGGTAGCAAGCAGAGAACTGACGCAGGACGAGCTTGAAACGCTCCTAACAGCGGGTAAAGTCGGGCCCTTGGATGGTTTTGTTTCGACGAAATCGAAAGCTAAGTTCTCTGCGTCGCTGAAGTTCTCCGACGATTTTTCGAAGTTGAACTTCGAATTTGACAATGCCGTGTCGGGCCCCGCGCTTGGAGCGTGCCCGAAGTGCGGCGGAGACGTGAAAGCACGCGGGGCGCATTTCGCGTGCGAAGCCGGAGACTTCACGCTCTTTGGTGAGATCGCGAAGCGCCGGATCGATGCGGGGACTGCAAAGCAGTTGTTGGCATCGAGGCGTACGGATCTTTTGAACGGCTTCAAGTCGAAAGGTGGGAAGAACTTTTCGGCGTATCTCGTTCTGCAGCCGACAGGAAAGGTGGGTTTCGAGTTTGAGAACTGAGGAATCAAAACATTTTTCATATAGGGGTGCTAAAAAAATACTTCAAATTGCATCTAATATGTAATATTGTCTTGAATATCAAACAATTCTACAAAGAATCGCATGAACCACACATTCCGCTTGTTGTCGCTTTGCGGGCTCGTCATTGCCGGTATTCCTGGTGCTGTCGCAGCCCCGCCGTTGTTGACGGTTCTGCATGGCTCGACTAGCGAAGTGCGAGACGACGAGTTGGCGATCACTGCGGGATTTGTCACGTGCGAGCCGTCGACCGCACTTCTGCGTTCGACGTTCGGTCCGCTCGGCGCTGTGTATGGATCCGGCGAGTCAGGGCCGACAGGGAGAGTTTTTGCCTTGAAGGAAAATTCCGTTGGGGCCCCCGCGCTGTCGGCGGTCCCGTCCAAGGGCGCTGAGAAGTTCGGCTACTACGAAATCGACCCGCCGCTTGAGTTGCTTCGGTCCAGCGCACATATCGATGGCGTAGGGGAGGTTGCTGGAAAGTCCGACGAACTGTCTGGCCACAGTGTCTGGTATCACGTGGACGGTGATGTCATGTCACTGATTGACGCATTTGACGCGCGATTTGGTGGCGCCATATCCGCTGGCGTGCACGCGATACCGGCGCAGGGCAAGGTGACCTTTGCGGTGGACAGACGACGCAGCGTGCTTGCTTGTACGGCGTGGTCTCAGTAACCCAATCGGAGATCTGACGTGGCTCGCATGTTCGAGGACGCCTTTATCAAAAGTCTGATTGATCGCACGGACATCGTCGACGTCATTGGTAAGCGCGTGCAATTGAAGAAGTCGGGGAAGGACTTCTCTGCCCTCTGTCCCTTTCATTCAGAGAAGTCGCCGTCGTTTACGGTGAGCCCGACCAAGCAGTTTTACCACTGCTTTGGATGCGGAGCACACGGCAACGCGATTACCTTTCTGCGTGATTACAGCGGCTACGGTTTTGTGGACGCTGTCAAATCGCTGGCGGGTGACGCCGGTATGGCAATCCCGGAGCCGCGCCCAATTTCGGCTGAAGACCTGGCGCGCGAACAGCGCAGGTTCGATGTCATGCAAGTGTTGGCCATTGCCGCGAGTGACTTCGAAAGCCAGCTGTCGGCAGACGCGGTCGCGCGCGAGTACGTCAATGGACGCGGGCTCACAGATGAGACCGTGAAGAAATTCGGCATCGGCTACGCGGGTGGCGGCCTGAGAAGCGCGCTAAGTGGGGTTTCAACTGATCTGCTCGACAGAGCTGGCCTGGTTTCGGTTGACGAAGAGACGGGCGAGGTGCGAGAGCGGTTTGCGAGGCGGATCATGTTCCCCATTCGGAATGCGGACGGGGTGGTTATCGGATTCGGGGGGCGTGTCCTTGGACGTGGGAAGCCCAAGTATGTCAATTCGCCAGAGACCGAGGTGTTCCACAAAGGTGATGAGCTCTTCGGCCTCGACCTCGCGCGCGCCACGATTCGCCGCGATCGCGTTGGGGTTGTGGTCGAAGGGTACGTCGACGTCGCAATGCTTCACCAGCACGCCGATGCTCGGGTCGTGGCCGCGCTGGGCACCAGTCTGACTCAAGGTCACGTCACTCGGCTTTTCCAGGTGTGTGATCGTGCCGTCTTCTGCTTCGATGGCGATGCTGCAGGATTGCGCGCCGCCGATCGAGCGGCCGGTATCGTGCTTGGTCAAATCAAGGATGGTAAGCGAGCCGACTTTGTGGCGCTCCCTCCTGAGCATGACCCCGACACGTATGTTCGCGCTTTTGGGATCGACGCCTGGCGGAAGCTCCTGGTTGACTCCGCCGTGCCGCTGTCAGAGAAGATTGTTCAGCTGATCATGAGATCCGGCAACGTCGCGGTTGCTGAAGATCGCGCCGCAATGGCGCGTGACGCGATCGAAACGGTTCGAGCCATTGGCGCCGCTCCCGCATTTCGCGCCGCACTTCATGGGCGACTGCAAGAGGCCCTTGGAATGCACTTGCGAGTGCCCGGGACCGTGACCCCCGCACGACAAGCCAAGGGGCCCGCTGATAGGGGGGAGTCATTCATTGTCGATCCGACGCACCATCGAGTGGCATTGCTGTTGGCGATTGATCGCCAGTGGGCAAAGCGCATACCTGAGGAGCTCGTCGACGACGTGGTCCGAACGTTGATGAATTGGTTCGCCGATCCGTCGAACTTGGCGGACCGCGACGCACCCAATTTCGCAAGCGTGCAGTCCCCATACATTCGAGCGGTGCTTGCGGGAGCGCTGAAATCTGAGTCCGATCGCACGGCGATGCTCGGAATGGAGACGACAAAGGACGCCGCCGAGGTCATGCTGGAAGCGCTTCGTGCGACTGTCGAATCGAAGGCGCGCATGGCCGCCATCGGAAATCTTTTTGGTGTGACTGCGTAAATGGCTCAACCGACGAATCCCAGTCAGGACAATTCACTCGACCCGATGTGGTACATCGCGATCGCGATGCTGCTCGGCATTCTTTGTGTCGCCATGTGGATGGCGCTGCACACGCCCGTAGCGCGGTTCTACGGCTGGATCCGGATTGCTCAGTTCTGGGTCTTTGGCGTGTCGCGTGGTCCGTACTCGTGGGTTGTCGGAAGCGCACTCGGTGGTGCCGGAATGCTGCTGTGGCTCAATGAGAGGACTCGGTGGTGGGCGAAGTGGTGCTGCATGACCGGGGGCTTCTTCCTCGGAAGTTACCTCCAGTATCGAATCACGCAGGGGCCAATGGCCGGTGCGTTGGGGCTGCTCGTTGCTGCCGTCGGTGCTGCATTTTTCTTTACCGGTCGCGTAAGGGCCGTCGCGTATCAAGTTGCGCTTGTCGGGATCGCGCTGACCATCGGTGGATTTTTTGGCGGGCTGTATGCAGGGTGGCTTCAGTACTTCGAACTCTCCGACCCGGCATACGTTGAATTTTCCACATTGGTTCGATCGGGCACTGCCGCGAACGCATTCACGCTGTGCATCAGCATCCCGCTGGGTATCTGGG
Organism: Pandoraea sp. ISTKB; assembly: GCF_001721285.1. Taxonomy (NCBI): domain Bacteria; kingdom Pseudomonadati; phylum Pseudomonadota; class Betaproteobacteria; order Burkholderiales; family Burkholderiaceae; genus Pandoraea; species Pandoraea sp. ISTKB. The sequence goes on from NZ_MAOS01000020.1 coordinate 125,362, forward strand.
TGATTCGCCGCTCGCTCGCGACCAATCCTACGAATCACAAGCACTTTGCGAAGACGCAGGATTACGACCTTCACACGTTCACCGACTCGCAAGCTGAGCATTACCCGCATCTGAAGTTGTTCCGAAAGCTGGATTTGACGAAGCGACCGATTAATGCGGGGAAGTACCGGATGCCGGACACCGAGAAGATGTTCGCTATCAAGCACAAGCTCCTGGATAAGGGGAGCAAGGCGGGGGAGTACGTGGTGAGCCGAGATCGCGCCGCACCCGTATTCAAGGCGCAGCTCGGGCGACTGTGGCGTCGACCGAAGGACCTCACGACGAGCGAAGCGGCGGTTCTAGCTGTATTGCTGCCCCGCATTGCTGCGCTCGATTCGAAGATGAGCACAGAGGAATACAAAGAGGCACTTGCCACGACAACTCGTTTGATCGAAGGCTTCTGGAAGCAGATCGCTGATTCATACGATCGGGCCACTGATACGGCGAAACTAGATATGTCGGAGGCACACCAGACGCTTCGCAAGTATTGGAAGCACCGCACGGTGCAGCCGTTCTTCCAGAAGCACGCGTATACCTACACGGTCATCTATTCGATGCTGCAGGAGGCGCGACGCCTGGGCGTTCTGCCGCCTGCGGAGCTGCGCTGGCTGCGTGTGTTTGACCGTCGATTGTGGACGCTTGTCGACAACGTTGGCCGGATTGTCGCGTTCACCGAAGTCGCCGGGGTATATCACCACTACATCCACGAAATCAAGCGCAAACGCGCGCTAGAGAAGCCGTCGGTAGACGGTGCGGTAAACGGGCTCGTCGAGGGCGTTTCTCGCTATGCCTTTACCGACGATGAAATCGAAGAGATTGAAGCTCAGTTGAAGGGTGAGGACCCGCCAGAGAGTGTCGATCCAGAGGCGATCGCCAAGCAACGAAAGACTATTTTCCTGGGCTCCCGCCTCGTGACCGAAGGCGACGTTCGCGACGTGGTCGAGTTGGCACTACTGGGCGAGACAGGCGATGTCCTCTATGAGCAGGTTTGCAAGGCGCGTGTCGCGATTGAGCGTATTCAAGAGCAGCACAAAATCGATGACGAGCAGCTGGCACGGATAGTTGACGCACCGACCTCGGCAGATGTGCTCAAGGTCGTGCTCGAGAAAGTCCACGGATGTGACCTGGTGCTTTTCTACGCGGACGAGCGTGCATTGCTTGCCGACGTCGAACGATCTGCTGCGTCCGTTCGAGTTTTGCAGGACCCGGATGAGCCTGTAGATCTCGCGGGGGCCGCCGTGATGGAGGACGTGACGGACACGCCGCCGGAGATCAATGACGCCATAAGCGCCGCGCGCGTGGTCCGAGATATCTGGAAAAAGGCGAGAGAAGCAGAAATGCGAGAAAAGGCGCGTGGTGCGGATGGTAAACAGCAATAACTCTTCTTGGAGGCGGATGACGATATGGAACACCCAAGTTTTCTCAGTGTGCTCAGTGGCGTTGTGTGGATGGTTCTGATCGCACTATCCGCGCGCGCGATTCTGCGCCTGGTGCTGGGCATACGGAGTCTTCAGCGTCGCATGGAGCGCTATGAGACGTTTGCGCGGGATATCGCGGAACGACAAGGGGTACCGGTTCCCGTGGAGTTCTCGCGGACGCCTATGGCGGCACGCAAAACTGGTGGTCTGAAGGCGGCGTTCGCTTCAGTGCGAGCGCGAATGGCTCGAAAGTAGTGGTCGTAGGAAAGCAGTGCATCGATTGGCGTAACTAACGGGTGAATACCCAGCTTCGGAGGAAATATGATTTTCGGTGAGATGCAATTCAGCCAGATTGGCTATATGGCCGACAACCCGACGTTTAAGCAGAACGCGGACGGATCGATGGTCGCGAACTTCCGCCTGATTACGAACGTGGGGTGGAAGGACAAGGGTTCGCAGGAATTGAAGTCGCGCGCCGAGGGGTTCAACTACGAGATTTGGGGAGAGCCGGGTCGCGTTCTCGCGGAGCGAATCAAGAAGGGCGACCAGCTGTACGTCGTCTCCGAGCCGCGCAACGATCAATATGAAGACGACAACGCCGTGAAGCACTATTCGGTCCGCTTTCGCGTGAACCGCTGGCAACGCCTCGGCAAGCGCGAGCAGGGGCAAGAAGTCGGCGGGGATGCTTCGGGGGCGGACATCCCGTTCTAGGATTTAGCTGACTCCATAACTCGGGTGCGGCTTCGTGTGAGTAGTTACAGCGCGGGGCCGCAAGTTGAACTTCAAAGCACCTGAACCTAATGACTTCCGTTCTCGATCTGCGCGGTCTCATAGAGGCGCAAGCGCGTGCCAATGCGAACGCAAACGCCTATTGGCTTGATGCCGAGTATCCGTTCGCCCGATACCTCGGGGCGGCTGCGACTTCTGGCGTCGAAAACAACGGCTGGATTTGGCGTCGGGGGGCTGGAAAGGCGCGGATGCTCAAGGGGCTTATGGGCCTTTTCCGGCCGATCGCGTCCGATTGCTTATGCCGAGCGCGTGGTGACGTCGCACACGCTGCTGGTGCTCTTGAGGAAGCGCTTCGTGACGATGAGGCGTGCTTCTTCGACTTGCGAGCCTACGTCTTCGGTGAAATGGGCGACGCAGAAAAGTTGCAACTGATGGCGGCCATGGGAATGAGCGGACGCATTTACCCGGCGCTGTTCGGGAGCGTCATGCGAGGCCTCGGACTGGGTTGGGCCGACGTGTCTGCGCAGCTCATATCCCCGGGGGGAGCCATTCCGGCATTTGTTGTGTGTGGAATTGCTCGCGAATCGTCTCGGGAGGCGATCGTATGACGAAGGTCTGTGTGGCTGTCTCAGATGTGGTTCGCAATGCCGGTATTTGCGCGCTACTCAGAGAGGCCTTGCCGAACGTCGAAATTGTCGACGCGCACTGCGCGAAAGACGTTCGGGCAACGGTCGCGCGCGAAGATGGCGCGATGGTGGTGATTGATCTCGACTTTGAGCAAGACGGGGCCTTCGGGGTTATCGCGGATATCTCAACGCGGCGTATGGGCGCCCGGGTGCTTGCGGTGGATTTCAGTGTGTCTGAAGAGCGGGCTACGCGCGCGCTACGAAGCGGCGCACGGGGAATCCTGTGCGCTGGAGCAAGGAGGGAGCACTACCTTGAAGCGTTTCGATGTGTTCTCAGCGATCGCCGCTACATCCACGAAGACGCCGTGCAGGCGTTGGTGAAGCGGCACCTCGGTGAATCGGAGGTGTGCGCTCTTGATGCGCTATCGAACCGTGAATATCAGACGTTGTGCTTGCTTGGGCGGGGTGTCAGGTTGACAGACATCGCCAAACAGCTGGAATTGAGCATCAAGACCATCGCAGTGTACCGATCGCGTGTCTTGGAGAAGTTGGGACTGAACACGACTGGGGAACTGGTTCGATTCGCAATCGAGCACCGCGTCGAGCTTGGCGAGCGTATCGCTGGTTCAGCGAGTGGTGATGTTGCCGTCGCGGCGTGAATATTCTTGCCTGTCAGTTGTGACAGGTGCATCAATGAATCGTGGAGGAAACATCGTGCAAGTTGCTGCGAAGGTGCTGGAAGGCGGTGAAGTGGTGGCGATCGGAGCGGATGGTAAGCCGTTTGGCGAAGGTGACGTGGATTGCCGGATGTTGCACGTCCTGCCGAAGTTCTTTGCGCCCGCGACTTGCGCACAGTACATCCGCTCGCACCCTGTGGAGTTGCAGGTGAAGTGCTCGTTCGGTGAGGTGGTGCCCGACGGCGGTATCAAGATTCGTCAACCGTATCCGAATCAACGCTATTTCGTTGGTGGCAGCGAGACGCTACGTAACGGCTGGCTGGTAAAAATTCCGGAAGGCGTGGCGGAATTCGAATTGGAGTTCGTCTGGATTTTCTCGAAAGCTTCGGGATGGACGGATTTCGAAGTGTGGCGTGTCGAGCATGCCATTCAGGTGCAATTGCTTCCTGGAGAAAAGAACGTTTACACCATGGACGCCGCATGCTGGCCGTACAACGCTGAGACACAGGCGAAACCTCGTTCGGCTGTCACGTTGGCAGGCGTCTATGAAGACGGGCCCGACGCCTACGAAGAACGAGACATCATCAGCATCTCGCACGAATTTCGTTCGAGCGACGGCGAGCGCGGTGACTCGGTTCTCGCTTGTTGCTACCGAATCGAGGAGCGGCTTGGCATCCCGTCCATAGCTTATGAGAAGGCGTGGACTTTGCACGCGTTCCAGGATGAGCAGCTTCACGAAGTGGGTCAAGACGGCGCTTTCAATCCTGCTGACGACTTGGCGCACAGTGCCAACGCCGAGATTGAACTCCCGGCGCAGATTTTCTTGGATGCAATCAGACTTGCGCAGTCAGTACCGTTTGATGCGCAATCCGAATTCGGTTTGAAATGCAAAGGGGTGATGGGCGGTTGCGAGTCACACCCAGCTCTCAAGCTGTTGACTGAATGGTGGGCTGCGCATTGCTCAGACGCTGCCCCGCTCGGGGCAGGCAGTGTCATGCCCTGGGTGCGCGTGCGCGACGACGGCCTGTATTGGTGCGGAGACCGCCAGGTACCGAACATGCCTGTTGACAGTTTCGGTAGCGTGAAGGCGGCGGCGGCCCTGATCGGGAAATCCGTTCTTCTCCACTTCTCTGCGGCCGCCCAACATTTCACCTTTGACGCGAACGGGGTAAATGTCCGGTACGTGACTGGGGAGATTGACTTTTCTATTGGCGTCGATGAAAGCGAAGTCAGGTCCGGCGAATTCGATCAAGCATGGGAGGCTTTGGGGGCGCTCGCCAACTTCCCCTATCACTTTTCCGCTGCCTATTCCGAGCTTGAGCGACTTGCTGAACAGCAGCGCGACGCCGAAGCCCAATAACTATTTCTTGTGAGAGGAACGAAGATGAACGTTACGAAGGCAGGTGACCAGGCAATCACGAGCTCGCTGCAAACCATCATGGCCGGTCTGCGGCGGCACGCGTGGGAAGGTGCGGGGCGGGAGAGTATCACTCCGACGCAGGGGGAAGTTCTGGTGCTGCTCGCAGGGGGCGCGGCGGGGAACCGGGTTTCGGATATCGCACGTGAAATGCAACTGACGGTTGCAACCGTCAGTTGTGCGATCAGCACGCTCGAATCGAAGGGACTCGTGGTGAAGCGGCGCGGTTCTGCTGACGGGCGGAGTAAGAGCCTCGGGCTCACTGCAGCTGGCCGTCGAGCCGCGAATCGGGCGGCCAAGTGGCCGAGATTCATTGACGAAGCAGTGGGCAAAATGTCGACGCGCGAAAGGGCACAGTTCACGCTGTCCCTTACGAAGTTGGCCGCGTCTGTTGCGGCGGGCTAACGCGATGGCGCCACTGAGCATAGTTCACCGTCGCCGAGTGGTCTAGTCATGCACCAGTCGGCCATTCCAGCCCCTGAAGAGCGCTTGCCGGTGCCACTTTATACGGAGATGCGTTCGTGGCTTCTTCGTAACGACCCTGACGCCAGCCGAATGCTGACGTGGGCAGAGAAAGAGGTTGCGCCGCCGGAAACGCCCGAAAAGATGGCGTGGGAGATCATATGGATCATTCTGTGCGCGGGCAGGTCTGGTCAATCGGCGCGCACGATCGAGAAAAAAGTGATCGCGGCCATCCAGTCGGGGCGGCCGGTGGTGGAGGTCTTTGGGTATCGGGCGAAAGCAGCTGCGATCGAGCGTGCTTGGGTCGAGCGAGATTCGGATTTCGTCGCGTTGCAGAGCGTTCTCGCGCAGGACGATCCTGAGGCGCTCATCGCTTGGTGCAAGTCGATTCCCTTCGTGGGTACTGACACCATGTACCAACTGGCGAAGAACTTCGGCGTCGCTGTCCCGAAGCCGGATATCTGGATGTGCCGTCTGAGTGGAATACCGGATCGGCCCAGACTACCCGCGAAGCGTCGGTTCGATGCTTGCTTGGCGCTGTGCCGGTTCCTGAGTAGCCGGACTGGAGATGGCATCGCTGCAGTCGACTCTCTCCTTTGGCTCGCCTGCAATAAGGGCGTTTTGGTCACCGACTCGCTTGCTAGTCCGGTGTCCCTGAATCTTCACCCGCATAGGGGCATGTCGATCTACGGTAGGCAAACTGAAGGGCATTGAAGGTTGCCCGCCGCGATCTCTCTTAGTGCTCGGGCACAACTTAAAACTGGACAGAAAGGATGCAAACTGCCGACGAAATCAATTCGCTGCTGGAGCCAGAAACTGGCTGGCGCGTCGAAATCGCGACCTCCCCTCACGACCAAACCGAGTTTCTGCGGCTTTGCCGCAAGGCGGGGGAAAGTTGGGAGCGAAAGGAGACCGTCGCTGTTCTCCCGCGCGACTCCCCTGTTGGTGTCATTGTTGCTTGCGGGCAAGTCGCAGCTCACTATCGGGAGCTGGGACAGTCTGATCGCCTCGCCCAATTCGATGAAGATGACGCGCACCTGCAGCTGATCAAAGACGCTGAAGATGATCTCAAGGCGGAGGGTGCAAACTTCTACCGTATTACGCATCACTACGACATTGGTAACCAGGATGTTTATGTCGATGATCCGTCCGGAAAATTGGACGGTAAGCGCGTGGCGTTGTACTGCTGGTTCAAAGCGTGCGAGTGGTTTGGAATGTCTGCCCTGGTGTCGAACTTGGGCATTGCTTCGGCATTGGTGGCGCTGTACGGATTTCGTCACAATGCCACGCACCCGTTCGCGACAACCGTTGATCTCTATCATGATGCCGAAGGCTACGGGGCCTATGACGCATTGATGAACGACCCGTCGCTGCATCGAGATGGACTGCGGGAGCTACTTGCGCCACATGTCGACGGCTGTGATGAACCAGCTGCGGCGTGATATTGCAGGCAAGCAACTTTCGTTCTCCGCTTCTTCGGGAATGCCGTCATATTTGGAATTCATGCGATAGGTTTGATATGGAACTACAAGAATTTAGGCCTGGCGATTTGGTTTAAGTCGTTCGCCTATCGACGGAGAAAGGTCGTGTACTGGGCGGAAGCTCGGGACGCATTCGAGTGGGCGAGCAGGGGACCGTCGTTGAAATCTTCGACCTGGACCTCCGGGTGGCGTGCGGCAAGGAGGGCCATTTGCAGTGGGAGGCGAATCTGCGCCCCGATGAGGTGCGTTTGGTCGAGCGCTCGGAGCACTCTGTGGCTGATCGACGAGTAAGAGCCATACACGGATTGCGATCGACGGGTTGAACGTACCGCCTGTCACAGAGGTCATCGATGTTGCATAGCGCGGGGTTGCGGTATCATCCTCCCGTAGATCCCCGTTGGGGATAGGCACTCATGGGTGGTAACGTTCGGCTATATGGCAACTAGAAAGCGAGTGAAGATTGTTTCGCAACAGGACCTTTTGCGTGATGCGATGACGCAGCTGGCGATGACGCGCGCTGAGTTTGCCAAACGTATCAGCGTGCCCCGGCGAACGCTGGACAAGTGGCTGTTGCCTGAAGGTTCCGCTGATGCGCGAGCCCTTCCGGAAATGGCCAGGTCCTACATCAAAGAGATCTTGGAGTGGCACAGCGGCAATACCTGATCGCTGCTGTCGAGGACAGAGAGGCAATTCGATGCAAAAGAGCAAACGCCCTCCGTTGCCGCTCGCGGACTTTCAGCGTGTTTTTCAGGTTGCACACGGCATTGCCGACGAGCTTGCAAAGGACGTTTCAAAAAGCTGTCTGCTGATCAATATGATCGGCGCTGTCATCCTGGGTGAGCACTACAAGCGAGATGCTCGCCCAGTCGCAGGTGCGGCCTTCTATAAGCTGGACACTTCGGATCGAGCGCTCGCCATTGCGGATCCTGCCGAGGGATTCGAGAAGAGCTCCCCGGACGGATTTCATTGCTGGGTCGAAGTTGACGATTGGTGCATTGACTTTACCTCGCCGTTGTTTCCCGAGATGGCCTCGCACTTCGGGGAGGGGATCCGTTGCGATCGTAAGATGTTCCAGAAGCCGCGATCAGCTATGTCCGAGTCATTTGACGACCTGCTATCGCCGGGGGACTTCTTTCTGAATCCGGATAGGGAGTTGTCGCTTGCTCTTTTGAGCAAGAACCTCGCGCGCAATGACGTGAAGGATCTCTTGCATGTCGCCTCGGTGTGGTACCAAAAGCCTCCTCGGAAATTCCAGAGAGCTTTTCAGATACAGAGCGACGAGGGCAAGGTCATCTCACTGTCAGCAAACGCGCCGCTCGTCACAGGGGCATGGTAGCGACGGTGTCTTCGGCGCATAGCCAGGCTTCGTCACCCGCAATCACTCCCTCTGTAATGGGTATGCACCACCACGTTTGTGGATAAACGTCGGTCTTCTTCCTCATTGACTCGACGTATTCGAAGCCACGAATGCGGATACCGGTCGCGGTGATTCGTGTCACGACATAGCCGTGTAGTGCGGGGATGAGCTCTTGGCCTGACGGAAGGCCGCACTTGGTCAGTGTCACCGCACGTATCCGATTCGGGCGGGAACCCCGTCAGCCGTCAACGTACTCCCAATCTGACAGATGTCCGCGAACGGCGCCGCGCCGCCGGACGACCTCGGCAGGCAACCGGCCACCTTTTTCGCGCAGGAGGTAGACGTCAAATAGCATGGCTGAAACTGTATAAAAACACAGTATGCCACGCCTCACGCGTTGGAACCCCAACCACGGGCATCAGGGCTCGACTTCGAATCCACGGCGACTCGTCAAAAAAGTTGTTTATTATTAACATTTGGCCGGTAGCTTTGAGAAATGTTTGGTATTTTATACTTTTGCGCGTATAGTTAACTTAACAAAATCTCAACTTAACTGAGAAAAGTTAATTATGTCGTACATTCCAACATCCGTCATTCCAGCTCAGTTCGGCGAGAGCTTTCGACGCGAGCGCGCACACCGTCAATTGACGCAGGCGCAATTGGCCAAGAAGGCGGGGGTGACGCGGCAGACGATTCTCCAAATCGAGAAGGGTGAGAACGTTGGTATTCACGCAATCCTGCGTGCGCTGGCGGCTTTGAACATGGGGCTTCGCATCGACACGGCCAGGATCAACTACGACGACGTGGGGAGCATCGGCGATGAGTAACGATAAGATCAAGCAGCTGGAAGTGGTAACCCCGCAGGGGCTGTCAGGGAACCTGGTCAAAGAATCCACTTTCGTGTTCAACTACACTGGGCATGAGCGAGCACAAGAGGTATCGCTGATCATGCCGATGCGAGCCGCGAGCTATACCGATGGCGCGCTTATGCCGGTGTTCGCGATGAATAGACCCGAAGGCTATCTGCTGGATAAGCTCAGGGAACGGTTCGGGAAGCACATGGATCTCGACGACATGCGCTTGCTCGCGATCACCGGCGGGAACCAAATCGGACGATTGCGCTATCAAGAGCCAGGGCGTGCGCGTGACAAGATGCGCGCGGAGGTCGGCCTCGATACGTTGCTTTCCTCGGGGGCAAGTGAAGAACTCTTCGAGTACCTCGTGAACCAGTATCTGACTTCCGGCATCTCTGGGTTTCAGCCAAAGGTGATGATTCCTGATGCGGATTCGGTCTCTGGGAAAGAGCACAGGGGGGTGGGAAGCCGAGAAGAGCAGACTCGTTCTCCTATCGTGGAAAAGACGACGTCGTTTACCCCGGATCTCATCGTCAAGGCTGCGGGCGACGACTATGAATTCTTGGCGCAAAACGAGTTTCTGTGCATGAGTGCAGCAGACAGGGCAGGGATACGTGTCCCCGATTTCTGGCTTTCCGATGACGGATCGTTGTTTGTCATGCGTCGCTTCGATTTGGAGGGCGCGGAACAGCGACAGCTTGGTTTTGAAGATATGGCCGTGCTTTTGAGGAAGACGGCGGACGACAAATACAAGAGCTCCTACGAGACCGTTGGTCAGCAGCTGGCCATCCTTTGCGAAGACAATCGGACCGAGAGTCTCGCTAGGTACTTTGAGTATGTTGCCCTATCGATGATGGTGCGAAATGGCGATGCGCACCTGAAGAATTTCGGAGTTGTCTACGATTTCCCAGGCGGACGCACCCCAGAACTCGCCCCACTCTACGATGTAGTGACGACAAGCGTTTACGAGCACCGAGATCCGCAATCCGGACGGGTGCTGTCCGATCGCACGCCCGCTCTGAAGATGTCCAAGGAAAGGGTGTACCCCGACAGAAAGACTCTTTTGAACTTCGGTCGCACCATTTGTGGAGTGGCAAAACCTGAGGAAGTGGTAGATCGGATTGCGACCTCGATGGAGGAGGTGTTGAAGGAGCAGAGCCAACGGGTCGACGACGGATTTTTTAAAAAGCTCAAGGGGGAATGGGACGTCGGCATGCACTCCGTTGCCGCGCCAAAGATCTACGCCCCGAGGAGGACCCTCAAAAGCACTGCCGGAGAGTGGGCCGGAATAAGTGGTGACAACTGGAGGAGCGCGACACATGAACCGACATATCTACAGAGCGTATTACGCTTATGACGGACCGACTGCGGCAGCGCCGCAGCGCGAGGAGAAGTCAGCTGAGGAAGTGTCGCGCATGCTGCAATTGCTGGCCGATCAGCTCAGTCACGTATTCGGGGAGACCGCGATCGTTGACGTCGGGCTGATCGTTCGCGATGAGCGCGGGTTCCTGTCTCGCCGCTTCACAATCGACACTTCTATGCCCGCTTCGACGTGTCACGACGTGGTCGCCCCGTGCTTGGACGCATTGGATCTCTATGGCGACAGACTCTCTCAATAGCGATTGCGCTGATTCGGGGCGGCGAAGCACGGTGCCTGATGACTGCGCGTCAACGTCGCCTCAGAAGTTGCGCCACCTGGTTCACGCAATATCCCCATCGCTTTCGAAAGAAGACGCCGATTTGCTACTGAACGCGGCGGCGGAAATTGAGGGAAGCGAAGAGGCTTACGGGGTCCTGGTCGACACGGTCCGTGATTTGCGCCTTAAATTGAAAAGGACCGAGGCGAATCTGAGATCTGCCTTAGCGCTCGTCCCAAGAAAACGCCTCTGAAGCGTCTATGACCGGGGCTGTCACGCCATTTTGCGAAGCGAGCAAGCGCGTTTGACCTGTTGACCTGAGTTCGCGGGGCCGCATAATGTGCGGCTCACACAACAACAATCGACGACACATGGAATTCTCGGGGATCCTCTCAAGCCTCGCAAAGGCACTATCGGCTCTCGGAGCCAAGCTCAAGGCAGAGCCCAAGGCGCGCAGTGGCGATGGTTCTGGAATCGCCGTGGTTTCCGGCTTCCAGAACAAGACGGAGGTAAATGTCACCAACAACATTGGCCCGACTTCTCCAACGCCAAAGGCGCTTCCTCCAAAATGGCGCGTGGAAGTGACCGGCTATTCGAGCACAGAGCAAGAGCTCAGTTTCGCGCTAAAAAATGTGGGGGCACAGGCATCGTCCGTCGAGATTATCAGTGACGCCGACGTTCTCATATTTGAGTGCGGCACGATCGGGCCGGACGGGGCGCGAACGTTCAAACACCAATGGCCAGGGCAGGCGCTCCCGACGACTCTTCACTGGACGATCCGCTGGAGCGACGCCGTCGGTGCATCCGCGCGCTGCGCCATCACGGGAACGCGCACGACGTCCGGATGGACGTTCACCACTTGGCCTTGAACGCCGACTGATCCTGGCTTGGCGGTGTGGCGTCGCCTTCCTGCGTCATCATCGCCGCATGCGTTCTTGGACGGCGTACCCTCAAATTGCTGAAACAGAAGCCAAATACGGCAATAAGGGAGGCGATTCCTCCAGCGATGAACAGTCGGTGCGACGAGGCCCGTAAGCGTCCAATTTCCCGCATTTCCGGCACAACGTTGTAAATCGGTAGGCGGTCACACGGAATCGCTGCAGACGGCGATAGCCGTTGCATCGGTTTATCTTGGGCGACTGGCCACAACACATTTGCGGATCGCAGAACAGCCTCCGCCGATGCGCGGCTACCGACGTCAGTGGTGGTAGGCTCGCACACGGATGATTGGGAAAAACTCAGCTTGATGGAGCTGAGTAGGAGGCCCGTCTCGTTGAGGGACGCTTTAGTCGAAACCGCATTCTGTAATGCGAACAGGGCGATACCGATTTGCAGCGCAAGTAGCGCCAGCACATGGGCGGTGTCTCGAGCAATCGATACCCAGTTTCGGGGAGTCCGGTTTTTCAGTGGACGAGATCGGAACGAGAAGACGTACGGCGAAACCGTCACTAAGAGACCGGCTAGAACCACATATTTCGCAGTAAAGCCCAGCAGAGGGGCGGCTTCGACTAGGTCGCTTAGAAAAATCATGGCCAGCTTCTCGATGGAGTTGAACAGGGATGGTTACTTAAGTAGACCGGTTCGGACCTCGCTGGATGATGCCGAGTAGGTGGCCTTGCTCACGATTTCCTTCTGGTTGAACAGAATCGTCAGCTGCTTCTTATCGACATCGGAACCACCCGCCAGCATGCCCACGACAGGGATGAACGTGATGGGCTTCGCCGAATTAGAGGCGAACGTATACGTCCAGATTTCGAGCCCGGAGTCGGTGAACGAAACGCTCTCAGCGGCGCCGAGATAGGCTACAACATCGGCTTTCGATGTGCGGCCTTTGACGATCTTCTGGTCGATCTCCGCTTGCGTCGCGGTTCGAAGCACTTGATTGCCTGCGCTCGCACAGCCCCCAAGAGCAACGCCACACAGGGCGGCCGCGAGGAATGCACGAGCGAACTTGGATCCGGCGATACGGGTAATGATCATGGTGTCCTCCTTTGGACGGCGGTCGATTCAATACGGTCAGGGCGAGGGGCTCTCGTCGACGTTCGACGTTGGTTCGGGCGATGTGAGCTCGGTCGCGCTTAGACGCGAAAGCACTGTTTGCTTCACGTCATGGCGCTCTTCGTGCTTCTTGACCGTGCCCTTACCGATGTAGGTTTTACCGACTTCCAGATCCGTGGGGCGCGACGCTACCCAAGTAAACTTGTTTCCAGAAAGGTCGCTAAAAATGTGCAAGCAGCGTTCGCCGAAATATCCGTCGAGAGGGATCTTCTTCTCGAGCTGAAGCGTGAATTCGGAGCGCTGACTTACCGTACCCTGGTACTCCGAGTTCCGGCTGCGATCGCGAGCGGGCTGGACGACTTCGTTGATGTATTTGCGAACGACAAAGGCAGCCAGCCCGATCTGCTTTTCCGACACGCGATCAAACCGGCAGGTTGCCCACATATTCGCGTCGAAGTCCTGCATGGTGTTCTGTTCGGCCAGCGCCCGATAGAATTCGCGTGCGTGCTCGAGTGCCGAGGTTGCGGTTTGCACGTCGACGGGCTCGAGGCATGCCATCGCTGCAGGATCGTCGGGATCCTGCAGTTTGCTGAGCGCATCAAGGGCACACTTGGCCGTCGACTCGGTCGGACTCGCGCCGTTCTCCCGATTCGCGGAAGCTTGGGCGGACGAAACCCAGCCGTCCTTACGTATGCACTGCGAGACCAGCGCGAGAAATGGCAGAGTTGGAAACCCGGGACCTTGCATGCGCCCCCCCGCTTCGGGCTCCTCGCCGATCATGGCGTCGATCAAGGCGGCAAACTCCGTATACATCGACGTCGCTGCGAGCGCGTGCTCGACGCGGTGGCCGGTGAATTCTTCAACGCAAGTGCTCCCCACATGTTTGACGTCACCAGAAGGATCGGCCAGAAGGTACGTTTGGGTGCGACGCTTCTGCGTAGAGCAATGATCGCAGCTGGGCTCGCACTGGAGATAGCGAGTGGGGATGGCATACCCGGGCGCGGCGAAATACTGGGCATCCTTGTGGTTTAGCGAGGCCATCACCGTGTAGTCACCGAGGGCGAACGCCGTCCCCTTCAACGTAACCCGCACCGTGCGCAGATGAACCCCATATCCCTCGGATCGATCTTCAAGAAATGTGTGTCCGTATTCGCCGACCTGCAACGAAAACGGTTGAACGCCGTGTTTCTCGGCACGTCTGTTAAGGCGTTTGAGGTTCTCCCGAAGCTCCGGCAGGCGATTCGCCGCGATTACTGCTTCGACCTCACTCGGTGCCATTGTTCGGACAGTGTGCTCTCGCTCCGACATAACATCGCCCCTGAACTGATGATATTTGATTGATTTTCGCAAATTGTACTATTCTCAAACGAAATTGCGCTGCTATGGTTGCAAAAAAATATATTTATTCAGTCAAATATGAATTGGATTGCGGTGTTTTTCGGCGGATTTCTTGGGGTCGCTGTGATGTTTTCCAGCGTGCACCTAAAGCACCGATTGGCGTCACGCTATGCTCTGGAGCGGTCAAGCTCGCCTACGTTGCGCATCGTGTCTATTACTATCGGCGTGATTGTTTGCTGTGCCATCACACCGATTCTGTATGCGCGATTAGGAGCAAACCCGAGATTCGCCGTGTCGCTCGTCGCTTGCGCGATGCTGATATGTGCGGCAATTGTCGACGCTGAGCTCAAGTTGCTACCGGACGTCATTACACTTCCGCTCGCGTGCCTCGCGCTTCTGGCCAACTATCTATTTGCGTTTCAGCCAATGCTCCAAGTCGTCTTGGGGGCGGCAGTCGGATGGGGCGTCGTTGAAGTGCCCAATGCCGTGACGCGAATGATGGGGAAGCAGGATTGCATTGGGAGAGGGGATGCGAAATTGATGGCGGCGGTCGGCGGACTGCTTGGCGCTACGCCAGTGATAACGATTATGCTTGTCAGCTGCGTGGCAATTTTGCCCATGGCTCTGCTGTTCCGACGAGCTGAAAATGGCGGGCGGTTTGTTCCCTTTGGCCCCGCGCTTTGCCTGGCCGCAGTGCTCTCGATATGCGTGTGGCCGTTTGATCTGCTTGATTGGGTGCCGTTGCCTTTGGCACGATGAGAAAAGTGATTACGATTACTTGGAAGGAATACAAGACATACGCAGAGGCGATGGATTGTCAAAACTGCCTCTACCTTCACGAATGGAACGGCGAGCCCTTCTATTGGGGTCACACGACGACGTTCTTCGGAGGCAACGCTAGGCTATCGCCCATGGGAAAAAGGAGGGCGCCGCGATATGCTGCCAGCTACCGGCATTGGGTCGAAGGGGCGCTTCGCCACGGGGCGCGGTTGTTCATCGGGGTTCCGGATGAAAACAGTCTTTCGCGCCTTGCGGACATTGAGCGGTACTTAATCATCCGCTTTCGCAGCAGTGAAAACTTGAAGGTACGTCGCCCGGAGGATGACTCTGGGCTAGATTCCATGACTCACGTCGGATGCGTGCCCGACGTGTTAAGAGGCTGACGAGCGAATGTCTTCGAGCTCAACCCAGCTCAAAATCCGCGTGAGCGTGACTCGAGGGCTCTTGCATGGGGGCAGTCGGACCAGCGCTGAGGGCTGACAATTTGTCCCGCAGATCTTCGAGGTCCTGACGATCGAGGTCAGACGGGGTACCTGCCAGTTGGAAGTCGAGATATGCGCCCATCGCTTGCCGTTCATTCACGGTCAAAGTGTCGGGCGCTTGAGCAACAAGGCGCTCGTCGAAGGCCACCAGGTCGAATTGGTATTGGAACTGCGACAGGTACTCCATAGCATCTGCGGCACGATGAGCCGACACCATTGCGGGGAACCGTCCGGCGTCATGGTCGTATGCCCCAACAGTGATGCCGATCGATCGCAAGAAGTCGGCTTCTGTTTGGGCCACGTAGATGCTGCCGTACCGCTTGTGATCCACGACGGAAGCTTCGACAGACGAAACACCCGGCCGCTCGTCCACGGGTTGCGTAGAACGACGAACTTCCGATGCAGGAAATTCGCTATTGAGTAAGGCCAGCGTTCGCGCCAGTGACTGTGCGGTTGCGGCCTCTTTGCTGTTTGCATCATCGTGGAGGTGCGGCATGAGCGAAATCCTCTGGAGAACTATTCGGTGGATCGACTGCTGTATCGCAGGATCGCATAAACGCGATAATAAGGCAAAAATCACGATAATGGAGATTCTTTGCACTCAAGCGATTCATAAAAATAACTGTTTTTGATCTCTGGGCTATAATGACTTCGAAAATGTGCGATTTGTCTCAATTTGTGAGCATTTGGGATCCCGAACTGAGAATGCCCGGTGCCCACACATTTACCTCGGAGGTCAAAATGGTTCTTCGTAAAAGCGTGCGTGCCGTCGGCGCAGCTGTTTGTGCAACGATGTTTTTTGCGAGCAGTGTTGTCCACGCGATCGACTCGAAGCGGTATGTTGTCGAATTGAAATGGTTCGATGGTGTGGTGCAGGAATCTCAAGTCTCTCTTCTTGGTCCCGAGGATCAGCTTGCTGTCCTCCGCACGGGAGAGTCCAAAACGTACGTCGCGGGCGTGGACAGCACTGGTGGCACTGTCGGAATACGCACGGGAGAAATGTTCCTGGGCCGAACTGTAAGCGTTGTGCCCAGCGACCGCCTTGGGGCAGGTGAGGTTCTTCTGCACCTGTCGGTGGCAAACAACAAGCTCAAGTCCATTCGCACGGTGCAGGTGAGCGGCGTGAACATGCAGATACCGGAATTGCTGAGAGACGTCTACGAAGCGCAGGTTGTGGTTCCCTTAGGGCAAGAGGTATCGATCCCTCGGAGCGACTCAAAGTCGCTCAAGATCGTCGTTCGTTTGGCACCGACCACCTCTGACATCCATACGGAGGACGTTACGAACGCTAAGGACCCGCACCAGACCTTCCGCACCACGGGTGAAAAGGTTGTGGGCGGCCCCTTAGTGATCAGCAAATCCTCGGAGGCATTGGCGCCAGGGGTCATTCAAGCGCACGGCGCGTGCGACGTCGGTTTACTTCATGCGGGATTCGGCGGGGAGATTGCTCGCGTGCACAGCGCGGCTCGGTGCAGAGAATCGCTATGAGTAATGCGGCGGTTGAAGCAATCAAGTTTGCGGTCGGCACCGATTCCGGAATCGAGTTCCTTCGGTGCTGGCTGCATGGCGATTTTGGCGCTATTCGGCGCGAATGGCCGGAAGCGCCTTCGTGTGTGTTTGCCGGGGCTGAGCCGAATTTTGTCTCGGAATCCGGGACGAAGGAGCTACAGCCAGAATGACAGTAGCATTGTGGATCGGGTTCGCCAGTCTGTTGGTGATGGCGGTGTTTCTACACGCCAACGCCCTTCCCGAGTTTAGGGGCGGCATTGTTATGGCGGATGCTCTCGATAAATGGGAGGACAGCGCAGAACGCGCTCCTCAAGTAATTGAGCGTGCGCGGGCGCGGGGAAAACACGTTCAGGCAAACAGAATCGAATCCGCCCTCAAGAGAGGGATGTTTGTTGAGGAGCTTCTGCAGCACGTCGAAGATGTGCTGTTCCGATGCGACACTACTCACCCAAGGCTCGCGGCACGCCTCCGCGCTGCATACGGAGTCGGAGGCGAGGTCGCTATATGCAATCGGCCGAACAACGAGGCTATGCAGATCGGGCAATTGTCGATGCGACGGGGCGGTGGTGGAAATCATTGACATCTGGTACTGACTCGCGGTCGATTCCGACTAATTTCAGGCGAACCCAAATATCATGACGCAAAACAACTGGATGGAAATGCACATGGTCAAACCAGGATCAGGAATGTCGTTGTTCCTCGCAGACGAAAAGCCGTTCGTCGCAGTGGGCGCTGGACGCCAGCAAGCGCTCGAGGCAGATGTGCAACGGCTGAAAGAAGTGGTCGCGAGCGTTCAACGCAAGTTCGACGCAGGGTCGGACGCTGTGACAGCAGAGCTTCTTGCCGCACGCCAGCGCGAGCTCATCAATGCTCAGGACGAGCTTGCAAAGATCTTAGAAGAGAGATCTCGCGCCTTCGCATGACCTAGTTCCGGAATTTCAAGCTCCGGAATGACGGATTGATGTACGCATACCGTTCAAGCCACCTGACCATGAGTATTCTGTCCTTCATTAAGGAACAATTCGGCCACCCGGCACGCCTCGTCACACTCCTTTCGGAGCGCTCTTACGCGCAACGTGCGTCACTATCCTCCTCAGAATCAATAGACGCCGAAGAGATCCCTCAGTGGCATCGGTTTGGCCACCCAGACTTGAACGACTGGAACGCTGGCGCGCCGGAACGAATCATGGGTTGGCGCCAGAGCGGCGGATATTACGAAAGCTTTACGGCTTTGGTGCCTGGCCTGCAAGAGATTGGTACGGTAGAAGTCTTCGATGGCTGGGAGTGCGATATTAGCCAGGTGGAGGGTTTGGGGGCTTCGAAGAGCCCTCTCTCCGACTATCGCGATATGGATCGCTTCATAGAAGCCCGGAGCCCCGAGCTGGTTCGGGAGATCTCGCACGACCAGTTACGAAAGAACCTGGCGCATCGGGAGATCAGGATTCTTCATGGGCGTCCCACGAGCGACCATTTTGCGCACTACGCGTGGGACGGGAGGATCTGGTTGAAGAATACAGGAGGGTCACACCATTTCGCTGCGGCGCGCTACATTGCCAAACGACTCGATGTGCGTGTCCCGCTAATGGGGAGGTTGCGGAAGTACGGCATTAACCCATCGGCAGTGCACGAGCTGGTAGAGCATTTTGAAGTGTTTGTTGTGCCGGATGACGCGGAGTTTTCCGTGGCATTTTCCGACGCGATGCGCTACGCGGGAATCACCTGGCTGTGGGCCCCTATGCCGCGACCGTGTCAATCGGAAAGGGCGATTTTTTTGCCTCGTACTGAGCGTCGATCACGCAAAGCCGCAGAGTTGCTCAGGGAAGCAGGAATGCCGGACTTGGGCGCGCATCTAATCGGCGTGGCCCGCTATCCACGCACCCTTAGCACATGATCGGCGTCTCGATCGCGTCAATCTTTGCGAGTCGATCTCGGATCATCGCCTTCACGGCAGGCTTCGCGGCGTCATAGCTGACACCAAACTCGTGGGCATACATGACCACTGCTGTCAGGTAATCCCCGTATTCAATGGCATATGCGGTTGCCTGCCCGGATTCAAGTTCGCTTGGCGTGCACATGCCTCGGTAAACGTCGCAGGCGAGATCACGCGCGTGCTCCGTCTGCAGGAATCGTGCGCACGGCAGTCCGACAAATACCGCGATCAATCCGCCTACGGCAGTACCGACGACACCCAAGCCAGGGGTAACCAGCGCCCCCAAGGCCGGAATCGTTATCGCCGAGGCCATCGAGCTGACGTAAAGCAGGCCAAGGCCCCCACGCCCCCGATCAGACCTCAACCTCAACACGAGGTCCTCGGAGAGTAGGGCGTCTAGGATACGATCAGCAACGCGCGAAGCGACCATCTCACCGGCCCTTAGGGGGAAGGACGCGCAACCGCTCAAGCAAGTCGGCGTATATTGCGTTCGGCGTTCGCCACTTCATGCCTTCGTGGCCGGACGTCCAAACGCTGACGCCGTGAAACGCGAGTCTGTCGGCAATAGCTGCGGTGGTTTGATCGTCGAAGCCCTCAAGCGAAAGCGATGTCCAGCCAAGCGCAATGGCAATATCCACGATGGATTCCACGTCATCGGTGTGAATGCCGACCGAAACGATGTGTTCCGCAGTGAGCTCGCGGATTTTTCGATCCGGCTCGGTCATTTCGCGCGCTGCTGATGCTTAAAAAGTGTCTTTGCCGCTTTTGCCGCGTAACGTGCACCGCGCTCGGCGAACACTGTGGCGCCATCGGCTCCTCGCTCAACCTTGCCGGGAGCGGCAGCGGCCGAGGCCCATGCGAGGGCGAGGGCCGATTCGATCTGGGCGACGGATACATCGGGGCGATCCGATAGCTCCGTGACGATTGCACGCAGACGCTCCGTTTCCGTCCTTTCCGCAAAAAGGTCAGCGCCTGCCGTGGCCAATGCTGTATCAAGTTCTGCGCATCGCGTCTCGGCGCGTGTCGCGCGCGCGGATTCGGACTCAACTTGTCGGGCCTGGGCGGCACAACGCGCCTCGAGCTCGACCAGCTCGATGTCTTTCTTTGACTCGCGGTCCCTGGCTGCCGAGAGCAGCGCGCGTAGATCGGCGCATTCCGCTTGAGAAGCCTTGAGCGATTGCCGCTCCACGTCGACTTGCAACGACACACGCCGCACTTCGTCAGTAAGGCTGTCTCGATGCTCCTCCAGCCGCTTCACTTCCGTGGCGCACGTTGCCTTGAGGTTGGCCAACTCAAAGTCCACCTTGCTCCGCAGGGCACGCTCCTCGCCAATGCGCTCACGTAGATCCTTGAGCTCTGCAGACGCTCTACTAAGCGCGGCGTTCAGCTCTTCGCATCGTGTCAATGCAGCGTTCCGCGCTGTGTCGGCCGCCTGTACTGAGCGTTCGGCGTCCGTTCGAAGAAGCCGTGCTGCTTCCGTTGCGCGGTCGGCCTCTGCCACAACATGTGCGCGCTCATCTTCAAATTCAGCGCGACAAATGGTCATGAGGTCTTCGCGCAGACGCAGGAACAGGTCGACGGCGTCCTTCGGGATACCCGGGAGCTCGGAGGTCTGCTGCGTCCGCTCACCGACGGTTACCCAGCACTTCTTGACAACCTCGTTGATCAAGGTCCGATCGCGCCGTCCATGCCCGCTCGCTTCCAGCCAGGCGTTGACTTTGTCGACGGTCGGAGGGGTGCCCGTCGCAAGGACGGCCCAAAAGCCTTGCGTTGCAAGCAAAGTCGATTCATCTTTTCGTTTCACAGAACGGGCTCCGGTATTCGGCGACAGTAATTTTAATCGGTTCGACCTCGTCTTACGAAGTCCGGGGGCTGGGAGAATCTGAGGCGCAGGTACCGATCGGCCGGATTACACCTGTCTCACGGGTTTCGCAAAAGCGCATACACGCCAGCCTCCCGACGGCGGACAGTCCAAATAGAGCCGGAGGAGCTCCCCGCGAACCGTACGGATCTCCTGAAATGCCGAAAATCCCGCTTCGCTTGTGACGTTCACAGAGCCTAGTTTTCGGCTCCCCGGGTGGCATTTCGCAAGAAACGCGTCCACGGCACTTGCGGCGGTAGGCCGCACAGGCTTGAAATCCGTTGTTGAAGTCATTTTTATGCTTCCCCGAGATCGACGGTCGGTGCCACGAGAGGTTCTCCGTTCTGGTGGCGCCGCGCAGCATCTCGCAAATCCAAGATGGTAAAAAAGTCAGCGAAGGTCATAACGGCGCGAATCCTAGCGTCATGTCTCATTCGTGCCGCCAAGACACGCGGAAGGCCACAAAGAAGTTGGGCTAGCAGAGAGTCTCCGGCGTGCCCCAAATAAACGTGCGCGAAGCGATTGCAGCTACGGGCATGCTCAATGGCTTCCGCGCGCGTCTCCACGGTCACGGTTTTTACAGGCGGCAAATGGATCCAATCGAGTGGTACAGACAGATCAAGCCAGGCGTGGCCACTTCGCTCCGGCAAGATGCAACCGGCGAGCTCCAGCAGAACGAATGCCTCTTCCTCTTCGATGACTCGATACATGCGAGCTCCGGGATCAAGGATGATCGGTCGCTACGTCAACGACAATTTCAGCTAGCGGGATGGTGAGCGTGCTACCACCGTCCCGATCGATGGCGAGCTGTGCGGCTCGCCTCGCTCTGATAACCGCGACGACACCTTTCCGCGTCACCTCCACGGCGCCGAGCTTGACGGCGATCGCGCGCTTGCTCATGCAGATGTCGTAGTGGCTATGCGGTGTATCAGATTTCTGATGCCACCGACGGGCCACGCCAATGCGAGACGCCATTTCGTGAAGCTCCTCGTCTGAGTCCGCGAGCATGTGGCACATGAGCATCCGACCATAAGGGGCCCGCATGTCGTCGACGTAGACCGTCATCCCAGGCCTTCCGCTTTCTCAACCGCGTCCATTTCGTCGGCTGTGACATACGTGGTTCGCTTCGTTCCGGGAACCATGACGCACAGCTTGCCCTTCCGTGGTCCGGACTTGGCCTCGCGAAAAACCGCGCCACTCACCTCCATGACATCGCGCCGGGTGCCATCGCCAAGCCAACCGGCGACATACAACATAAAATTCGCGGGAAGAGGTTCAAGCTTCTTAAGTGCAATCTTGCCGAACGTTTGGTTTGCAAAAATGTCGTCCATAGTTGTCTCCTTTAACGATCCTTTGCGCGCATGCCGAGCGCTAGCCGTGCAACGCAGTGGGACATCACCATCGAAGTCACGCCTTTTGATGGCGTTGTGTTCATCGACGCGCAGTACTTCAGCCATGACCGGGAGGGTGGTCATGCGGCGGCCATTTCCTTGCGTTCACTGGAGGTCCATGCCGCCATTTCTGGAACGTTCGCGCGCACCAGCGCAGCCGCCATGGGGGGGCTTACGCTATTGCCGCACATTCGCACCTGAGCGTGCTTTGCGAGTCGCTTGCCGTTGAGAACCGGCGCGATCACGTACGACGCGGGGAAGCCCTGCGCCGCGTACAGCTCATGCGGTTCAAGCATGCGCATGCCGATGTCTGCGATCTGGTATTGCTCGCCAGCCACTGTGACCAGGCCGAGTCGATCCTTCGTCGGGATGGTATGCATCGGATCGCGGCAGCTTTGATCTTGACCGCCTTCGCTGTAGTACTTCACGAGAAACG
The DNA here is from genome assembly GCF_001721285.1 of Pandoraea sp. ISTKB. Lineage (NCBI taxonomy): Bacteria > Pseudomonadati > Pseudomonadota > Betaproteobacteria > Burkholderiales > Burkholderiaceae > Pandoraea > Pandoraea sp. ISTKB. The sequence continues at coordinate 147,784 of NZ_MAOS01000020.1, forward strand.
CTCGCACGGCACCTACATGGCCGCCATCAGTTGGGAGTTTCTGCATTGGCTGACGCGCGTCATGGCCGAACTGGTTGTTGCGCAACTTGACCAAGTGAGATGAAACGACAGCATGGTGACCGCCGGTAGCGATAGTAGACAGAGGGGCGGATGCCTCTGAACCCGCGTGCCCCGTAGTGTTTGTCATCACGCTGGCCGTCACCAGCGCATGGTGATCGGTGGTCGTGATCGTGCTGGCGGGATCTCGCGGGCTGACGCCAGGGCCGTCGTAGTTCCCGCCGTAGTGCTTTGCGAGGAAGGCCGACACGAGCGCATGCTTCGCGCCGCCCGCAACGACTGTGCCCAGTGGCTTATCAAGGCCAGGCGCGCGCGGTGCTTGGCCGGGACGCTCGCCGTAACCTGTCTGGACGAGCGTGGCCGATGCGAGCGCGAAATGCCCCCCCTTGACCTCTGCGCATTGGGTGCGTAGCGGTTCGTCTGCTGGCCACGATCGTTGCGTCGACGCGTTGGCGCATTCGGTCAATACCGGAACGACCAGCCCGAGTGCATGGGCAGCGCCTGCCGGGTTTTCCTTTGGCCCTGCGGTGATGGTTGGTACTGGCTCGCGAAGATCAGAGCCCGTCGAGCCCGTGCGGAATTTCGTCAGGTGCGGCGAGACGAGCCCAAATCGCGTCGCACCGGCCATGACGGTGTCCAGCGGACGGTCGATAGACTGCCCCACGCTGTTCTGCTGGAACTTCACGATGAACGGATCGGCCGCATTGATCACATAACGGCGGACGCCGCGCGCAATGCGGCGCATCGTGGCTACTGCGAGCTCCTTCTTGCGCTCGAAGATCGACGGGCACGGGATAGACCAGTCGATGCACTCGGCGGCGGTGCGCCACGGCTTGCGCAATCCGGCCACGACCGCCGCGCTGCCCGGAGCGCCGTGCGTCGGCTCGGGCCAGACGATGGCCTTACCGTCGCAACGCGCGATCAGAAACAGGCGTTTCCGGATCGTCGGCGCGCCATAGTCGCAGGCGCGCAGCTCGCGGTGCTCGGCTGAGTAGCCCATAGCTTCCAATTGGCGAACGAACGAGCGGAACGTGTCGCCCTTACGCTTGGGGCACGGCGAGCCGTCGGCGAGCACCGGACCCCACGTGCGGAACTCTTCGACGTTCTCGAGCATGATGACGCGCGGGCGCACGACAGCAGCCCAGCGCATCGCCACCCACGCCAGCCCGCGAATCTTCTTGTCGCGCGGCTTGCCGCCCTTTGCCTTGCTGAAATGCTTGCAGTCCGGCGAGAACCACGCGAGGCCCACCGGCCGACCGCGTGTCAACGCGAGTGGGTCCACATCCCATACAGATTCGCAATGGTGCTCAGTCTGCGGATGGTTGATCGCGTGCATGGCGACTGCTTCAGGATCGTGGTTGATAGCATGGTCAACGTGTCGGCCCAGCGCGAGTTCAATGCCACAGCTCGCACCACCACCGCCAGCGAAGTTGTCGATGATTAACTCGGGCTGAATGTCGAGAAGGAATTGATCACGGATCACGACGCATCTCCCTTCGCCTGATTGGCGGCAATGACGGCGTCCTCTGCTGCGGCAATCCGCATGTGGAACTCGTGAAAGTCACCGCCTGAATCCATGTGACGCATCAGTTCGCCGTACTCTCTCGCGATGGCTCGCAGGCCCGCCACCTCTTTCGTTTCCCCGCCATCCGCCGACGGCGCGTCGCGGATGAGCAGCTTTCGGAACTCGTCGGTGAGGGCGACTCGCAATGCCTTGCGCGTATCCGAACTGGGGCGCTCATGGTATTCATCGACCAGCGCCAGCATGGACTTAGCGAGTGCGATATGGTCTCGCTCATCCCCGCCCACCTTCGCGGTAACCGGATGCGTGTAGAACGGCTGGCCGTCCGCGAAATCGCAATTCAACAGTCCCGGTTTCCAACGCATATCATTGCGCTCGCTATCCCACCAACACACCGGTTCGCCGTCCTTCGCGGGAGACGTGAGGGCGTACCCGTTGAGTGTCGCGTATACCTGACGCAGCATCGGGATTGCAAAACCTAGAACACGACGTGCGTCCGCGATAGTGGCCGCGCGTTCCCGCGTTTTTGCAAGTAGGTGGTCAGATGCGGTTTGGGCCTTCCCGCTTTCGATTGGCTCCAGCATCTGGATGACACCGATGAGGCGAGACAATGTTTCATCATCCAAGTCCACCTGCTGCGCATCTGCGGCGCGCTCCTTGGCCGCGTCAGCAAGTCCACGCGCATATCCCTTTTCTTCCTCGCGGCGCAGTGCCGTTGCATGGTTGCACTCTTGTCGCGCAATCTCGCGGTGAAGCTCAGTGTCTTCGTTGTTGTAGTCGGTCATGCGGTTTTCCATTGCCCGATACTCTGCAATGTCGATGGTGCAGGCAGGAGACTGCATTTCGGTTCTGCCGAAGTGAAGCGCGGCTGATTCGCGGTCGTCAAAAGTCTCGCCGCAGTGGAAACAGCACCACTCCGGGGCACGCTCGCTGCCATTCACGGGCGAGGCGTAGACGATGCGACGCTCCTTGTCGGCGAAGTGCGGCCAATCTTGCTCGCGCACATCGAACCACTTTCCCGGCGCATCCAGCACCTGATAAATCGCCTCTTGCCCTGCGCTCTGTGCGGCTGGCGTGGGGGCGGCGGCGAGAGTAATGTCCCACACCTCTTGCTCGTCTTTGCTGCGAACCCGTGCGCACTTCATCGCCTCGGCGGTAACTTCGTCCAGCTTTTTCGGCACGAGCTGATACCGGTTCGCATCAAACGTCATGGTCTTGATGTCAGGCACTCTGGTTCTCCTCTTTCGGCTTCGTCGGTTCGCCGCAGAACGGACAAAAGCTGGCGATCATGGTGATTTCCTTGCCGCGCGTGTATCCCTTGGCGTTGCCGGTGAGCTTGAAGCGTGTGTAGAGGCAGGTTTCGAGCGCATTTCCGCGCACGGCAAGTGCTGCCGCCGTGCATGTGGCTTTGATGTCGGCCCCAAGCTCTGCGGAGAACTTCTCTTCGATGCGCTTCTCCGTCGTGCTGATGCAATCGCAGTTCATGGGGTCACCTTCTCTTTGCTCGCCTTGAGCGCGGCCTTGTAGCTGGCCTTGGCATCCTTCTTCGTCGAGCACCAACCGCCTTGGACGTCGCGCGTCCAGAAATCGAAATTTCGGAACATGCGGTACTCGGTGATCCAGATGAGTCGGCCGCTATCGTCCCGGCGCAGATCGTTGCGCGATTCGAATTCGGGGAGTCGGCCACCACAAAGAAACTCGCCAAACGAATCGCCGAGGCACCCGTCGGCGTCCAAGAACTCGTCGTAGCGCGAGCGCTTAGGAGGCTTCGGCGGCTCGGGCAGCGCATCGAAGGCAGTGGTCCAGCCTGAGCCAGTTACGTCAAACCACGGATCTCCGCCGGTTATCTGGCTTGCGGGGTGCTCGCGCATCATCCCTGCGCGAACAAGTGCCATCAGATCGCTGTAATCGTGATGACCGGGACCGGCGACGAAGTGGTTCCGATAGGACTTGTCGCCGCGAATGCGGATGCCAAGAGCGTGCTGCAGAATTCCAAGCTGACTCCTCGTTGGCTCGAAGCCGAGGTCAGAGTCGCCTGGACAGCCGGTTCCGGCTTTCGCACAGTTGAGCTCGACGAAAAGGCTGGGGTGAGCGCTCATCTGTCTTGCCCCATCAAGCGGCTGCGCGATCATCGGAGCGTTCGCCACCGGTAGCATCGATGACATCTTTCAAGAGGTTCGCCAACTCTCCTGTCATCAACTTGAAGTCGGCGTCGAACCGCTCAGCTTCACCGTCAGCAGGGTCCGCAGCGTCCTTGAGGATGTCAAGGGGTGTGATGCGTTTGATCGTGAAGTCTTCGCTCAAGACGAAAGAGATCCGATCGTTCCACGTCATCGCCAACTTTGTGCTGCGCTTTCCTTCCTCGATGTGCTTCCTGACATCGTCGCCGTCAAGAGGATGGTGCACATATCGGACCGCAGCTTTTTCGTTCGTGTTGGAGCGAAGTTCAACATCCTGGTCGATTGAAAAGCCGGAAGGAGCTTCGTTCGCCGACAACCACGATGTCATGACGGCAACCGGGCTCTCATTCAGCTCCACGTTCAGTAGAGGGATATCCGTGGTCTTCAGTAGGGTGCTTCGAACCTGGTCTGCGACACTCAAAGACGACGAGTCGATCAAGAGAAAGTGGTTTTCGAGGTCGAGCCAGACTCGGATATCACGATGAATCCCGAATGCCCGGGGAAGCAGCTCATCGGTGACCTGTTCCTTGAGCTCTCGCATCTGCTTACGCCCCGGCTTAAAGCCCTGTTGCTCCTCAAGCTCCTCAGCCTTCGCGCGTACAAACTGGGCAATTACGCTACCTGGAAGGAGCTTCTTCTCCGTACGCAATGTCAGGAGCACGTGCTTCTGAACGCGGTGCGCCAGAGGCCCGCCCTTGATGCTGGGAACCCAGCCTGAAGCCTCCATCTCAAGGCCCGCCGCCCCACGAAAGGCATGCTTCTCAAGCATCTCTTCGAGAGCTGCTTCTGTCGTTGTCCAAGATGCACCGACACGGGTGAGCTGAAGATTCTTAAACCACATGTGACTCTCCTATGAGTGACCAAACACTCCCCGGAAAAAGACGGGCGCCGTACGGGCCGCCCCAAGTGAGCGCGGGGAAGCGCAGGTCAAAACAGTTACGCTTCAATTTCGGCCTGAGCGGCGACTGCTGCGCGATCGCGATCGCGCTCCGCTTGACGTTGCTTTGCCTCGTCGATCTCGGAGCCTGCTTTCAGCAATTTGAGAACGAGGGCGGCGTCGATCTCGACCTTGCGGCCTTTAAGCTGATCGTCGGAAAGGTTCTCGATTTCCGCGAGCTGACGACGGGTCGATTTGTCGAGTGAGGACGAGAACGTCTCGATCGAGGAGAGCGCGCCAAAAACGATCTTTTTCGGCAGCGCTCGGCCATTGATCGACGCTGCAGTCACCTTCGCTTTACCCGCTGCGTCAGCACTTTGCACGCCGCGCGAAAGGACTTCGTAAGCGTCGTCTCCGTGCTTCGCGACGATGTCCATCGCAAAGTGCGACTTGATGAGATCGTCAAAAATCATCTTGTGGATACGCGGGTCAGCATCTGCAAGATTGAGCAAAGTGCGCACGCTCACGACACTGCGTTTAAAGCGCTCTGCGATCTCTTCCACAGACCATGCACGACCGTATACGCCGTCCCGAAAGTTCCGGAAGGCGAGGCCGTACTCGAGGGGGCTGGGGTTTTTCGCCTGACCAGCAGTGAGCATCCGGATCTGAATCTCTTCCACGCTCTCGAACTTCTTGACGAGCACGTCAACCAGGAAGCGGTCGTCGATGACTCCCTCGCGTTCCAACTGATTCAACGCGGTCACGGAGCAGTTGCCGTCGACCACAGTGATAACGTCGTCAGCGTCGACGTCGACCTCGATGTCGTGAACGCACAGCGAACGCTGCTTCTTAAGTTGCAAGCTGCCGTGGCGGTGGCCAGGCTCCGTCGATACTTCCAAATCGTCGGCGAATTGCCTGGCCAGGCTCGCTTTGATGTTCGCGACGTGTTGCCGGTTTTCGACGCTGTCCTTGTAGCGAATGTTGTCCGCACGGACCTTGAGCATCCCCAAGGGCACACGGAAGCGGTCGACCTTCTTGATATCGCCGTTTGCGGCAAGTGCTTTCATTGACATATTTCGCTCCAAATTCCTCGGATTAGTCTACTACCGTCTTTATGCGTTGCAAATTCATTTATTTTTTTGCTACCAACGCACTCGAACTTTAGCCGCGCCTTCCGGCTGAGTCAAGATAAATATACGTGCGTATACGCGTATTTATTTGCTTTCTTTGGGATAAACGAGTGATAACGTCATTTATCACTTGCGATTCGCATGAGCGAAAAGATATGAACGGGCTCGGGCTTGGGTACGCGCCCAAAGCCGACCAGGCGGGCGTGGTTTGGATGTCGTGATTCGAGTTAGATCACCAGGTCGTCCGTGCGAACGTTCGGACTCTGCTCACTTGGGTCAACCGCGCAACAGTACAAGTGCCAGGTGTGGCCTTCGATATCGTTGGTGTCTTCCCCGTCGAAGTCTCGAACCAATAGTTGCCGCATGTCGGACGCCTCTTGCATCGAGGCCAAGCCCACGTAACCGGGGCGGGCTCGCTTCCCCATCAGGGGGATGAGTTCAACTAAGTCCATGCCCGCATGTATTCTCATCACGGCTCCTCTTTTGATCTATCAGTGATAAGTTGGATTGTGCAGTAGCACTTGCGCCTCAACGCCGAGAGCCGTAGGGCGCCAGTCGCAATAACTCTGGCGCCATAAGAGAGCTGTCACGTATCCCATTCCGATATTCCGTTTCAGCCGTCGCTCGGTCTGCCTTGTTTAAGCCATTCGTGAATGGCTTGTCGAATGACGGTACAAGCCCAGTCATATCCGGCTCCAGGTCCACTCCACTTCGGATTAGGTGGGGGAAACAGCGTTTCGCCCAGCTCTTCGATATCTAGCTCCCACAGTCCACCATAGGCCCCTGCGTCCGTCACGCGCCGTTTCAGCTCGTCAAAGTCAGAAACGGCGGCTGAGACACGTCCACGTGCAATATCCTCCACAATCTCCGCCTTCGCGCGCACTATTGCACGCTCTGCAAACGCCCGTTGCTCGATTGACCAAGCGCTGGATAGTCCAGAGTAACTCCAGTCCTCTTTCTGCATGCAGTCAGCGGTTCCGTTCGTTGCGTTCGATTTCACAATGCACCGCCTTTGCGAGCCCTACGCTCGCGGTGACAGCTACGGCGGCCCAGCACAACCACCGAAGCTCGATAGACCAGGAAAACGTGTACGAAGCCAGCAACCCAGCCGCTGCGATGGCGATTAAACCGGCCCATAGGTGCAATCCTTCGCGTTGGACTTGAATTGCCACATATAGAATCGCCAACGCGGAGATAATTTTCAGAATCACAGTGCCGACCACGTTTGAGTTCCTTTCTTTTTTTCCCGAGTTCAATCGTCAGTCAGATCAAACAACGCTGAGAAACTCGAGGGGGAGCTCGCCCAATGTACCGTAGGCGCGAAATGGCGAAGCTTCATTGGATCGTGACGGAATTTACGTTACCGTTTCCGTTGCTCGACTGCTTGATGGAGATGCCCCCCCCAGGTTCTGTGCCGGTGATTGAAACTGCGCTCGTCTTGTTATCTCCACTGGTAGTCTGGGTAACATGCACTGCGGCCCCTTCGGGGCGTCTAACCGATACGGCGCCATCATCTGATTGAATTACTGTGACCGTTGACGCCCCGCCGCCGAGCTCTACGCTATTATGGTTTCCCTTCCCCTCTTTGGATTGGACGATAGTGATCGCGGCCGCATCGGAAGACGTTGTCTTTTTAGCCTCTGCGCTTGCCTCGGGCTGGGATTGCTGGCATCCGGCGAGCACCAATACCGCTACGAGCAGAATCTTGTTCATATTCGCGTTTTTCCTAGTCTTTCGGTGTAATGCCGCGCCGACGCAGTTCCGCATCAATTGCCGCAAGCTGTCGCTTGTTCACCGCACGCCACTCGGCGCTCGTCATCCACCCGCGTGACCAAACCTTTTCACGCCACTCGGGGTTCTCCCACGCGCCGACCCGCTGTACGTTGCCCTCACCGAACTCGGCCAGCGGCACGCGCCGGTATCTATCGTTCCAAACATAAACCGCACCACTTAGCGTCACAGCACCACCAACCAGTACGAGCCATCCTAACAAGGTCATCCGTATTCCTTGCGTTACGCAGCGCGCACGGCCAACTGCTCTTGGTAGATCGCCGCGCCTAACGCGGTGAATGTCATTGCCGGACGGCCGCAATCCTCGGCGATCATCACGAGCCCCTTGCGGGCCAGCCCCTTCGCGGCACGCGAATCTCCCTCGTCGAGCGGCAACGTAGACCCTTCTTTCGGATCAGGGTAGACATGCTCGATGATCGACTCAAACAGGGCGAACTCGCCGGGTGACAGCTTTACGGACTTCGTCTGCGTGACTGAGATATTCATGACGCATTCTTCCGGAGGTTTGTAACTTCCGCTCGTCCTTCACCAATAGCGGGTTCGTGCCGTCTGCGGTTTTCTTCGCGCTATTACTTTTACCCATACGTGGGTATTCGCTCGACTCAGTACAGAGCCCAGCCTCGGGCAGCGTCCGCAGTTTTTTCGTTGATCCGTTGGTGCTCGGCGTCGCCGACGGAGGCATCGACTTCAATCTCGATCCCCAAACGGGCCTGATAGAAGATCATGAATTCGGCCAGCGCCTCTGCCACACTTTCGCCCTTACCCACCAGCGGACTACCAGGCATATCTACAGGGTCCACCTCGAAGTGCGCTCCTCGCTTACTTATCTTGACTTTCATTGGTGTGCGTCCCTATTCATCCGTTGCCGCGCGATTTAACACGATCAATAATATCGATCGCCTTTGCCCACGTCGCCTCCATGTCAAACTGCATTCGCTGCAATGCCTCACTCCAGCCGGGCCAACGCATCAGATCAACGGTACCCCATTTGTTCCGCTCCGAAGCGGACCATTCGGCAAGTGCTCCGCGCTCATCCGCGTTGAGCTTGTCCAGTAGCGACCCGGTATCACCCGACTGAACCAACATGGCGTGGTGCGCTCTTCTCTTCATCATTTCCAGATTAGTTGACGATCGCGGCGGCAACTCCGTATGCCCATTTCGCAATGTAGTCTGAGTGTCCCAACGCAGCACGCTCAGCGCGCTCCACGTCGTCAAGGGAAGGAGCGGGCCTACCCAGCTTCTGGGCCTGGAAGATAGCTTCACGCAGAACAGCGTCACGCTCAGCCGAAATCCATTCTTCTGTGGACCGGCCCATCCTCTTTGAGGCCTCGCGCAACAATGCGTCGTAGATGCCCCGGGCAGGCTCTCGTGTGGGTCTGAGATGGTCCATATTGCTCCTAGTGTGGTGCCGTAGATGGTCTAAGTCGCGCAGCGCGCGGCGACAAGCATCGCGCATCCGCTCCAAGGTTTCCCAGTCCCCCTTTCGCTCGATTCTTCCCGCAATCTCGCGCAACATCCCCGGCAGTCGGTCCGGGTGATCAATTTCCCTCCGAGCAGCCAAGCACAACGTGAAAAGCCGCCACACCATCAATCCGAGCGCGAGACAAATCAATGCCAACGCGATTACTAATGCCGTCATATGGTTCCGATTGGGTTCGATTGTTTAAAAAAGATTCTTTGCACCAAAGAATCCAAGGCCGAGCAAGTAACCAACGCTGATGATCCAAGCCACGGTGGCGACGGGCGTCAGCACGGCTAGCCCCCAGTCAATCATGGTGTCCTGCGCGTCCTGAAGTCGACCGTCCTGATCCCCATGAACCAGGATCCAGGGCAGAACCACCGTCGCCGACCAGACCAGAGCAGTCGCCGCATAGCCAACGTCGACAGCGTGCGAGGCTAACCACGGGCTATATGCTCCAAGAAACTGCGCGTACTCCGGAGTGCTCGCTATCGATTGCGTCAAGTACACCCCGAGTCAGCCGACCAGAAGAATTAGGGCAAAAATCAATGGAGGCATTGTCTTTTTCGCTGGCTAACACTTGGGAGTAACAACGAACCCATCGCCGACCATCAGCTTCAAGCAGTCGGGGCAAACCAGCTCGTTCAGGGGCCTATCGAAGACATCCTCAAGTGAAACATAATGCGCGTCCACCGGTTGCTTTGCGTCCTGGCAAATTGGCGAATCGAAGACGACTTCCGGACTGCCATAGCCGCCGGTCTCGTGTTCCGTCGAGACGTGCATGACACCGCTGACTTCCAGCAGCCCGAAGTCCAATGCACCATCCCCACCGAGAGTCGAACTTCTTGCAAAGAGTCGGTCAGAACTTGCGAGGAAAAAAGAGGGCTCATCGGAGTAAGGGAGGTACACTTTGACGACAAACAGATCGGTTGCCGTCGCGGGAATAGCGGCTTCCAACGCCCCCCAATCTCCTCCCTCACCCTCTGCGTTCTCACCGTACACACGCCAGGCTACTTCACGGGATTGGAACAACGCGTTCGAAGAGACTCCAGTCGTGTTGCAGTGTATGAAGTACCGGGGTGACTTCATAAAATTGTGGTTCTCAACCCGCCCAATGCATCTTCCCACGCCAACCTCCAAATTTCCGATCAGTTTCCTACGCTTCCACGATCTGAGTCGAGGCAAAACCGGATTGCCAGTAGCTGAAGTCCAAGCCAAGAGTGGTAACTTTCCCGCTGCTTCTCGTTCGCGCTTAGAGCGAATGCCTCATCGATGACGATACGGCGATAGCACTGCTCGAACTCCCCATGACTAGCTCGAACTTCTTCGTGCGTTCCAAGCACGACGAGGACGGCTTCCGTTGCACTGTGTGAGCGGAGCACCATATGCTCGCCACCCGGTCCCGTGTAGGTTTGGAGCGCATCTCGACCATGCTTTTCGCAGTAGGCTTCAATTTCTCCATCAAGCTGATGTTGCTCGAATGACACTCTCTGCTCCTGATGTTATGTACGGCTTTCCTATTCGCGGTTGATGGACATCGAAGCGGTCAATCGATCCATCAACCCCGCACGCATTGCCAAATGGAATACGGCGCGCGTGTAAGCCTGTACGTTCGTCCCGGCTTCAGCAACTTGCGCCTTAATATACCGATTCATCGACTCCGGAACGCCGATGACAACCGACACCAATTGATCCAGCGGGTCAATGTTGCTATCCCCGGCCTTTGCACGACGGCGCGGCTTGGCGGCTTCGACGGCCTCATACAGGAGATCGTCGAGGTTTAGCTCACGGGAGATCGCCGTAGTGCCTCCCTCGTGCACCGGCGTCGCTGTTTTCAGCAATGCATCGAGGGCTGCTTTGTCCACCAAAACCTTCATGCGATCATCCTCGCTTTTGCAAAAGGGTTATCGGCAAATTTGCACCGACGATGAATCGAATTCTACCGTAACCGGTTACGGTATCAAGTCTTTTCTTCCAAATCGGGGAGCTGCTGGACCAGGTATTTCAGTGCTGCGCGTCGCGAGCCTTTAAAGGCGGTCTTCGCGAGCGCCTCGAGCTTCGCCAGTTCGCCCGCATCGAGATATGCCTCGACCCGGCCGCCGCCAGCGTCCACGAGCGCCTTGCGCTGTCGCTCGACACGATCCGCGCCCGTGTAGTCGTAGTTCGCCGGGACCTGCTTCTTCGCAACCATCTCTCCACCTGCAATAAAGGCCGCAGATGCGGCCTAAGTCGATTTACGGATGCTCACCAAGTGGGCGTGACGCGCATCCATCAAGCGGCTTTTTCCTTTGTCTTAACTACGCTTCGTCATCAACACTTCGACGCAGCGCGGACACAGGTCAAGGGGCTTGCCATGAAGCTCCTCGAATGCAATGCGCTCATCGTTCTCACTCCACTGCCACCGGTCCGCACACAGCGGATGGTCGTAGAAGCCATCGAAGCCGCCATCTAATTCTTCGGCAACGTGGAAAATGCCAGCAGACTTCAAGAAGCACATCGGAGCTTCTTCGCCTCCAGTGCTGAGCGGGTACAACAGTCGATCGTCCGTCGCTAACCCAAACACCGCCTCCCCGTAAGTCTCACCGGACACGGCAAAAATGAGGCCGTGTGCAAGCACTTTGCGAATCACCCTGACGTGCGTGCTTTGTTTCGGCACAGTTTCACGCAGTGCCTTTCCCTCGCCACTGTCGTAGGCGTCCCACGCTTCGGCCGAATTGATAAAAAGCGGAGGCATGGACCAACCAGAAGTGTCGTCGTGAATGAAGTACCGGACCAGCTCTGTCTCTCGATACTCAACGCGCCCCAATATACGTCCCATCGTTGTCCTCTTTTTACTGCTCCTTAAAGTCGTCTTGCTTCAGATCCACACGAGGTTGCTGTCAGCCATGCCCCCCGATCCGAGCCAGTTCGCACTAGAGCCTAGGCTCGTCGGGACAACCTTCAAATTTTTCATGACCATTTTTCGTTGTCTTACCGGGCACCCTTGAGGACGGCACGAATAGCCGCACGATGGTCCTTGTAATGCTCATCAACGTTACGCATGGACAGACACTTCGCGACCATGCTTGAGGACGCGCCGAAATGAAGCTGCAGCGCGTCCGCAGCATCGGCACGATGAAAACATGCAGGTTCGCTCGAGACGATATCTCCCTCGGCGTCGTGCATGTCTACCCAAACCTCGCCGTCCTCCATGTCTTGCCCGTTGTTCGGCAGCGACCGATCATCTGCGAGCGCGGCAGCGAGCATCTGTTTGCCTTCTGACTCGGTGACCCCAGATTCCATCACGTCCAACAGTTCGCCATTGCGGGCCACTTTCACTACCATTTTGAACATTTTGACTCCTTCAGTTCTTCCTGCTCAGTGGAGGGGCACACGACCGTCGTTTGCGACACGGGTGAGCACCTGGAGGAATGCCTGCCCGATCCGCACATCGACGACAGAAGCGCCCTTGCGATACCGCACCTCGTCTAGCACTCTGAACGTCGCGATTGCTGACTCCCCGGCGATCTTCAAACTGCGGCTCTGCCGGAGGAGGCCCGCGAGGACCACTTCCGCGCCATTCATAAGCATCTGTTGAACATTCGGTGCTAGCCGCTCTTCTGGCTCAAGGTCGGACTCGATCACGCTCGCGAGTGCTGCCATAGAGACCGTAGTTAGGGCGTAGGGCTTCGCCTCTCGACGCTCTCGCAAAATCGCAGCAACGAATCGTTGCTCGTCGACGCCCAACCCAAGGGCTTCTGAAAGAATCAACAGTGCAGTCATTGAAAATTTTCCCGTGGTTATTTGAGGCCGTGTTCTCGGAGCACGAAATTGAGCGCAGCGCTCGAATAATCGTCACCGCATTCGACGTCAAGTTTCCCGTCGGATTCAAGCTTCCGGCCAAGTTCGGCCAATCGAAGCATCTGGGGGATCAGCTTGCGCAGCGCAGCCATATTGGTGCAGGCTGCGTTGATGTCCTTCGCGAATTGGTCGAGCGTCTTAGACTTGTCGATCGCGAAAGGTGCAGGTCGGTCCACGCCGTCCTTTTCAGACTGGAGTGATTGGCACAGCGCAAGTAGTTCCAGTCCTCGGTCGATTTGTGCAGTGTGGTCCATGTCCCTCTCTCGTTTTCCTTTTTCCCTAGATATCAATCGCCGTGCACGGAAGAATTCGCCAGCTCACGCAGTTGGCGAACACGCTCAAGCTCTTGTGCGCCATGGACGGTACCGCCGGAGTTGAGGTCGAGGTAGAACTGCAAGAGATCAACCCGATTAGCGAATTCGTACACGGACACCTTCAACGTATAATGCGAAGGATCGAACGGCGAACCCTTCAGTTGCCCAGCACTCAGATCGCCAAACACTCGAAACTCCCCTCCAATGAATTTCCGAATTGCCGTCAGTCGTTGCAATCCGTCGATGCATTGAAATGTGTGAGGTGCAATGTCGCCGGATGCCTGCTCGCTGTTCCAGCCCGGGCAATTGAACAGGATGGATCGCGGCGCGCAGCCCCGTAACAACGACTCTACGAATTTCACGCGCTGTTCGTCGGTCCAGACATGGCCGCGCTGAAAGTCGGGCTCCAACTCCAACACGCCGCCCATCGACATCATGTCCTTGGCCTGTCCGCGCAAGAAGCGTTCCACATGGCTCAACTGGACGTCGACTTCGTATGTCGCCTTGGGCTGGGGCCGCACGAGCGCGTACAGCGCCTTGTGCTCGCCGCTCAGCGACGACCAGTATGAATCCGACAGGCTCCAAGGCTTGTGCATCGCAGTCACGTTCTTTATCCCTCGTTTCAGTGCGCGAAGCGCGCCACGGTGTCGATTACCGAGAAAATCACCACGTAGAAGCCGACCAGCCCGAATGCGGCAAATCCAATCCACTGCTCCGAACCATGCTGGAGTTGGAACAGGCGAGTGAACACCCAACCGGTTCCCCGTGCCATCTTTCGCCAACTGTCGACGTATGCCGTCCTCAGCGAGGGGGCCGGAGACATGACGAACAGCATCAACTGAAGCGGGAGCAGCCCAATCGCCACCTGGACCATCGCCTGGAATACATAAATTGCCATCTGTTCCCTCCATTCTTAGTGCAGGCACAACCCGCGTTTTTCCGTGGCTTAGCGGCCCTGCTTCGCGCGTTCGAAGTCGTCTTTGCGGGCCAACTCCGTATGGCGCAGCATTTGCGCTTTGGTAGCGCGACCGCATGCCCATGCCCGTCCGAGTCGGGCCAGTTCAGCTTTCTCTTTCTGAGTCATAGATGTTTTTCCTCTAGTTTCGTCCGAGTGCCGTATCAAGGGCGCTTTGCGCCTCACGGTGCGCGTCGGCGAGTGGCCCCAGCACCATGCCCCCATAGCCCGCACGCTCACTCAACTCTTTCGCGCGCTGGAGCGCCTTCAGTGCCTCTTTGACCGCCTCGTTCTCCGAAACTTCGTCCATTGTCTTGGCTGTATTCCGATCCGATCAGCTTACGGATGGGTGCGCCGCGATTTCGGCAGACACTTCGGACCATGCGACGAGGTAACCGGGAATCTTGCCGACATCGTCACGAGTCTCGCCCTGATAAACGTGCGTGCCGTCCCTGAGCCTTTCTGCGTACATACAGGCTGCGGCGCGGGTGCGCAGGGCTCCGATTGAGCGCCATTTTCCACCCAGTTCCAGCGGGCGGAATTCGTAGAAGTGCGTCTTGCCAATCTCCCGCATCGGTACCTCGCAATGCCAAGCACCGTCGACCCACTCCATTCGGACAATGTCGCTCTCCCACAAGCCGGGGAGCGCTTTACCGTCTGAACCCTTGGAGCGCTTCAGCATGCGCAGGGACTCTGGTTTCACGAGCATGTTTTCCTTCTTCCCGCGTCAACGAGCAACAATGCGGCCGAAACGCAAGCCAAGTTCGAATACTGCACCGACCATTTCCGCATTACCCGCCTCGCGGAAGGCACGCATCAGCGCAAGCGTCTCTTCGTCCGTCTGATACACCTTGCCGTTTGCCTCGAACTCCATCATCGCGCCCCAAGTAGTTGGATTTTCGGCACATCCGAGCCGACCATAAGTCAGATTATACCGTAACCGGCTACGGTATCAAATCTTTTCTTCTGGTGCAGGGAGCTGCTGCACCAAGGATTTCAGTGCTGCGCGCCGCGAGCCTTTGAAGGCGACCTTTGCGAGCGCGTCTAGCTTCGCCAG
>NZ_MAOS01000021.1:0-142316 GCF_001721285.1 Pandoraea sp. ISTKB
GTGCGTCTGCTTCGGCAGATAAGCTTTAAATTTATTGAGGCTCACATAGTAATAGGTAAGTTAAGTAATTAACTTGTCAGCATACTTTGAGAGCGACCGGTTCTAGCGATTTATCGCGAAAAACCGAAAACAGTAACAGGTTTAAACTGAAGAGTTTGATCCTGGCTCAGATTGAACGCTGGCGGCATGCCTTACACATGCAAGTCGAACGGCAGCACGGGTGCTTGCACCTGGTGGCGAGTGGCGAACGGGTGAGTAATATATCGGAACGTACCTTGTAGTGGGGGATAGCTCGGCGAAAGCCGGATTAATACCGCATACGCTCTGAGGAGGAAAGCGGGGGACCTTCGGGCCTCGCGCTACAAGAGCGGCCGATATCAGATTAGCTAGTTGGTGAGGTAAAAGCTCACCAAGGCGACGATCTGTAGCTGGTCTGAGAGGACGACCAGCCACACTGGGACTGAGACACGGCCCAGACTCCTACGGGAGGCAGCAGTGGGGAATTTTGGACAATGGGCGAAAGCCTGATCCAGCAATGCCGCGTGTGTGAAGAAGGCCTTCGGGTTGTAAAGCACTTTTGTCCGGAAAGAAATCCTCTGGGTTAATACCTCGGGGGGATGACGGTACCGGAAGAATAAGCACCGGCTAACTACGTGCCAGCAGCCGCGGTAATACGTAGGGTGCAAGCGTTAATCGGAATTACTGGGCGTAAAGCGTGCGCAGGCGGTTTTGTAAGACGGATGTGAAATCCCCGGGCTCAACCTGGGAACTGCATTCGTGACTGCAAGGCTAGAGTATGGCAGAGGGGGGTAGAATTCCACGTGTAGCAGTGAAATGCGTAGAGATGTGGAGGAATACCGATGGCGAAGGCAGCCCCCTGGGCCAATACTGACGCTCATGCACGAAAGCGTGGGGAGCAAACAGGATTAGATACCCTGGTAGTCCACGCCCTAAACGATGTCAACTAGTTGTTGGGGATTCATTTCCTTAGTAACGTAGCTAACGCGTGAAGTTGACCGCCTGGGGAGTACGGTCGCAAGATTAAAACTCAAAGGAATTGACGGGGACCCGCACAAGCGGTGGATGATGTGGATTAATTCGATGCAACGCGAAAAACCTTACCTACCCTTGACATGTACGGAAGTCTGCTGAGAGGCGGATGTGCTCGAAAGAGAACCGTAACACAGGTGCTGCATGGCTGTCGTCAGCTCGTGTCGTGAGATGTTGGGTTAAGTCCCGCAACGAGCGCAACCCTTGTCCTTAGTTGCTACGCAAGAGCACTCTAAGGAGACTGCCGGTGACAAACCGGAGGAAGGTGGGGATGACGTCAAGTCCTCATGGCCCTTATGGGTAGGGCTTCACACGTCATACAATGGTCGGTACAGAGGGCTGCCAAACCGCGAGGTGGAGCTAACCCCAGAAAACCGATCGTAGTCCGGATCGCAGTCTGCAACTCGACTGCGTGAAGCTGGAATCGCTAGTAATCGCGGATCAGCATGTCGCGGTGAATACGTTCCCGGGTCTTGTACACACCGCCCGTCACACCATGGGAGTGGGTTTTGCCAGAAGTAGGTAGCCTAACCGTAAGGAGGGCGCTTACCACGGCAGGATTCATGACTGGGGTGAAGTCGTAACAAGGTAGCCGTAGGGGAACCTGCGGCTGGATCACCTCCTTTCTAGAGCATGCACTGGAAGTTGAGTGTTCACGCTTATCGGTTGTTGACTGCGTAGATCTAAGTCGGGTCTATAGCTCAGTTGGTTAGAGCACCGTCTTGATAAGGCGGGGGTCGATGGTTCGAGTCCATCTAGACCCACCAAGCTTTTAGCTACTGGGTAAATAGACTCAAGTGGTGGTAAGTCGGCTTGATTGGGGGATTAGCTCAGCTGGGAGAGCACCTGCTTTGCAAGCAGGGGGTCGTCGGTTCGATCCCGTCATCCTCCACCAAAACCTTAGATCGCATCGATGTCAGTCAAAAGCAAGTTATCTCAGTGGTACTTCTGAAGTAAATCCCTGAATGTGAATGCTTTTGAATGACAGCAATGTCATGCAGTATTTGTTCTTTAACAATTTGGAAGAAGAAGTAGTACAACGGAAGCGCGTTAGAGATGGCGCGTGGAAATTGTACGGGTTGTGATTGTATCAACCAGTATTTAAGTGATCGAAAGATGACTTGGAATACGGCACAACGCTAATACTCAACCTATAAAGGATGTGTCGAGAGACGCACTCGTTATAGGGTCAAGCGAATAAGTGCATGTGGTGGATGCCTTGGCGATTACAGGCGATGAAGGACGCGATAGCCTGCGAAAAGTTGTGGGGAGCTGGCAAATAAGCATTGATCCACAAATGTCCGAATGGGGAAACCCGGCCTTTTAGGTCATCCTAGACTGAATACATAGGTCTAGCGAAGCGAACGCGGCGAACTGAAACATCTAAGTAGCTGCAGGAAAAGAAATCAACCGAGATTCCCAAAGTAGTGGCGAGCGAAATGGGACCAGCCTTCAAGATTTAGCACCGGTGTTATCAAAACGGAATGGAAAGTCCGGCCATAGTGGGTGATAGCCCCGTATGAGAAAACCCTGGTGTGGAACTAAGCTTGAGAAAAGTAGGGCGGGACACGTGAAATCCTGTCTGAAGATGGGGGGACCATCCTCCAAGGCTAAATACTCGTAATCGACCGATAGTGAACCAGTACCGTGAGGGAAAGGCGAAAAGAACCCCGGGAGGGGAGTGAAATAGATCCTGAAACCGCATGCATACAAACAGTCGGAGCCTCGAAAGGGGTGACGGCGTACCTTTTGTATAATGGGTCAGCGACTTACATTCAGTGGCGAGCTTAACCGAATAGGGAAGGCGTAGCGAAAGCGAGTCCGAATAGGGCGTTCAGTCGCTGGGTGTAGACCCGAAACCAAGTGATCTATCCATGGCCAGGTTGAAGGTGCGGTAACACGTACTGGAGGACCGAACCCACTAACGTTGAAAAGTTAGGGGATGAGCTGTGGATAGGGGTGAAAGGCTAAACAAACTTGGAAATAGCTGGTTCTCTCCGAAAACTATTTAGGTAGTGCCTCGTGTATCACCTTCGGGGGTAGAGCACTGTCATGGTTGAGGGGTCCATTGCGGATTACCTCGCCATAGCAAACTCCGAATACCGAAGAGTGCAATCACGGGAGACAGACATCGGGTGCTAACGTCCGGTGTCAAGAGGGAAACAACCCAGACCGCCAGCTAAGGTCCCTAAATATTGCTAAGTGGGAAACGAAGTGGGAAGGCTAAAACAGTCAGGAGGTTGGCTTAGAAGCAGCCACCCTTTAAAGAAAGCGTAATAGCTCACTGATCGAGTCGTCCTGCGCGGAAGATGTAACGGGGCTAAGCAATATACCGAAGCTGCGGATGCGAGCTTGCTCGCATGGTAGGAGAGCGTTCTGTAAGCCTGTGAAGGTGTCTTGTAAAGGATGCTGGAGGTATCAGAAGTGCGAATGCTGACATGAGTAGCGATAAAGGGGGTGAAAGGCCCCCTCGCCGTAAGCCCAAGGTTTCCTACGCAACGTTCATCGGCGTAGGGTGAGTCGGCCCCTAAGGCGAGGCAGAGATGCGTAGCTGATGGGAAGCAGGTTAATATTCCTGCACCGTCGTATGATGCGATGGGGGGACGGATCGCGGAAGGTTGTCCGGGTGTTGGAAGTCCCGGTCCCTGCAGTGGAGAAGGCGCTTAGGCAAATCCGGGCGCGTAATTCAAGGCTGTGGGGCGAGCGAACTTGTTCGCGAAGCAATTGGAAGTGGTTCCAAGAAAAGCCTCTAAGCTTCAGTCATACGAGACCGTACCGCAAACCGACACAGGTGGGCGAGATGAGTATTCTAAGGCGCTTGAGAGAACTCGGGAGAAGGAACTCGGCAAATTGGTACCGTAACTTCGGGATAAGGTACGCCCTTGTAGCTTGACTGGCCTGCGCCAGGAGGGTGAAGGGGTTGCAATAAACTGGTGGCTGCGACTGTTTAATAAAAACACAGCACTCTGCAAACACGAAAGTGGACGTATAGGGTGTGACGCCTGCCCGGTGCCGGAAGATTAAATGATGGGGTGCAAGCTCTTGATTGAAGTCCCGGTAAACGGCGGCCGTAACTATAACGGTCCTAAGGTAGCGAAATTCCTTGTCGGGTAAGTTCCGACCTGCACGAATGGCGTAACGATGGCCACACTGTCTCCTCCCGAGACTCAGCGAAGTTGAAGTGTTTGTGATGATGCAATCTACCCGCGGCTAGACGGAAAGACCCCATGAACCTTTACTGTAGCTTTGCATTGGACTTTGAACCGGTCTGTGTAGGATAGGTGGGAGGCTTTGAAGCAGGAACGCTAGTTTCTGTGGAGCCGTCCTTGAAATACCACCCTGGCTTGTTTGAGGTTCTAACCTAGGTCCGTAATCCGGATCGGGGACAGTGCATGGTAGGCAGTTTGACTGGGGCGGTCTCCTCCCAAAGTGTAACGGAGGAGTACGAAGGTACGCTAGGTACGGTCGGAAATCGTGCTGATAGTGCAATGGCAAAAGCGTGCTTAACTGCGAGACTGACAAGTCGAGCAGGTGCGAAAGCAGGTCATAGTGATCCGGTGGTTCTGTATGGAAGGGCCATCGCTCAACGGATAAAAGGTACTCTGGGGATAACAGGCTGATACCGCCCAAGAGTTCATATCGACGGCGGTGTTTGGCACCTCGATGTCGGCTCATCTCATCCTGGGGCTGTAGCCGGTCCCAAGGGTATGGCTGTTCGCCATTTAAAGAGGTACGTGAGCTGGGTTTAAAACGTCGTGAGACAGTTTGGTCCCTATCTGCCGTGGGCGTTGGAAGTTTGAAGGGGGCTGCTCCTAGTACGAGAGGACCGGAGTGGACGAACCTCTGGTGTACCGGTTGTCACGCCAGTGGCATCGCCGGGTAGCTATGTTCGGAAGAGATAACCGCTGAAAGCATCTAAGCGGGAAACTCGCCTTAAGATGAGACTTCCCTAGGAACTCGATTCCTTTGAAGGGTCGTTCAAGACCAGGACGTTGATAGGTCAGGTGTGGAAGCGCAGTAATGCGTTAAGCTAACTGATACTAATTGCCCGTAAGGCTTGATCCTATAACCAGTGTGTTTTTCCTGGTGTGAGTATCGCTGTGCCGATACACTCACAACCCACATTGTTGTACTACGCTTCTTCCGAATTGGTTTTGTTGACCTAACGTCAGCAAGACATACAAGTTATGCCTGATGACCATAGCGAGTTGGAACCACCCCTTCCCATCCCGAACAGGACCGTGAAACGACTCCACGCCGATGATAGTGCGGATACCCGTGTGAAAGTAGGTAATCGTCAGGCTCCCCTTAAAAACCCCTTGTAACTCAAGCTACAAGGGGTTTTTGCTTTGGGCCATCGCTTTGCACCAATGTGCTGAATCGATGCTTGGCGGCAGTCGGTTCACTGTCAAATGCCATTGATACACCGCTTCCGCTGTTCAGCCGATGGCTCGAAGATGATGCCGGGCTCGGCGCCCCTTGTGTCCCAATCACTTTCCAGCGGTTATGTGACGCACGCTTGTGTGACGCGATGACTTCAGCGCTTGGCGTGCACTGACTGCTGGCTGGTCCCATAGGCGTTGCCACACAACTTCCGAAAGAGGACTACGCATTTTGTTGTCATGCGGTTTGTGCCCGATTAGGCACACTGCGTCCACTGCGGGCCGATGTCTTCAATTCCCCTCCTGTTTTTTGTTTCACGAAGCTTAGTGCTCATTGCGCAGCATTGACCACCGTCCAGATTGCTACGCTGTTGCAATCTCATCACGGAGTGAAATTCCGGGTGGATGGACACTGACTTCTCGCTTAGGATTCGACCACGGGGTTAGTGGCAGTTCGAGGAGCAAAACGGGTGGGAATTCGGTATCGGGGGAAGCGCCAAGTGAGCTGGCGTGTCGGGATGGCATGCATGGGTGCCGTCGTTATCAGCTTGGTTGTTGCTGGATGTGCTTCGCAGCGGGCACCTACCGCTGGCGAGTCAACGGCGTTGGTGCCGGCGCATCGAGAGGAAATCGCTCCGCTTTCAGCCGAGGTGAATTCGGACGGACTTCCCCCGCATTGGGAAACCTATCTCGTCACGCGAAATAAGCGGCTGACTCACTACGAGCAAACCACCGATAGCAATGGCATTGCAGTGATCCGGGCAACGGTAGACGCGTCAGCATCCGGTATTGCTCAGAAGCTGGATATTCCCGTATATCCGGGAGCGAAGCTGAGCTGGCGCTGGCGTGCGGATGCAATGCCGGTCAACGCAGACATTCGGACGAAACGTTTTGACGATGCCCCCGTACGCATCGCCCTCGCGTTCGACGGCGACCCAGGCAAACTCACCATGCAAGATCACATGCACCGTGAGCTGGCGCGTATGGTGAGCGGACGCGAATTACCCTTTGCAACCTTGATGTACACCTGGGGCGGTGATGCGCTCGCTGCCAACGAGGTGATTCCAAATCCATATACAGGCAGGATTCGCTCCATCGTCGTCGAACGAGGCGACGGTAATCTCGGAACGTGGCAAACGTATTCCAGAGATGTTGCCAAGGACTATGAGAAGGCGTTCGGCGAGCCACCGGGACGTTTGATCGGTATCGCCATCATGAGCGATGGCGACAACACACAATCCAGGTTCACTGCCTGGTACGGCGACATTCACCTTGAGACTGACGGCATTCCGACGACAACCGCCGCTAAATAAGGTCATACGTCTTCTAAAACGAAAAAGCCGGCAATTATGATTTGCCGGCTTTTTTCTTGATGCCAATGCTTCGGATCAACAGCGCTTACTTATGGCGTGCGAAGTAGGTTTCGACCAGTTTCGCCCAGTAAGTCCCTCCAAGCGGCAGCAAATCGTCGTTGAAATCGTAGCTGGCGTTGTGAAGATTGCAGGGGCCGAGGCCATGACCGGTGTCCCGGTGCGTTCCGTCGCCGTTACCAATGAAGACATAGGCGCCGGGCTTCTCCAGCAGCATGAACGAGAAGTCTTCGGCGCCCATCGTCGGCTCGACCTTGTCGTTCACATTCTCATCGCCCACGACCTGACGCATCACATCGGCGCAAAGTGCGGCCATCGCGGGTTCATTGATGGTCGGCGGATAGTTACGATGGAACTCGATCTCCGCCGAACAACCCAGCCCTTTCGCGACGAACTCGGAGACCTCACGAAGCCGGCGTTCGATCAGGTCCAGGACCTCGATGGAAAACGTGCGAATCGTGCCACCCAGCCATGCGATGTCCGGGACCACGTTCGTGGTGTCGCCTGCATGGATCTGTGTAATGGAAAGCACGGCGGCGTCGATGGGACGCTTATTGCGCGTAATGATGCTCTGAAGCGCCTGAGCGACCTGAACGGCGGCAATAACCGGGTCGATCCCTGCATTCGGAATGCCCGCGTGCGTACCCTTGCCGCGAATCGTAATCTTGAATTCGTTACTCGAAGCCATCATCGGCCCCGGCGTCACAGCGAACGTTCCGGTCGGAACGCCCGGCCAGTTGTGCATGCCGAACACGGCCTCCATCGGGAAGCGCTCGAACAAACCGTCTCTGATCATTTCGCGCGCGCCGCCACCGCCTTCTTCGGCGGGCTGGAAAATCAGATAAACGGTGCCGTCGAAATTCCGATGCTTTTGAAGATATTGCGCCGCAGCAAGCAACATCGCGGTGTGCCCATCGTGGCCGCAAGCGTGCATCTTGCCTTCATGTTTCGACGCGTGCTCGAACGTGTTGGCTTCGTGGATCGGCAAGGCATCCATATCAGCGCGCAAGCCAATTGCGCGGTCACTGTTGCCGTTCTTGATGATGCCGACAACGCCGGTCTTTCCGAGGCCGCGATGGATGGGAATGCCCCATTGCGTGAGCGTTTCAGCGACTACGTCTGACGTGCGCTTCTCTTCGAAGCAAAGTTCCGGGTGTGCGTGAATATCGCGTCGGATGGTCTGGATTTCGCCGCGTGCGGCGTCGATTTCTGGAATGAGCTTCATGACGGGGTTTCCTGCTGAGCGCAATGGCTCATCTTACCCCCTAATGGCAGGTCTGGCATCTTGCTCGGAATTGTCCGAGCGCCCCGTCGGATGAGGCTGAAAAATGTCCGAAGTCCCCGTGCGGCGGGGCAGTCCGCGAACGAACGTAATACAATATCGCCAGCGTCGCACTGTTGCCAGATGCTGAAATTCGGTAGAGAGAGGAGTAGTTTGATGACGACCAATACCCACGTCGTTCGGGCCGCGTGCCCGCATGACTGCCCGGACACGTGCGCACTGCATGTGACGGTGGAAAATGGCGTTGCGATCAAGGTACAGGGTGATCCTGACCATCCGACGACCAAGGGTGTCCTGTGCACGAAAGTCTCTCGTTATACCGAACGTACTTATCACCCGGATCGCTTGCTGCATCCGCTCAAGCGTGTCGGACCGAAAGGTAGCGGGCAATTCGTCCGTGTGAGCTGGGATGAGGCGCTGGACGAGATCGCCAAGCGGTTGAGCGCCATTGCTGCGCGCGAACCCGAGGCGATCTTGCCGTACAGCTACGCCGGCACGATGGGATTCGTTCAGGGCGAATCGATGGCGGCACGGTTTTTCAACAAGGTGGGGGCGTCAGACCTCGATCGTACGATTTGCGCGAGTGCCGGTGCTGCGGGGTTGCGATACACCTACGGCGCCGGCGTCGGGATGCACGTCGAACATTTCGCCGATAGCAATCTGATTCTGATCTGGGGCAGTAATCCGATTACGTCGAGTGTGCATTTCTGGGCCACTGCGCAGGAAGCCAAGCGCCGTGGTGCCAAGCTGATTGCCATCGATCCCTATCGATCGCTGACGGCAGAGAAGTGTCACCAGCACATTGCCTTGTTGCCTGGTACGGATGCCGCGCTTGCCTTGGGCATGATGCACGTCCTCATTGCAGAGGATCTGGTCGATCACGAATACATTGCGCGACATACGATCGGTTACACCGAGCTGAAGGATCGTGTGCGTCGCTATACGCCTGATCGCGTTGCCGAGATTTGCGGCATCAGTGCAGAGACGATTACGACACTCGCGCGCGAGTATGCGAGTGCGAAACCCGCTGCGATCCGTCTGAACTATGGCATGCAGCGCGCCAAGGGCGGCGGCCAGGCAACGCGCGCGGTGGCCTGTCTGCCCGCACTGGTCGGTGCCTGGAGAGACCCGGCGGGCGGGCTGTTGATGTCGTCGTCTGGGTATGCGCCCGTCGATGCTGTGGCGCAGGCGCGTCCTGATCTGCGGCCACGACAGGATAAGGCGGCACGTGTCGTCAACATGAGTGCGATTGGCGACGCGCTTTGCCACGCAGGCGATGAAACCTTCGGGCCGAAGATCGAGGCGCTGATGGTCTACAACAGCAACCCGGTGGCCGTCGCCCCCGAGTCGGGCAAGGTCGCCGCAGGGTTTGGTCGCGAGGATCTCTTCACCGTCGTTTTGGAGCATTTCCAGACGGACACTGCGGATTACGCCGACTTCGTACTGCCCGCCACGACGCAGCTCGAACATCTGGATATTCACAAAGCCTACGGTCATACCTATCTGCTGGCCAACAATCCGGCGATCGCTCCGCTCGGTGAAGCGAAGCCCAATTCGGAGATATTCCGTTTGCTGGCCAGGCGGATGGGGTGGACGGAAGCGTGCTTCTCCGACACCGACGATCAACTCGCCGCGCAATCGATTCGTTGGAGCGATGCCCGCATGGCCGGTAGTGACTGGGAGACACTCAAGCGTGACGGCTGGGTACGCTACGACTTGCCGGAAGCACCGTTTGCCAACGGTGAGTTCTATACGCCGTCCGGTAAGTGCGAGTTTTACTCCGAGCGCATGTTGCAGGAGGGCCTCGATCCGCTGCCGGATTGGGTGCCGCCGTACGAGTCGGTTGCCAGCAATCCCGAGCTGGCATCACGCTATCCGCTCGCTATGATCTCGCCGCCCGCGCGGAATTTCCTGAATTCAAGCTTCGTGAATGTCGATAGTCTGCGTTCATCGGTTGGGGAGCCGACGCTGGACATCCACCCTGCGGATGCCGCTATGCGAGGTATCGAAGACGGTGTTGGCGTGCGTATTTTCAACGATCGGGGCACATTGAACGCAAAAGCGCGCGTGACGGAGAAGGCGCGCGAAGGCGTCGTGGTCGGTCTGTCGATCTGGTGGAAGAAGTTGGCACCGGATGGAAAAAATGCCAATGAGGTCACGAGTCAGCAACTGACCGACCTTGGGCGCGCGCCCACGTTTTACGACTGTCTGGTCGAGGTTGTGCCGGCCTGAGGCTTGGCTGGAATCTCTCATCGCTGAGGAGCCTACGATGCCGTTCTCGCTTGCGATGCTCCTCACGTTCGCGCGGCGAGTCGCTGGTCGCGTCGTTGCCGCTGGCGTCGTGATCGCGCTTTCGGGGTGCGGGCAGGTTGGCTATTACGCGCAGTCGATCAACGGACACTTCACCGTGCTGCACGACGCGCAGCCGGTGTCCGAATTGCTTGCCGATCCGGCCATCGATTCGCGCTTGCGTTCGCGACTGATCGAGGCGGAGCAGATTCGCGGCTACGCGGTATCGGCGTTGGGAGAGCCCGACAATGGGAGCTACCGGAGCTACGCTGACCTCAAGCGGCCATTCGTGGTGTACAACGTGTTCGCGGCGCCCGCATTGTCGTTGAAGCTTCATGAGTCATGCTTGCTGGTTGTCGGGTGTGTCGAGTATCGCGGCTACTATTCGCGCGAATCCGCCGAGGCTTATGCCGCGGAGCTGCACCGCGATGGTTGGGAGACGTTCGTCGCGGGCATTCCCGCCTACTCGACGCTCGGCTATTTCGACGATCCGCTGCTGAACACGTTTATCTATCTTCCCCGAGCCGAAGTCGCGCGCATGATTTTCCACGAGCTGGCGCACCAGATCCTGTTTGTTCGTGGCGATACCGCATTCAACGAGTCGTTTGCGGTGACGGTGGAGACGGTTGGTGTGCATCGCTGGCTCGCAACGCATCCCGATGCTGCGATGGAGTATGAGCGATACGATTCGCATCGTCGGGAGTTCCGCAAGCTGGTCGACAGCTATCGAAAACGCCTTGAGGAGGTGTACGCCAGCACACTGCCGGATGCCGGGAAAGCGGAGCGCAAAGAAGCGCTATTTGCTCACATGCGCACCGACTACGACGCGCTGAAAGTCTCTTGGGGCGGGTATCAGGGCTTCGACCGTTGGTTCGCCACGGATCTGAACAATGCCAAGATCGGATCATTCGCAACGTATAACCAGTGGGTGCCGGCGTTCATGGCGCTGCTCGTGCAGGAGCACGATAACCTGCCGAAGTTTTATGCGGCGGTAAAGGCGATGTCGAAGCGTCCCGAAGCGGAACGGCACGCCGCTCTCGTTGCACTCGATGCAACCCCGGAGGCCGCGATGGCGAGGCAGATGCTGGATGCGCCGATGCGAGCGGGGCGGTAGCGGGTGGCGCGGCGCCGGGCTCCAAGGTAACCGGCCGAGCGATGTGATATCGCGGTTAAATGGCAGCGATGTGGGGGCGATATCAACCAGGATTGACGTTGCGCTGGAGGGGGGATATGCGTTGCCTCGCCGTGAAAACGAGCGTCAATGACAGCCGAAGCGACCTATTGCCCATGCTCTCTGGCTATGACTTGCCGCTTTGCATCTGACAACGTCAACATCCTCGTGTCATCCGGCAGCTTCATGGTGCGCGTCTAATGCGCACCGTATCCATCGTTAGCTGAGCAGCTCGACGCCGATGCACAGATCCCGGATGTCGTCAGGCAATCACCGACTTCAGGTCGCCGAGAAGTGCGTAGAGCTGTTGGCGTTGCGCCTCAGGCAGTTGTCCCAGGCGCCCCTCAATCCATCCTTCATGCGCCCGCGCCATGTTGGAGAAAGCTTTCTTGCCTCGTGGCGTCAATTTGATCAGAAAGGCGCGTCGATCATTGACGACCGTCTCGCGGGTCACCCAGCCTTCCTTCTCCAACTGATCCGTAATACCCGTCACATTGCCGCCGGTCACCATCATCCGCTTGCTCAATTCCCCCATCTTCAGCCCTTCCGGGTGGCGATCCAATTGTGCGAGCAGATCGAAACGCGGCAACGTGCAATCAAACTCCTGACGTAGGCGAGAGCGGATATCCGTCTCGATCATGTTGGCGCAGGTGAGTAGCCGCAGCCAGAGACGCAGCGCATCGTGCTCACGGTCGTGGGCTCGCGTTTCAAGATCGAGAGAATCGGAGTCTGCGAGGCTCATGGTCGGCAGGGGAAAAAATTTACAGTATGGAAATTTTAGGTTTGAAATAAACGCGCGGTCAAGCTGGAGAAGTTACTGGGTAATGGTGGCGGAGAAAAGCATAGGTGCAGAAGCGTGCGCGAACATTCATGTTCATCCGTCCGCTATGCCGATGGGGGCCGCATTTTCAGATCGGTACCTCCGACCCATTGCTACGCCAATGGCGCCATCGGTAGTTGGTGAGCCGCGCTCCCCAATCGCGTGCCGTTGCGCTGATGTTGACGGCTTCGACTCATCGGGCACGAGGCATCAGGCCGCAGAGAGAGGGCTCAGTCAATAAAAAAAGGGCACCCGAAGGTGCCCTTTTGTCAAAGCCTAAGTGACAGAAGCAGTCAGCTTAGAACTTGTGACGGATACCAGCCGTAACGGCGAACTGGTTGGTGCTTTGCGAGAAGCCCAGGCCGTTCAACGATGCGCCGCCAGGAGCGTCGTTGTTGGCGTGTTGCCACAGACCAACCAGGTACGTGTCCGTGCGCTTCGACAGGAAGTAGTCGACGCCCAGGTTGACTTGGTGGTACTTCGGCGACACGTTCGTGCCCAGTGCGTTGAACGTCGACCACGTGTACGTGTACGAAGCGCCCAGTTGCAGAGCCGGGGTCAGCATGTACTTGGCGTTCAGTTCGGCGTTGTCGAACTTCCAGCTGCCGCCACCGATGTACTGGTAGACGCTGTGCGAGTAGACCAGACCCAGCGTGGCCGGACCGAAGGCGTACGAACCGCCTGCCGATGCGATCCATGCCTTGTCGCTTGCGCCGCCAGCCGTCATGGCCGTCGTTGCATCACCCGTGCTGTTGATCACGCCGCTGGCGTTGCTCGACGGCGAACCCATGTACAGGTAGCCAGCACCGAACGACACCGGGCCGTTTGCGTAGCCCAGACCGAACGAGTAAGCGCGGTTGTTGGCGAAGCCCGTACCCGTCGTGCCGTTGTTGGCCGAGTTCGAGAAGCCGTACATACCGCCAGCGCTGAAGCCGTTGTAGTTAACGGTCGTGTACTTGACAGCGTTGTTGACGCGGAACGAGTTGTTCAGGTTGTCGTTATCGAACGGGTGAGCGCCGGCGAACGTCGCCCACTGGCTACCCGTTGCGAACGGACCAACGAAGTCAACCACGGAGTCGTACTGACGACCGATGGTCAGCGTACCAGCCGTTGCGCTGCTCAGACCAACGTAGGCTTGACGACCGAACATGCGACCGTTTTGGCCCAGCGTGCCCGAACCCAGGTTGAAGCCGTTTTCCAAGACGAAGATCGCCTTCAGGCCGCCACCGAGGTCTTCAGCACCCTTCAGGCCCCAACGCGAACCTTGCAGGTTGCCGTTGGCGAACTGGAAGTTCTTCGACGTGTTGGCCGTACCGGCCAGGTTACCGCCCGTCTTGCTGACGTATTGCAGGCCAGCGTCGATGATACCGTACAGGGTCACGCTGCTTTGAGCGTGAGCAGCGCCAGCGAATGCGCCGAGCACACCCAGAGCGAGAAGCGACTTTTTCATTGAGTGATCTCCAAAGGATTGTGAGATTTGTTTAACAAGGTCACTAGTGATAACGTCCTTGCTAATCAACTTCGCGAGAAGTTGGACGTAATGTAACAAATTCACTTTAGGCGGCAAAGGAAAAGGCCGGTTTTACGCGGGTTTGCGACGGGTTTTGTTTCGTTTACGCAACATCCCGGAAACCGGCGTCTGGCGGGGATTTCGCGCGTTTGCGCCCGCGCAAGGCACGCCGGATAAAGGGGCGTATCATCGGCGGCGGACGCGAAAGAATCGTCCAGCGTTCCACATAGTGAAAGATTCAAGCGAGTTGAAAGTACGATGTTCTCCGACAGTCTGATTTCCGAACTTGACCGTGGCCTGCGTGCCATCGCAGGTGTCACCCAAGCCTCCCGTCCGACGCCCGTAGCGGCTCCCTCTATAAATAGTGAAGCTTCCGTTGGCGACGATGCGTTGACGCCGGAAGAGCGTCGTCACGTTGCCGGGCTGATGCGGGTCAACCACGTCGGTGAGGTGTGTGCGCAGGCGTTGTATCAGGCACAGAAGCTGGCGACGAAGCGCCCGGAGCTACGCACGGCGTTCGAGCATGCGGGCAAGGAGGAGGAAGATCACCTCGCGTGGACGGCGCACCGTCTGTCGGAGCTGGGGTCGCGCCCGAGCCTGCTCAATCCGCTGTGGTATGCCGGCGCGTTCGCCATCGGTTTCGTAGCAGGCAAATGCGGCGATAAGGTCAGTCTCGGCTTCATGTCGGAGACGGAGCGTCAGGTGGAGCATCATCTCGATAGCCATCTCGACGATCTGCCCCCGCACGATCTGCGCTCGCGCGCCATCGTCGATCAGATGCGTCTCGACGAGATCGAGCATGGTCAAGCCGCCCGCGACGCCGGAGGTATCGAACTTCCCGCGCCGGTGCAGCGCGTCATGCGCGCTGCGGCCAAGGTCATGACCACGACCGCCTACTATATATAGAGCGTTAATCAGGCCCCCCGAACGACCCCCACCTCTGAATCGACTTCCCTTCGCGTAGCTCGTGCCAGCCCTGTGTGTACGGGTTTGGCACGGCGTGAGCGCGCACTACCCGGTATCGATAGTGATGGCGGGCCTCCTGCGAGGCGACGCCCGAAATATGAGGTTCCACTTTCACTATCGCACTTATGTCATTAATTTTCCTGACAAAATTCCGTTTTCCTGCTTTAGGAAAGTGAGCTAAGTCATTGTTCTGTCTACCAAATTGCCCCCTAAAAACGGGTGAAACGCTTGACCGGCCATACACTCTCCTCTAAAGTGGGAAATAGTGTGAGAAAGTGTATTTTTGTGTGGCGTACGGCACAAAATCTTTCTCTTTCGGCATGACAGGCAGGCGGACGAAACCTCACGGGAGCGCACGTGTTTCAGGGAGCCTCGGCACTTTCACTGGATGCAAAGGGACGGATGTCGATTCCGGCCCGGCATCGTGACGTGCTTCAGGGCGACGCTGAAGGCAAGGTGACGATCACCAAGCACCCCGACGGATGTCTGCTGCTGTTTCCGCGTCCCGAATGGGAGATCTTTCGCGGCAAGATCGCCGCACTGCCGATGGACGCGCACTGGTGGCGACGCATCTTTCTGGGCAACGCAGCCGACGTCGAGATGGATTCGGCAGGCCGTGTCCTGGTGGCGCCCGAATTGCGCGCGGCTGCGGGCATGGACAAGGAAGTCATGCTGCTGGGCATGGGCAGTCATTTTGAACTCTGGGATGCCGCAACCTATGCCGCCAAGGAACAGGCGGCGATGGCGCAAGGCATGCCGGAGGCACTGAAGAACTTCACTTTTTGACAGATCAGGTGGTCCGACGAGCATGGCGCACGCGGTGGAAACGGTAATGCAGCACCGCACGGTCCTGCTAGAGGAGGCCGTGGATGCCTTGCTGTGGCGCGACGATGGCGTATACGTCGACGGCACATTCGGCCGCGGCGGGCACAGTCGCAGGCTGCTCGAGCGGCTGGGCGACAAGGGCAGGCTGATCGCGTTCGACAAGGACCCTCAAGCGATCGCGGAGGCGGCAAAAATTGCCGATCCGCGATTTTCGATTGAGCACGACAGCTTCGCGACGTTGCGCGAGGCGATGGCCCGGCGCGGTATCGAGAAGGTGTCGGGTGTTTTGCTGGACCTGGGTGTCTCGTCGCCGCAGTTCGACGACCCCGCACGCGGATTCAGTTTTCGTTTCGACGGCCCGCTCGACATGCGCATGGATCCCACGCGCGGCGAGTCGGCTGCCGACTGGCTGGCCCGGGCAACGCTGGAAGAAATGACGGAGGTCATCAAGGACTATGGGGAAGAACGGTTTGCTTTTCAGATTGCAAAGGCGCTTGTTGCTCGCCGGGCAGACGCCGACCGCCTCGGGCCTCTCGTCAGTACACGCGAGCTTGCCGCGATCGTGGCTGGCGCCGTCAAGACCCGTGAGAAGGGCAAGGACCCGGCAACACGTACCTTTCAGGCTCTACGGATTCACGTCAATCAAGAGCTTGCGGACCTGCAGATAGCACTGGATGTGGCGGCCGATGTCCTCGAAACGGGAGGCAGACTCGTGGCGATCAGCTTTCATTCGCTGGAAGACCGTATCGTGAAGCGCTTCATGCAAGCGCGCTCGAGCGCGCCGGCGGTGGATCGTCGCGTGCCTTTGCGCGCCCACGAGATCCCGGTGCCGCCGTTCAAGGCCGGTCGCAAGATCAAGCCCTCCGCCGCCGAGGTGGAGGCAAACCCGCGTTCGCGCTCGGCGATCATGCGGGTCATGGAGCGGGTGTCGTCATGAGCCGGCTCAACATTCTTCTGCTCGCGCTGCTCATCGGCTGCGCGCTCTCCCTGATCAATGCGCAGTACCGCGCCCGCGGCACGTTCGTCGAACTGAACCGCGAGCAGGCGCTCGAGCATCAGTTGCTTCAGGACTGGGATCGTCTCCAGTACGAGCAAAGCGCACAGAGCAAGAGCGCCCGGATCGAGAGCGTGGCCCGCAGCGACCTGAAGATGCAGGCCGTCTCGCCGGGCCGCACGCAGTATCTGTCCGCGCCGGCTGGTGGCTCGGGTGCGATGGTGGATGTGCCGGTGCCGACCGCGAGCGCCGCATCCGCCCCTGCGAGTGGAGGCAAGCGATGATTCGCCGCAAGGACGCCAAGGCCAAGACCAAGGATGTGCAGTTCTCTGCCAGCCCGGTCCTGTCCGTGCGTCTGCCGATGTGGCGCTCGAAGATGCTCGTCTTCGTGATCTTCGGCGCATTCGCGTCGCTGGTCGCGCGTGCCTTCTGGATTCAGGGGCCGGGCAACGCCTTCTATCAACGTCAGGGCGAGAGCCGTTACGAACGCACACTGGAGATGTCCGCCACGCGCGGCAAAGTGTTCGACCGTAACGGACAGGTGCTTGCCACCAGTCTGCCCGTCAAGGCGATCTGGGCGATTCCGGAAGACGTGCCCGACGACGTGTCGGCCGAGCAGGTGCGCAAGCTCTCGCGTCTGCTCGAGATGAGCGAGCCGGATCTGCGTCGCAAGTTCAATCAGGAAAAGAGCTTCGTCTACGTGAAGCGTCAGGTCCTGCCGGACGTGGCGAAGCAGGTGGCCGACCTCGACATTCCGGGCGTGTATCAGCGCAAGGAGTACAAGCGCTTCTATCCGGAAGGCGAGATCGCGGCGCACGTGGTCGGTTTCACGAACGTCGAGGACATCGGTCAGGAAGGCGTCGAGTTGTCGATGCAGAAGGATCTGGCCGCAACGCCGGGCAGCCGCCGGGTGATCAAGGATCGCCTCGGCCGTGTGGTCGAGGATCTCGACATTCTGGCCCAGCCGCGCGACGGCCACGACATCACGCTCTCGATCGACAGCAAGATCCAGTTCCTCGCTTACAGCGAACTCAAGGACGCCATTGAGCGTACCGGTGCCAAAGCCGGTAGCGCCGTGGTGCTCGACGTGCGCACGGGTGAAGTGCTCGCGCTCGTCAATCTGCCGACCTACAACCCCAACAACCGTACCAATCTGACGGGCGCGCAACTGCGCAACCGCGTCATCACCGATACCTTCGAGCCCGGCTCGATCATGAAGCCGATCACCATCGCCGCGGCGATCGAAAACGGCTACGTGAAGCCGACGTCGACGGTGATGACCACGGGCCGCGCCAACTTCTTCGGCGCGAACATCACGGATACCCACGACTACGGCCTGCTGACCGTGGCCGGCGTCATTCAGAAGTCGAGCAACATCGGTACCGCCAAGATCGCGTTGCAGATGAAGCCGCAGGAAATGTGGGACATGTTCACCAGCGTCGGCCTCGGTCAGGCCCCGAAGCTCGGGTTCCCGGGCGCGGTGGCGGGACGTCTGCGTCCGGCCAAGAGCTGGCGCCCGATCGAGCAAGCCACGATGGGATACGGCTACGGTCTGTCGGCGTCGCTGATCCAACTGGCGCGGGCTTACACGGTCTTTGCTCATGACGGCGAGTTGTTGCCCATCTCAATCTACAAGACGGATGGCAGTGTGGTGAAGGGCACGCCGGTGATCTCGCCGGCAACGGCGCGTGAAGTGCGCAAGATGCTGGAGATGGTGACGTCGCCGGGCGGCACTGCCACGCGCGCCCAGGTCATCGGCTATCGCGTCGGCGGCAAGACCGGCACGGCGTACAAGCAGTCGGGCAAGGGGTACGACAAGAGCAAGTACCGCGCATCGTTCGTCGGCATGGCGCCGATGTCCGAGCCGCGCATCATCGTCGCCGTGACACTCGATGAACCGGGCCGCGGCTCGCACTACGGTGGCGTGGCCGCCGGTCCGGCGTTCGCTTCGATCGTGGGCGGCACGCTGCGTGCGTTGAACGTAATGCCGGATTCGCCGGTGACCAAGCTCGTCGTGAGCGACAAGGTGGAGGAGAGCGAGCCATGGGCACCGTGACCCCGACGCCGGGCAATCCCGAGACGATCTCCATGATCGCCGATGCCACCGACCGCGCCACGCTCGCGCAGGCGTGGGACTGGCTGCGCCGCACGGTGCCGGCAGGAGCCACGCTGCATGCGGATAGCCGTCGCGTGACGCCGGGCGACGTGTTCGTGGCGTACGCCGTCAAAGGTGCCGACAGCCGCGGTTTCATTGCCGATGCCGTCGAACGCGGCGCCGCGGCCGTGCTCTGGCAGAGCGACGACTTCACGTGGCCGGCGCAACTGACCAGCCTCGCCAACGTGCCGCAATTCGGCGTGCCGCGTCTCGACTGGCTTGCCGGTCCGCTGGCGGCGCTGTGGTACGGCGAGCCGAGCGTCGGCATGACGATGCTGGGCGTGACGGGCACCAACGGCAAGACGTCGTGCAGCCAGTGGCTGGCGCAATTGCTGACGAAGACGAACATCCGTAGTGCCGTGATCGGCACGCTGGGCAGCGGTTTCCCCGGCCATCTCACGGTGACGGGCTTCACGACGCCGGATGCCGTTCAGTTGCAACGCAGCCTCGACGATCTGCGCGCGCAAGGCGCTGCGGCGGTCGCGATGGAAGTGTCGTCGCACGGTTTGTATCAGGGCCGCGTCAACGGGGTGGCGTTCGACGTCGCCGTGTTCACCAATCTGACGCAGGACCACCTCGACTACCACGGCACGATGGCCGAGTACGAGGCCGCGAAAACGCGTCTGTTCGATTGGCCGGGGCTGAAGGCTGCCGTCATCAATCGTGACGACGCGATGGGACAGCGCCTGCTCGCACGTCTGGCCGGGAAGACGCCGGTCTTCGAGTACGGCATTCACGGCGCCGCCACGTCGAAGCATGACAACCGCGTGTTGCGCGCCGAAGAGATTCGGGCCACCACTGCCGGTACGCGCTTCACGTTGCACATCGACGACCAGAGTCAGCAAGTTACGGTGCCGTTGATCGGTGAGTTCAACATCAGCAACGCGCTGGCGGTGCTGGGTGCGGCGCTGGCCGCCGGTGTGGCGCAGGATGCCGCGATCGCCGGACTCGCAACGCTCGCGCCCGTCTCCGGTCGGATGGAACAGATCGGACAGCCGGGGCAGCCGCTGGTCGTGATCGACTACGCGCATACGCCCGATGCACTCGACAAGACGCTCGCCGCGCTGCGGCCGGTGACCGAGGCGCGTGGCGGCAAGCTCGTCTGCGTGTTCGGTTGCGGTGGCGATCGGGATGCGGGCAAGCGTCCGCAGATGGGCGCGGTGGCCGAGCGTCTGGCAGACGCGATCGTGCTCACCAGCGACAACCCGCGCACCGAGGTGCCGGCCGAGATCATGGCGCAGATCGCCGCCGGTCTGACGCAGCCCGATGCGGCGCGTCGCATCGAAGACCGCGCCAGCGCGATCCTTCAGGCGGTGCGCGGTGCGCAACCGGCCGACGTCGTGCTCATCGCGGGCAAGGGTCACGAAAGTACACAGGAAATCATGGGTAAGAAGCGGCCGTTCTCCGATCAGGAACACGCGCGTCTGGCACTTGCAGCGCGCGCGACTACGGTACGCGGAGGTGGCGAATGACGCAGACGTCGATGATGACGCCGATGTGGCACCTCGGCGACGCCAACGCAGCCGTGGCCGACTCGCAAGTGGTCGGTGCGCCGTCGACGGCGTTCACGCGCATCGTGACCGATAGCCGCTCGGTGCAGCCGGGCGATCTGTTCGTGGCGCTCAAGGGCGAGCGCTTCGATGCGCACGACTTCCTGGCCGACGTGGCGCGCGCGGGCGCTGCCGCCGTGGTGGCCACCCGTGTGCCGGAAGGCTTCGAGTCGCCGGCGCTGATCGTGCCGGATACCCGCATCGCGCTGGGCCAACTGGCGGGCGCATGGCGCCGTCGCTTCGCGATTCCCGTGGTGGCAGTGACCGGCAGCAACGGCAAGACGACCGTCAAGGAAATGATCTCGGCGATTTTCGCCGAGGCGGTGGGCGCGGATGCGCGTCTGGCAACCGCGGGCAACTTCAACAACGATATCGGCCTGCCGCTTACGCTGTTCCGTCTGAAGGACGGCGACAAGCTGGCCGTGCTCGAACTCGGCATGAACCACCCGGGCGAAACCGCGTATCTCGCGAAGATCGCCCAGCCGACGGTGGCCGTCATCAATAACGCACAGCGCGAACATCAGGAATTCATGGTGAGCGTGGCGGCGGTGGCCGAGGAACATTCGGCCGTGCTGGCGGCGCTGAGTGCCGACGGCGTGGCAGTGTTCCCGGCGGAAAGCGAATTCGCGCCGATGTGGCGTGAGGTGGCGGGCAAGCGTCGCGTGCTGGACTTCGCGCTCGACGCGCGCGCTGCGGTCTCGGGACGCTACGACGTGGCAACGCGCGTGCTGCGCGTGTCGTCGCCGGCGGGCGAGTTTTCGCTCACGTTGCCGCTGCTCGGCGAACACAACGCACGTAATGCGCTGGCCGCGATTGCGTGCGCATTGGGCGCGCATGTCGACATCGGTTCGATCGTGCGGGCACTTGAGGCGTTTTCGGCCGTCAAAGGCCGTCTGCAAGTGTCGACGCTCTCGAAGGGACCGCTCGCAGGTGTCACGTTGATCGACGACACCTATAATGCGAACCCCGATTCTGTACGGGCCGCGATCGACGTACTCGCTCAAACCCCTGCGCCGCGCGTTCTGGTGCTTGGCGATATGGGCGAAGTCGGCGACAACGGTCCGGCATTCCATCGCGAGGTGGGCGAATACGCCGCACAGCGCGGTATCGATCGTCTGCTGGCGTTGGGTGAACAGACGCCGGCCAGCGTCGCTGCGTTCGGCGACGGCGGCGAACATTTTTCGGATGTGACCGATGTCGCGCCGCTCGTGGGCAGGTTGAACGCCACGTTGAGTGCACCGGCCACGGTGTTGGTGAAGGGAAGCCGCTTCATGCGGATGGAGCGCGTGCTGGAACAGTTGCGCGCGACGACGGAAAGCGGGGGCGGCGACGCCCCGGCCAAGTGATAAAGGATTGATGGAATGTTGCTGACGTTGGCGCAATGGCTGCAAGCGGATGCGAGCTATTTGCGCGTGTTCAACTACCTGACGTTTCGGGCCGTGATGGCAAGCCTCACGGCGCTGGTGATCGGGCTCTCGTTCGGGCCGATGGTCATTCGCAAGCTCGCCGAAATGAAGGTGGGCCAGGCCGTGCGTACCGACGGCCCGCAGACTCACCTCGTGAAGTCGGGTACGCCCACGATGGGCGGCGTGCTGATTCTCATCGGCATTACCGTCGCGACGCTGCTCTGGGCGGATCTGAGCAACCGTTTCATCTGGATTGTGCTGCTGGTGACGCTGGGCTTCGGCATCATCGGCTGGATCGACGATTACCGGAAGGTCGTCTACAAGGACCCGCGCGGCATGTCGTCGCGCGAAAAGTATTTCTGGCAGTCGATCATCGGTTTGTTCGCCGCGATTTATCTGGCGTTCTCGGTGTCCGAGACGAGCAACCTGAAGGTTTTCGAGCTGTTCATCAGTTGGGTGCGCAACGGTTTCCCGCTCGATCTGCCGCCGAAAGCGGACTTCATCGTGCCGTTCTTCAAGACGATGACCTACCCGCTGGGCGTGTTCGGCTTCATCGCGCTGACCTACTTTGTCATCGTAGGCTCGTCCAACGCCGTTAACCTCACCGACGGCCTCGACGGCCTGGTGATCATGCCGGTCGTGCTCGTGGGCGCGGCGCTCGGCGTGTTCGCCTACGTGATGGGCAACGTCGTGTACTCGAAGTACCTGCTGTTTCCTCACATATCGGGTGCGGGCGAGTTGCTCGTGTTCTGTTCGGCGATGTCGGGCGCGGGGTTGGCGTTCCTGTGGTTCAACACGCATCCGGCACAGGTCTTCATGGGCGACGTGGGCGCGCTGGCGCTTGGCGGCGCGCTCGGTACCGTGGCCGTCATCGTGCGTCAGGAAGTCGTGCTGTTCGTGATGGGCGGCGTGTTCGTCGCAGAGACCATTTCGGTGATGCTGCAAGTGACGTGGTTCAAGTACACGAAGAAGCGATTCGGTGAAGGAAGGCGCATTTTCAAGATGGCGCCGCTGCATCACCACTTCGAATTGTCGGGATGGAAGGAAACGCAGGTGGTGGTCCGCTTCTGGATCATCACGCTGATGCTGGTGCTGATCGGATTGTCGACGCTGAAACTGCGTTGACATGTCGAGGTGCCGGGGTGCCGAGGTTCTGGCAAACGGCAAGTCGATAGAGATGGACAGAGAGCGACATCGCGCAACCGCGAAGTCGCTTTCGCGCAAAGTTGGACTAAAGGTAGGGCCGCTCGCGCCGATAGCAGTAGATCGGTGTCATTGAAGCGATGCATTCGTAGGTTGTTTGAATCGATAAAAAGGAAAGAGCGACGTGTTCGGCGAGAAGTTTGGTGAATCCTGGCAACCGCGTGTCCTGATCCTGGGTCTGGGAGAGTCCGGCCTGGCGATGGCGCGTTGGTGCGCGCGTTACGGCTGCCGAGTCCGGGCGGCCGACACGCGTTTTGCTTCGTCGGATACACCTCCGAACCTCGTGACGTTGCGCGTCGACGCGCCGCAGGCCGAGTTCGTCGGTGGCCCGCTCGCCGATCAGATCGACACGTTGCTCGCCGATATCGAACTCATCGGTATCAGCCCGGGGTTGTCGCCGCTCGCGCCCGATGTGTCGGCGCTGCTCGCCGTTGCCGCCGAGCGTGGCATTCCGGTGTGGGGGGAGATCGAGTTCTTCGCGCAGGCGCTGCGTCACATGCAGACGACCAGCGGCTACGCGCCGAAGGTGCTCGCGATTACCGGCACCAACGGCAAGACCACGACCACCAGCCTGACGGGCCTGCTGTGTCGCCGTGCCGGCAAACGCACGGCCGTGGCGGGCAATATCAGCCCGTCGGCGCTCGACCGTCTGAGCGAGTGCATTGCCGACGCCACACTGCCCGACGTCTGGGTGCTCGAACTCTCCAGCTTCCAGTTGGAGACGGCGCATTCTCTCGCGCCCGACGCCGCAGCGATTCTCAATATCACGCAAGACCATCTGGACTGGCATGGCGACATGGACGCCTATGCCAACGCCAAGGCGCGCATTTTCGGTGAGAACACGGTGCGTGTGCTCAATCGCGACGATGCGCGCGTGATCGCCTTCGCTTCGCCCGAGGCCAATGTCGTGACCTTCGGCACGGGCAAGCCCGACGCCGTCGGCGACTTCGGCCTCGAGATGGAAGGCGGCATGTCGTGGCTGGTCGAGGGCTACACGCGCGACGACGCGCCGCCCGCCCCGAAGCGTCGCAAGGCAGGTACGCCGGAAGCGACGGTCGAGGTGCTGGGCAAGCGTCTGATGCCGGCCGACGCGCTGCGCATTCGCGGCCAGCATAACGCAGTGAATGCGCTGGCGGCGCTCGCGCTCGCCCGCGCGATCGATCTGCCGCTCGCCAAGCTGCTGCACGGTCTGCGCGAATACCCGGGCGAGCCGCACCGCGTGCAACTCATCGCCACGATCAACGAAGTCGAGTTTTACGACGACAGCAAGGGTACGAACGTCGGGGCCACGGTCGCGGCGATCACCGGGCTGGAGAAGAAGCTGGTCCTGATCGTCGGTGGCGACGGCAAGGGGCAGGATTTCTCGCCGTTGGCCAATCCCGTCGCCCATCATGCGCGCGCCGTGCTGCTGATCGGCCGCGACGCGCCGTTGCTGCGTGAGGCGCTGACGGATTCGGGCGTCGATCTGATCGATGCCCCGACACTCGAAGAGGCCACGCGCGAAGCCGCACGTCTGGCGCAGCCCGGCGACGCCGTGCTGCTCTCGCCGGCCTGCGCGAGCTTCGACATGTTCCGCAACTACGAACATCGCGCACAAGTGTTTCGCGACACCGTGGTTGATCTGGCCGCCGACGCGGGGGTGATGCTATGAACCGTATCAAGTCGTTCTTCAGCAAGAAGCGTCAGGCCGGTTTCGCCGGCGCCGGCACGGCCACCACGCCGGGCGCCGCGACGACGGCTGCGAGCCGCACGCTCGGCAGCATCAAGCCGACGCGCTCGCGCATGCTCGAATACGATCACGCCCTCGTGTGGGTGGTGATCTCGTTGCTGTCGCTCGGACTGATCATGGTGTATTCGGCGTCGGTCGCACTGCCGGACTCGCCCAAGTACAGCGGCTATTCGACGTACCACTTCCTCGGCCGTCACATCGTGTCGCTGACGATCGGTCTGGTCGCGGCCATCATCACGTTCCGGATTCCGGTCAAGACGATGGACCGGCTCGCGCCCAAGCTCTTCCTGCTGGCGCTGCTGCTACTGGTGATCGTGCTGATCCCGCACGTGGGCAAAGGCGTGAACGGCTCGAAGCGCTGGATTCCGTTTGGCGTGCTCAACCTGCAGCCGTCGGAAATCATGAAGCTCGCGGTTACGCTGTACGCCGCGAACTACACGGTGCGCAAGCAGGAATTCATGCAGAGCTTCGGCAAGGGCTTCCTGCCGATGGGGATTGCCGTGGTGTTCGTCGGCATGTTGCTGCTGCTCGAACCGGACATGGGCGCGTTCATGGTCGTAGCAGCCATCGCGATGGGCATTCTGTTCCTCGGTGGCGTGAACGGTCGACTCTTCGGCGGGCTGGCGCTCACGGCAGTCGGCACGTTCGCGATGCTGATCTGGCTGTCACCGTGGCGACGCGAGCGGATTTTCGCGTACCTCGATCCGTGGCGTGAAGACTACGCGCTGGGCAAGGCCTATCAGTTGACGCACTCGCTCATTGCGTTCGGACGCGGCGAGTGGACCGGTGTCGGACTCGGCGGCAGCATCGAAAAACTGCATTACCTGCCCGAAGCGCATACCGACTTCATCCTCGCGGTGATCGGTGAAGAGTTTGGCTTCGTCGGCGTGCTGGTCGTCATCCTGCTGTTCTACTGGCTGGTGCGTCGCGCGTTCGAAATCGGACGTCAGGCACTGGCGCTCGAACGCACGTTCGCCGGGCTGCTGGCCAAAGGCGTCGGCGTGTGGCTCGGGGCGCAGACCTTCATCAACATGGGCGTGAATCTGGGCCTGCTGCCGACCAAGGGGCTGACGTTGCCGCTGGTGA
Organism: Pandoraea sp. ISTKB; assembly: GCF_001721285.1. Lineage (NCBI taxonomy): Bacteria > Pseudomonadati > Pseudomonadota > Betaproteobacteria > Burkholderiales > Burkholderiaceae > Pandoraea > Pandoraea sp. ISTKB. Next base: position 25,789 of record NZ_MAOS01000021.1, read on the forward strand.
GCTACGGCGGCTCGGGCATCTTGCTCAACTGTGTGGCCGTGGCGATCCTGCTGCGGGTGGATTACGAAAACCGCGTGCTGATGCGGGGAGGAAAAGTATGACCGAGCGCGCCACCGCGATGCCGGCACCGGAAACGAAGACACGCACGCTGCTGGTCATGGCCGGCGGCACGGGCGGTCACGTCTTCCCGGGGCTCGCGGTCGCCAACTTCCTGCGTGTGCAGGGTTGGCGCGTGGTCTGGCTCGGCAATCCGACCGGCATGGAAGCGACGCTCGTGCCGAAGTACGACATTCCGATGGAGTTCGTGAAGTTCGGCGGGCTGCGTGGCAAGGGGCTGCTCACGAAGCTGCTGCTGCCGCTCAATCTGCTGCGCGCGTTCTGGCAGAGCCTCGGCGCCGTGCGTCGTGCCAAGCCGAACGTGGTGCTCGGCATGGGCGGCTACATCACGTTCCCGGCGGGGATGATGGCGTCGCTGCTGGGGCGTCCGCTGGTGCTGCACGAGCAGAACTCGGTCGCGGGCATGGCGAACAAGGTGCTCGCCCGCGTGGCGGACAAGGTGCTGCTGGCGTTCCCCGACACCATTGCAGGGGGCGAGTGGGTCGGCAATCCGATTCGTGCGGACTTCGACGAGATGGCGTCGCCGGCCGAGCGCTACAACGCGCGCACCGGTCCGCTGCGCATTCTGGTCGTCGGCGGAAGCCTGGGCGCCACGGTACTCAACGAGATCGTGCCGAAGGCGCTGGCCAAGCTGCCCCGCGAGGAGCGTCCGCAGGTCACGCATCAGGCGGGCGTCAAACATATTCAGACGTTGCAGGCGAATTACGCCGCAGCGGGGGTGACGGTCGAAGCGGTGCCGTTCATCGACAACATGGTCGCGGCTTATGCCGGGGCGGATCTGGTGATCTGCCGGGCGGGTGCGATGACGGTGGCCGAAGTGGCTGCGGCGGGTGTGGCGGCGCTGTTCGTGCCGTTCCCGCATGCGGTCGACGACCACCAGACGACGAATGCGCGTTTCCTCGCCGACAAGGGCGCGGCAACGCTGATCGATCAGCGCGAGCTGTCGGTCGAGACCCTGGCCGAGTGGCTGCGCCGTCAGACGCGCGAATCGCTGCTCGCGATGGGAGAGAAAGCCAGGGCGCTCGCCAAGCCGGACGCCACCGAACAAGTGGCGCGCGTGTGCGCGGCTCTGGCCAAGGATTGAAATGAAACACATCGTCAAACATATTCACTTCGTCGGCATTGGCGGCTCGGGCATGAGCGGCATTGCCGAGGTGTTGCTCAACCTGGGATATCAGGTTAGCGGCTCCGATCTCGGCGACAACGCGGTGACGCAGCGCCTCGCCAGCCTTGGCGCGCGCATCGCACGCGGCCATGCCGCAGAAAACATCGAAGGCGCGGACGCCATCGTCGTGTCCACCGCCATCACGGCAGATAACCCGGAAGTGCTCGCGGGCCGTGCCCGTCAGATTCCGATCGTGCCCCGTGCGCTGATGCTCGCGGAACTCATGCGTCTGAAGCAGGGCGTGGCGATTGCGGGAACGCACGGCAAGACGACCACGACGAGCCTCGTCGCCAGCGTGCTGGCACAGGGCGGGCTGGATCCGACGTTCGTGATCGGTGGCCGTCTGAACAGTGCCGGTGCGAACGCCAAACTGGGCACAGGCGATTTCATCGTGGTCGAGGCCGACGAATCGGATGCCTCGTTCCTGAACCTGAATCCGGTCATCGAAGTCATTACGAACATCGATGCGGATCACATGGATACGTACGGGCATGACTTCGCCCGCCTGAAGCAGTCGTTCGTGGCGTTCACGCAGCGTCTGCCGTTCTACGGGATCGCCGTGTTGTGCGTGGACGATCCGAACGTGCGCGAGATTCTGCCGTTCGTCTCGAAGCCGATCGTGCGTTACGGCCTGTCGGAAGACGCACAGGTGCGTGCCATCGACGTGCGCGCCGACGCCGGTCAGATGCGCTTCACGGTGCTGCGCCAGTTCGGCGCGGGCGCCGCGCCGCTCGACATCACGCTCAATCTGCCGGGCGAGCACAACGTGCGCAACGCGCTGGCCGCGATTGCGATTGCGACCGAACTCGAAGTGCCGGACGCCGCGATCGCGCAGGCGCTGGCGGAATTTAACGGCGTAGGCCGACGTTTTCAGCGGTATGGCGAGATCGCCCTGCCCAAAGCAAGCGGTGCGGGCACGTTCACGCTGATCGACGACTACGGGCATCACCCGGTCGAAATGGCGGCAACGCTCGCAGCGGCACGTGGCGCGTTCCCGGGACGTCGCATCGTGCTGGCTTTCCAGCCGCATCGTTACACGCGCACGCGCGACTGCTTCGAGGACTTCGTGAAAGTGCTCTCGGATGCGGACGCCGTGGTGCTCGGCGAAGTCTATTCGGCGGGTGAGGCGCCCATCGTGGCGGCCGACGGTCGTGCGCTGGCGCGCGCACTGCGTGTGGCCGGCAAGGTCGAACCGGTTTTCGTGGAAGACGTTGCGCAATTGCCCGACGCCATTCTGCAAGTCGCCCGTGCGGGTGACGTCGTGATCACCATGGGTGCCGGCTCCATCGGCGCGGTGCCCGGCAAGTTGCAAGTTCAGCAAGGAGTTTGACGTGAGTGCTTTCGATCCGAAACGTTTCGGCAAGGTTGGCGTCCTGATGGGCGGGCGCTCGGCCGAGCGTCAGATCTCGCTGATTTCGGGCAACGGTGTGCTCGATGCGCTGCGCTCGCGCGGCGTGGACGCACACGCGTTCGATACCGGCATGCACGACCTCGCGGCGCTTGCCGCGCAGAAGTTCGATCGCGTGTTCATCGCGCTGCATGGCCGTTATGGCGAAGACGGCACGATGCAAGGCGCGCTGGAGCATCTGGGCATTCCTTACACCGGCAGTGGCGTGTTGGCTTCCGCGCTGGCGATGGACAAGGAGATGACCAAGCGCATCTGGATCAACGAAGGGCTGCCGACGCCGCGCTTCACGATGCTGCACGCCGACAGCGATTTCGACGCCGTCGCGCGCGATCTCGGTCTGCCGCTCATCGTCAAGCCGTCGCGCGAAGGCTCGACCATCGGTTTGACGAAGGTCACGGAAGCGTCGCAACTGAAAGCGGCGTTCGAGAAGGCGGTGGCACTCGATCCGGACGTGCTCGCCGAAGAATTCATCGATGGCGACGAACTGACCGTGCCGGTGCTCGGTATGGGCACCAAGGGCGCGAATGCCGCCCGTTCGTTGCCGGTGATCCGTATCGTCGCGCCCGACGCGAACTACGACTACCAGAACAAGTATTTCAAGGACGACACGCGTTACGAATGCCCGCCGCCGTTGTCGGTATCCCTGCAGGAGGAAGTGCAGCGCCTCGTGTTGCGCGCCTATCTCGTGCTGGGTTGCCGTGGCTGGGCCCGCGCCGACGTGATGCTGCGCAAGCGCGACAACAAGCCGTACCTGTTGGAGATCAATACGTCGCCGGGCATGACCGGTCACTCGCTGGTGCCGATTTCGGCACGCGCGGCGCGCCTGTCGTACGAAGACCTGGTGGTTGAAATTCTGGCAACTGCGACGCTCGATCTGCATCCGAACGCGCAGTGGAAGCCCGAGTAAATAAACCGAGCACAACATTGAACGCGTTGAAGAACGCCCTGATACGGAAAGCAAATCGCCATGTGGCACAACGTACGCCTGCTCAACGCCATCGCGAGTGCGCTCGTCGCACTCGTCGTGCTGGCGGCGCTCGCGGCGGGCGGTCATTGGCTGATTCAGCGTCCGATCTTCACGCTCAAGGCCATTCAGATCGATGGGGATGTGTCGCACATCAACGGTCCGACCTTGCGCGCGAATGCGGTCTCGCGACTGAAGGGCAACTTCTTCACGATCGATCTGGATGCCACGCGAGCGGCGTTCGAGGCGGTGCCCTGGGTGCGTCATGCGAGCGTGCGGCGGGTCTGGCCGAACCAGCTCGCCGTGACGATCGAGGAATACAAGCCGCTGGCCACGTGGAACGACGGCCGTCTGGTGAGTGTGGACGGCGAGCTGTTCGCCGCCAATCTGGCGGAAGCCGAGGACGACGGCAAGCTGCCGGAGTTCGCGGGGCCGCCGGGCAGCGAAAAGGATGTAACGGCGCGGTACTACGACTTCGTGAAGTGGTTCGCGCCGCTGAATATGAAACCCGAGGCGGTCACGCTGTCGAATCGTTACGCCTGGGGCGTGCGACTCGCAGGGGGCGTGCAACTGGCGCTGGGACGGGAACGAAACCCCGAGACCCTCGCCACGCGCAGCCGACGCTTCGTACAGGCGTATCCGCAGGTAGCGGCGCGCTGGGGGAATCAGATCGAGTATGCCGATCTGCGGTACCCGAACGGTTTTGCAGTGCGTGCTGCGGGCATGCGTTTCTTGAGCGAAGAACAGGCCAAGAAGCTTGCCGCGACACCCGTGCAAAAGCGGGATTCGCAGAAGCCGGCAGCGAAACCTGCCGCGCCGGTAAAGCGAAGCCAGTGAGACTTCAGGACTTACACACGCTATGAGCAAAGATTACAAGGATCTGTTGGTCGCCCTCGATATCGGCACGTCGAAAGTCGTGGCGGTGGTGGCCGAGCTGCGCCCTGAAGGCCGCTATGAAGTGATTGGCCTCGGCCAGAGTGAATCGCGCGGCCTGAAAAAGGGCGTCGTGGTGAACATCGAGGCCACGGTGCAGTCCATTCAGCGTGCGCTCGAAGAAGCCGAGCTGATGGCTGACTGCAAGATCACCAACGTCTTCACCGGGATCGCCGGCAGCCATATCCGCAGCTTCAATTCGAGCGGCATGGTGGCGATCAAGGACAAGGAAGTGACGCAGGCCGACGTGGCGCGCGTCATCGAGACGGCCAAAGCGATCAACATCCCGACCGACCAGCAGGTGCTGCATATCCTCACGCAGGAATTCATCATCGACGGTCAGGAAGATGTGCGCGAGCCGATCGGCATGAGCGGCATCCGTCTCGAAGTGAAGGTGCATATCGTGACCGGCGCCGTGTCGGCTGCGCAGAACATCGTGAAGTGCGTGCGCCGTTGTGGCCTCGAAGTGAACGATCTGATCCTGCAACCGCTCGCGTCGAGCATCTCGGTACTCACGGAAGACGAGAAGGAACTGGGCGTGGTGCTGATCGACATCGGCGGTGGCACGACCGATATCGCGATCTTCAGCGAAGGGGCGATCCGTCACACGGCGGTGATTCCGATCGCAGGCGACCAGATCACGAGCGACATCGCCATGGCGGTTCGCACGCCGACGCCGGACGCGGAAGACATCAAGATTCAGCACGGTATCGCCAAGCAGTCGCTGGCCGATCCGGACGAAATGATCGAAGTGCCGGGACTCGGCGAGCGCGGTCCGCGCACGCTGTCGCGTCAGGCGCTGGCGGCGGTGATCGAGCCGCGCGTCGAAGAGTTGTTCTCGCTCGTGCAGCAGGTGGTGCGCGAGTCGGGATATGAAGAGTTGCTGTCCTCGGGCATCGTGCTCACCGGCGGCGCGGCAATGATGCCGGGCATGGTCGAGCTGGGTGAGGACATCTTCCTCAAGCCGGTGCGCATCGGTGTGCCGGAGTACGCAGGCGGTCTTGCCGATGTGGTGCGCAGCCCGCGCTACGCCACGGCGATGGGTCTGCTGCTCGAAGGACGTTCCCAGCGCATGCGCGGTCGCAAGGTCGCGGTGCAGTCGGGGCAGGCGAATCAGGTCTGGACGCGTATGCGCGACTGGTTCTTCAGCAATTTCTGACGTGGTTTTGAAAAGTCGTTTTGATGAGTTTTTGAGGGGTGTGGATCTGGTGTTGAAAACATGCGCGGCTTACCCGAGCCGCATGTGACCCGCAGTACCGGATCTGCTTTTAATTCACTGGAGGCGCTATGAACTTTGAAATGTTGGAAACGGAAACCAACGGCACCATCATCAAGGTGGTGGGTGTTGGTGGCGCTGGCGGCAATGCTGTCCAGCACATGATCAACCGTGGTGTGCAAGGCGTGGAATTCATCGCCATGAACACCGACGCTCAGGCACTGGCCCGCTCGCAGGCCAGCGTGAACATCCAGCTCGGCAAGACCGGTCTGGGTGCTGGCGCGAAGCCGGAAATGGGCCGTGCTGCCGCTGATGAAGCGCGTGAGCGCGTGACCGACGCCCTGCGTGGCGCGCACATGGTGTTCATCACCGCCGGCATGGGTGGCGGTACGGGCACGGGCGCAGCCCCGATCGTGGCGCAGATCGCCAAGGAAATGGGCATTCTGACCGTCGGCGTGGTGTCGAAGCCGTTCGAGTTCGAAGGCGGCAAGCGTATGCGTGTGGCCGAGACGGGCGCGCAGGAACTGGAAGACAACGTCGATTCGCTGATCGTCGTGCTCAATGACAAGCTGTTCGAAGTCATGGGCGACGATGCGGAAATGGACAAGTGCTTCCAATGCGCTGATGACGTGCTGCACAACGCCGTGGCCGGCATCGCCGAAATCATCAACGTCGACGGTCTCGTGAACGTCGACTTTGAAGACGTGAAGACGGTGATGGGCGAGCAAGGCAAGGCGATGATGGGTACGGCCACGGTGGCTGGTGTCGATCGTGCGCGTCTGGCCGCAGAGCAAGCCGTGGCAAGCCCGCTGCTCGAAGGCGTGGACCTGTCGGGCGCGCGTGGCGTGCTGGTCAACATCACGGCATCGCGTTCGCTGCGTCTGTCGGAAACGCGTGAAGTGATGAACACCATCAAGAGCTACGCCGCCGAAGACGCGACCGTGATTTTCGGTACCGTCTACGACGACAAGATGGGCGATGCACTGCGCGTGACTGTGGTGGCAACGGGCCTCGGTCGTGCTGCGGCCAAGAAGGCGGCTGCACCGATGACGCTGCTCAAGACCGGTACCGACAACATGCCGATCGCGACCGGTCACGTGCCGAACGTCGGTCAGGCCACCGGTACGGACTACGGCGCGCTCGATACGCCGGCAGTTTGGCGCAGCACGCGCGAGACCGCAGCTTCGCACGTAGCCGCGCTGCAGGAAAAGGGTGTCGACACGTACGACATTCCGGCCTTCCTGCGCAAGCAAGCCGACTGACAGGGTTGCGCGGGCCGAGTGCCAGTGCTCGGCGCCGCTGCACCTTGGGAATCGCGAGACCTACGCAGGTCGTCGTGAGGATTCGCCGTCGCTCCCCCTACCATGCCTTGTGGCGTGGGGAAGGCGCGCCTCGGTACGAGTCCGGAACGACGATACGGCAAGGTTGTGATGTGCGTAGATGCCTTGTGGCTGCGACAACCAGAGTCGCAAGAGGTATCGATGCATCACAGATGACGGACGCTACGGGTAAGCGTTCGTGATCCCGGACCCGGTCTCGCGGATCTGTCCCCCCGACCGCTGCGGCTTGCCTCCGTCGCGGCGGCCGGGGTGCCCCGAACAAGATTCGACGCGCAGGTCTCTGGCCTGACGTCTAAGATGGAAAATGCTTTTTTCGCGAATAGGTTATTTCGTATCGCGGTATAGGCGGAGACAGACCGATGGGGCAACATCCGGAATGTTTAGTAACGAAGCGTTGTGTTTGTGGCACAGCGATGAAGGCGCCGATCTGATATAATTCGATCTATGATCCCTAGCGTCTGATAGTTTTAATAAATAGCATGCTTAAGCAGCGCACACTCAAATCCATCGCCAAGACAGTCGGCATCGGCTTGCACTCCGGTCGCAAGGTCGAGTTGTCACTGCGTCCGGCGCCGCCCGATACGGGCATCGTCTTCTGCCGTACCGATCTGAATCCTCCTGTGGAGATTCCGGCGTCGGCGATGGCGATCGGCGACACGCGTCTCGCGTCGGTGTTGCAGAAGGATGGTGCGCGGGTGTCCACGGTGGAACACCTGATGTCGGCATGCGCAGGGCTGGGCATCGACAATCTGTATGTCGACGTGACGGCCGAAGAGATTCCGATCATGGACGGCAGCGCGGCGACGTTCGTCTTCCTGATCCAGTCGGCAGGTATCGAAGAGCAACCTGCGGCCAAGAAATTCATCCGTGTGACGAAGCCTGTCGAGATTCGCGACGGCGACAAGCTGGCGCGTCTCGAGCCGTACGACGGCTTCAAGCTCAAGTTCACCATCGACTTCCGTCATCCGGCAGTCGATCGCACGGGTCAGGCGCTCGAGATCGATTTCGCCGATACGTCCTACGCGAAGGAAATTGCGCGGGCGCGTACGTTCGGTTTCGCTCACGAAGTCGAAATGCTGCGTGAGCTGGGGCTGGCACGCGGCGGCAGCATGGACAATGCGATCGTGCTCGACGAGTACCGCATCCTGAATAACGACGGCCTGCGCTACGACGACGAGTTCGTGAAGCACAAGATGCTCGACGCCATCGGCGATCTGTACGTCATCGGGCACTCGCTGCTGGCGTCCTACACGGCTTACAAGTCGGGGCACGGTCTGAACAACCAGCTGCTGCGCGAGCTTCTCGCGCAGGACGCCTACGAGATCGTGACGTTCGAGCGTGCGGAAGACGCACCGCGCGGCTTCCAGTTCGAACCGCAGACGCAGTTCGCGTAAGTTACGCAAATGCTGCGGAGCGCCTGATCGAAGGCGACGCGGATGTAACAAAAAGAAAGCGCCGGTCATCCGGCGCTTTTTTATTTGACGCACGAGAGATATCGGCGTCCGCAAAAACTGTGCGGCGATATCGGCGCTAAATCGACGTTATTGGATAGTGTCGGTCATCGTCTTCGATGAGATCCGCCGGATGAGACCGGGCGTCAGCAATGGATGGCGCGATCCGGGGATCAGGGCTTGCGCGTACCGCCGTAAGAGTGGCGGGCGACGAGACGGGCGAGGGCGTCGCGAAGCGGGGATGGCTCCAGCGAATCGCGCAGATCACGCAGGCTCACGAGCCCCTGTCGCGACAGATGCGCCTCCTTGGGCGGCTTTTGCGGTTCAGGCGCGGCAATGCTCACGCGAATCCTGATGGTCCGGATGAGCCATCCGCGCGTGGCGAGCCCCTCGATCAGCGATGGGGTCTGCTGACGCAGGCGGGCGGCGAGCGCATTGTTTGACACGAGAAAGACCAGCGCCCCTTCGCGCGGCGGCGCAAGCCTGACACTGCTGGAAAGTGCGGCGGGCAACAGCGCATGGACGTCGCGCTCCAGCCGTCCGAGTTGTTCGGCGGCGACCAGCAGCGAACCGGCACCGTCGGATGCGGACAGCAGGTCGGTCAGAGGGCGGGCAACGCGGGGCGCTTTGGGTCGTTTCATATGATGAGACAGATGTCGCCGCATATTTTACCCCGCGATCGGGCGTCGCCTCCCACCGGCTTCCGAAAACACCGGTTTGTCGAGGTCGGGCACCGCCGGGGCGTGCCACGACAGCATGCTAGAATCCTTTTTTCAGTACAGGTATCGAACCGGCGTGCGGCCAGAGTGCCAAACACGGTGACCCGCAGCGCACAGACGCCGCGGGCGGATCGTCACTCATGGGGCTCGGCTCCGGGGTGAGGGATTCGTCCGTCGACCGACCGCGCGATTGCGAACGACATTTGCCGCCCTAACCAGTGATCCGATGATTCCCGGTCTTCTTAAAAAAGTATTTGGCAGCCGCAACCAGCGGCTCATCAAGCAGTACCAGAAAACCGTCGCGGCGATCAACGCCCTCGAGCCGCAGATCGCCCAGCTGAGCGATGAGCAACTGCGTGGCAAGACCGAGGAATTCAAGCAACGTATCGCCCAGGGGGCGAGCGTGGATTCGTTGCTCGTCGAAGCCTTTGCCGTCTGCCGTGAGGCGGGCAAGCGCGTGCTCAAGATGCGCCACTTCGACGTTCAGCTCATCGGCGGTATGGTGCTGCACTACGGCAAGATCGCCGAAATGCGCACGGGCGAGGGCAAGACGCTCGTCGCCACGCTGCCCGCCTATCTGAACGCGCTCTCGGGCAAGGGCGTGCACGTCGTGACCGTCAACGATTACCTGGCGCAGCGCGACGCCGAGTGGATGGCGCGGCTGTACAACTTCCTCGGCCTGTCGGTGGGTATCAACCTGTCGCAGATGCCGCATGACCAGAAGCAGTCTGCATACGCCGCGGACATCACGTACGGTACGAACAACGAGTTCGGCTTCGACTACCTGCGTGACAACATGGTCTACGAGACCGATCAGCGGGTACAACGCACGCTCAATTACGCCATCGTCGACGAAGTGGACTCGATCCTGATCGACGAAGCGCGTACGCCGCTGATCATCTCGGGACAGGCCGAAGATCACACCGAGCTGTACGTGAAGATGGATCGCCTGCCGGCGATGCTGGAGCGTCAGATCGGTGAAGAGAAGGCCGACGGGACGGGTGTCGAAGTGCCGGGCGACTACACGCTCGACGAGAAGGGCCGTCAGGTCTTCCTGACCGAACGCGGCCACGAGAAGGCCGAGCAACTGCTCGCCGAGTGGGGCATGATCGCCGAAGGCGACAGCCTCTACGCACCGCAGAACATCACGCTGATGCACCACGTGTACGCCGCACTGCGCGCGCACACGCTGTTCCACAAGGACCAGCACTACGTGGTGCAGAACGACGAGATCGTGATCGTCGACGAATTCACCGGTCGTCTGATGGCCGGCCGTCGCTGGTCCGAAGGCCTGCATCAGGCCGTGGAAGCGAAGGAACACGTCAAGATCCAGCACGAGAACCAGACGCTCGCCTCGATCACGTTCCAGAACTACTTCCGTATGTACGCCAAGCTCTCGGGCATGACGGGTACGGCAGATACCGAAGCGTTCGAATTCAACGAAATCTACCGTCTCGAGACGGTGGTGATCCCGACGAACCGTGTGCCCAAGCGTATCGACCGTCAGGACCAGATCTACAAGACGGCCAAGGAAAAGTACGACGCCGTCATCAAGGACATCCGCGAATGCGTGGAGCGTGGCCAGCCGGTGCTGGTGGGCACGACCTCGATCGAAACGTCGGAATATCTCTCGCAACTGCTCACGCGCGAAAAGCTGCCGCACCAGGTGCTCAACGCCAAGCAGCACCAGCGCGAAGCCGAGATCGTGGCGCAGGCCGGTCGTCCGGGCGTGATCACCATCGCGACCAACATGGCCGGTCGCGGTACCGACATCGTGCTGGGCGGCAACGTCGAGAAGCAATCGAGCTTCATCGAAGCCGACGAGTCGCTGGCCGAGGCCGACAAGGAAGCCCGCATCAAGCAATTGCAGGATGAATGGCAAGGGCTGCACGAGCAGGTGAAGACCGCTGGCGGTCTGCACATCATCGGCACCGAGCGCCACGAGTCGCGTCGTATCGACAACCAGTTGCGCGGCCGTTCGGGCCGTCAGGGCGATCCGGGTTCGTCGCGCTTCTATCTGTCGCTGGAAGATCCGCTGCTGCGCATTTTCGCGGGCGACCGCGTGCGCGCGATCATGGATCGTCTGAAGATGCCGGAAGGCGAAGCCATCGAAGCCGGTATCGTCACGCGCTCGATCGAGTCGGCGCAGCGCAAGGTCGAAGCCCGTAACTTCGACGTGCGTAAGCAACTGCTGGAGTACGACGACGTTGCCAACGATCAGCGTAAGGTGATCTATCAGCAACGTAACGAACTGCTCGAAGCCCAGGACGTTTCGGAAACGATCGCGGGCATGCGTCAAAGCGTGTTCGAAGATGTCGTGCGCAACTACGTGCCGGCCGGTACGGTGGAAGAGCAGTGGGATCTGAAGGGGCTGGAGACGACGCTGCGCGAAGAGTGGCAGCTCGACCTGCCGCTGCAATCGCGCATCGAAGGCTCGGAAGAGATCGACGACGAGGACATCCTCAAGGAAGTGATGGACGCGGCCGAAGCGTCGTACAACGCGAAGGTCGAACTGGTCGGACGCGAGTCGTTCTCCGGTTTCGAGCGCTCGGTCATGCTGCAAAGCGTGGATTCGAACTGGCGCGAGCATCTGGCGGCGCTGGATCACCTGCGTCAGGGTATTCATCTGCGCGGCTACGCCCAGAAGAATCCGAAGCAGGAGTACAAGCGCGAAGCGTTCGAACTGTTCGCGCAGTTGCTCGAGACCATCAAGCTGGAAGTCACGCGCGTCATCATGAACGTGCGTATCCAGTCGCAGGAAGAGCTGGAGCAGGCGACGGAATCGCTCGACGACAACGCCGGTGGTCTGGTCAACATCGAGTTCAAGCACGATGAGCTGGAAACCGTGGGCGGCGAAGGTGAGGTCGACGAGGACGCCGGTCGCCCGGTGGTCGCGGCGCTCGCGCAGGCTGGGGCAACTGCCGGTGCCGCAGGGGCGGCCGCAGGCGGCGACTTCCTGCCGAAGGTCGGACGTAACGACCCGTGCCCATGCGGCAGTGGCAAGAAATTCAAGCACTGCCACGGCAAACTGTCTTAAGATGTGAAGTGATCGATGCGGCGCCGACTTATGATCGGCGCCGCGTCGTTTATAGCGCCGGTTTTCGAAGCGTTTTGCAGCGTTTCACGACATTTCGCAATCCCGTCGAACCGGCCGCACCGATCAACCGCCGCCCCGGCGGGCTGTCGTGCCGACATCGCCAGGGCGGGAGCTGCAACCCTTACCTCTCGCGGGCGAACCCTCATGGCCGTCAATTTCCCCTCGATCGAAGCCTCCCAACTGCACGCCGTTCCGGGCGTGGAACTGGGCTGGGCCGAAGCCAATATCCGCAAACCGAACCGCAAGGATGTGCTGGTCATGCGACTGGCCGCCGGCAGCACGGTGTCGGGCGTGTTCACGACGAACCGCTTCTGCGCCGCGCCGGTCACGGTGTGCAAGGAGCATCTGGCGGCCAAGGCCGGCATTCGCGCACTCGTCGTCAACACGGGTAACGCCAACGCCGGCACCGGCGAACCCGGCATGCTCGCCACGCGCGCGACGTGCGACGCGCTGGCCAAGCTGCTGTCCGTCTCGTCCAACCAGATCCTGCCGTTCTCGACGGGCGTGATTCTCGAACCGCTGCCGGTCGATCGCCTGGTCGCCGGTCTGCCGCAGGCCATTGGCAATCTGGCGCCCGCCCATTGGTTCGAAGCCGCGCAGTCGATCATGACGACCGACACGCTGCCGAAGGCGGCCTCGCGTCAGATCGTGATCGATGGTCAGACGATCGTGCTCACCGGCATCAGCAAGGGTGCGGGCATGATCAAGCCGAACATGGCGACCATGCTCGGCTTCGTCGGCACCAATGCCCGCGTGGCGCAGCCGGTGCTCGACGCACTGGTGAAGTACGTTGCGGATCGCTCGTTCAATGCCATCACCATCGATGGCGATACGTCGACCAACGACTCGTTCATCGTGGCCGCCACGGGCCAGACGGAACTGCCGGAAATCGCGAGCACCGACACTCCGGCGTTCGCCGCTTTCCGCGATGCGTTGCTGTCGATCTCGCAGGAGTTGGCGCAGCTGATCGTGCGCGATGGCGAAGGCGCGACCAAGTTCATCACCGTGACGGTCGAAGGTGGCCGTGACGTGGCCGAGTGCCGCCAGATCGCGTACGCCATCGGCCATTCACCGCTGGTGAAGACGGCGTTTTTCGCGTCCGATCCGAATCTGGGCCGCATTCTGGCCGCCATCGGCTATGCGGGCGTGAACGATCTCGACGTCAGCAAGATCGACCTCTATCTGGACGACGTGCTGGTCGCCCGCGCTGGCGGCCGCAATGCCGACTATCGTGAGGAAGACGGTCAGCGCGTGATGAAGCAAAGCGAAATTACGGTACGCGTGGTGCTGGGTCGCGGCGACGCGGCAGCAACGCTGTGGACGTGCGATCTCTCGCACGACTACGTGAGCATCAACGCGGATTACCGTTCCTGAGACCCGACGCGACGGCCCGGATCGTGTGAGCATCCCACCGGATGCGAAGGGCCGTCGGCGCAGCGACGGATGTCTGACCGGCATCCACCCTGCGCCGGTAGACGTGGGTGCCCGATGGCACAGGTATATCGATATCGGGCGCATCGCCAGCTGGTGGCAAAAGCACCGGGGCGCACAGCGAAGGGAAACGACAACACCTCGAAGCATCGACACGAGCGCCCGATAGCGGCGCGGGGATTTCGAAGCAATGGACAAACTGGAACAGTTCCTGACGCGCGCTGAAGGCGTGCTGGCCCGGCTGGAGGCGATGCTGCCCCCGGCTACCCCCGAGATCGACTGGAGCGTCGCGACGGCGTTCCGCTGGCGCAAGAAGCAGGGGCGCGGTTTCCTGCAACCGGTCGCGCACGTCTCCAACATCACGCTGGGCGATCTTCAGAACATCGAGCGTCAGAAGGCGCTGATCGAGCAGAACACGCGTCAGTTCGTGCGTGGCGAGCCGGCCAACAACGTGCTGCTCACCGGCGCGCGCGGTACCGGCAAGTCGTCGCTGATCAAGGCGTGCCTGAATCAGTACGCGTCGGAAGGGCTGCGTCTCATCGAAGTCGACAAGGACGATCTGACCGATCTGGGCGACATCGTCGATCTGATCTCGCAGCGCCCGGAGCGCTTCGTCGTGTTCTGCGACGATCTGTCGTTCGAGGACGGCGAGTCGGGTTACAAGGCGCTGAAGGTCGCGCTTGACGGTTCGGTGGCCGCGCAGTCGGACAACGTGCTGATCTATGCGACGTCCAACCGTCGTCACCTGTTGCCCGAGTACATGAAGGACAACGAGAGCTATCGCCACACCGAAGACGGTGAGATTCATCCGGGCGAAGTGATCGAAGAGAAGATCTCCCTGTCCGAGCGCTTCGGGCTGTGGGTGAGTTTCTATCCGTTCAAGCAGGACGATTACCTGACGATCGTCAGCCACTGGTTGCAGCACTTCGGCGTGCCGGCGGACCAGACGGAAAGTGCGCGTCAGGAAGCGCTGATCTGGGCGTTGGAGCGGGGTTCGCGCTCGGGCCGGGTCGCGTTCCAGTTTGCTCGCGACTGGGCCGGCAAGCAGCGTGGGGCGTCGTCGCAGGCGTCGTAACGATAGGGACGGTGTGGCGTTCGGGGTGTGATGTTGCGGCCCGGGTGCTATCCGTTCGAGTGGGAAATTCCGTAGGTGTGTAGTGATATGACAGACTCGAATCGAATGGCGCCGGATGGGCGTCCCGTCACGGAAGTGGCCGTGGGTGTGATGGTGCGCCCGGACGGCGCGGTGCTGCTCGGCCAGCGCCCTGCGGGCAAGCCGTATGCCGGTTACTGGGAGTTTCCGGGCGGGAAGCTGGAGGCCGGTGAGTCGGTGGCGGCGGCGCTGGCGCGCGAGCTGCACGAGGAGCTGGGCGTGACGGTCGAGCGCTGCGCACCGTGGCGTGTGCTGGAGCACGACTATCCGCACGCCTACGTCCGTCTGCATTTCTGCAAGGTGACGGCATGGCAGGGCGAGCCGCATGGCAAGGAAGGTCAGGCGCTGGCGTGGGAGCACCCGCCGGTGAGCGTCGAGCCGTTGCTGCCGGCGGCGCTGCCCCCGTTGACGTGGCTTGCTGAGGAGTTGGCCGCGCGCCCCTGACGAGCGCGCACCGCAAGCGCTGCCGTTTGGCGAGCGCATGAAAAATGCCGCTTCGATGTCTACCGAAGCGGCATTTTTGTTTTTCCGGCTCGACTGGATCCGAGCTTGATGTCACTGACGACGGATTGATCGGCGCCGTCGCCGTCTGTCAGCCCGTCATCGCGTAAAGCGTTCGATCGGTACTTTGGTATTCCGGGACTTCGATGCGTCGATCAGCGTTGCGTCGGATCGAGCGGCGATTCCTGAGACGGATCTTCCGGCGACTCGGCCGGGATCGTGTACTTCTCTGCGGCCCACGCGCCCATGTCGATTTGCTTGCAGCGCTCCGAGCAGAACGGACGGAATTTGGACTTCGGCTCCCAGGCAACTTTCTTGCCGCAGGTCGGACAGTTGACGACGCTCGTCATGGTCTTACAGATTGCAGAGGGTGAGCAGGAACGGTACGTCGCTGTCGACCGGACGCGGCTTCAGATCACCGTCCTGCGTCGTGAAGCGTACCCACAGCATGTACTTGTTGGCGCTCGCTTCCGGAATCACGCGGAGGTCTGCCGCGACACGCACCTGCATCAGTTGATACACGCGCCCGGTGAGCATCTGCTGGTAGCTGCCCTGTTGTGCCATCGCCTTGCTGGCATGGCCGGACTCGCGTGCCAGTCCGAGCACGATCGCGATGGCGTCGCGAATCGGGAATAGCGGGCCGATCCACTTATCGATATCGTGACGACGCTGCTCGGCGTCGTTATGACGCCAGGCGTAATACGACGGCAGATCGAAACGGCAGGTCCCCCCGGGGATCACCGAGCGGCTGCGAATGCTCGCGAGCCATTCGTTGTCGTTCAGGTGCTGGCCGGGTTTGCCGGGAATCTGATTGAGGTTCGCGATGGCCAGCTCGACTTCGCCGATGAATTGTTCGAGCGCGTCGGAGGCGATATCGGGATTGCCGCGATAGGTCTGGAGCGTCTGACGTTGGCGGTCGAGTTCCTTGACCAGCTCGTTCTTCAGATCGGTGCGACCCGCGATGTCGGCAATCTCGAACATCGTGATCAGGGCCGCATGGTGATCGAGCGGCTGATCCTGTCCCACGAAAAAGGCAAAGCGCCCGAACAGCTCTTCTAGCCGAAGCAGCGTGCGAATGCGTTCGTTGAGCGGATATTCGTACAGGATCAAGCGCGTTGGCCCAAAAGTTGGCGCTTTTCAGCGTAATGGCGACATTCTAATGCGGGAATCTGTCGGGTGGCAACGCGAGCGGGCGCTCATTCGCCTCCCGTGCGCGTCGCCAGCTGGAGATAGGTGGCGTGCAAACGGTCGACTTGTGGCGCGAGCGGGGCGTGCTGCACGTCGTTGTCGATCACGTCGTCCGCCACGGCAAGCCGCTGGGCGCGTGATGCCTGACGCGCCATGATCGCCTGCACCTGCTCACGCGTGAACCGGTTTCGGGACATGACACGCGCGATCTGCGTCTCCTGCGTGCAGTCGACGACCAATATCCGCTGCACACGCTCGCGCCAGGTGCCGGATTCGACCAGCAGCGGTACTACGAAAATCAGATAGGGCCCCTGGGCTTCGGCCGCAGCGCGCTCGCATTCCGTGCGGATCAGCGGATGGGTAATTGCCTCCAAACGCGCTTTCGCGGCGTCGTCCGTGAAGACGGCTTCGCGCATCCGTGCCCGGTCGAGCGAGCCGTCCGGCGCCACGAAGGCGTCGCCAAACTCGCGCCGGATAGCGGGCATGGCCGCGCCCCCCGGTGCAGTGATGCTGTGCGCAATGGCATCGGTGTCGATGATGGCGATGCCGTGCGTGGCAAACAGATTGGCGACGGTCGTCTTGCCGCTACCGATGCCGCCGGTCAGGCCGATGGCGTAAGTCATGGAGTTCCTCCGATCCAGAACATCAGGCCGTCGCCGCCGAAGAGCGTGACGATACCAGCGGCGGCGAGAAACGCGCCGAAAGGAAACATCTGATCGCTGCGCAGGCGTCCCATCAGCCACGCACTGCCGGCAACCACGATGGCAAGGACGCACGCGACGAGCAGAATCTGAGGCAGCGCCGTCCAGCCGAACCAGGCGCCCAACGCCGCATAAAGCTTGAAGTCGCCGAAACCCATGCCTTCGCGACGACGTATCCACCAATAGACCCAATACATCGCCCACAGGCTCATGTACCCGGCTGCCGCACCGATGACGGCGGCCGGTAACGCCGCGAACCAATGGCCGAGGTTGCAGAGCAGGCCGGCCCACAGCAGCGGCAGCGTCAGGATGTCGGGCAGCAGTTGCGTGTCGTGATCGATGTACGCGAGCGCGATGAGCGTCCAGACAAGACCGAGCGCACCCAGGCTTTGCCATGTCGGACCGAACCGCCATGAGATGGCGACGCTGAGTGCGCCGGTGAGCAACGCGAGTTGCCAGCGACGTGGCGGCGCGTCCGCGGGCAATATGGGCAGGTCGGTCGCACTGATGCCCGACAGGGTGGCGGCGGGCGAGAGCGCAATCGGTGTCGTCTGGAGTGTGGCGTGAGGTGCCGGTGCTGCCGGTGATAGGGACTCCGACGCCTCGGCGGCCTGAAGCTCTTCGAGCCACGCGCGTTCGATCGCCGCCGGCACGCGTCGCACGACGACGTCGAGCACTAACCCGGCAAGCATGCCGGTGATGGCGAACAGCGCGAGACGCCAGTGAGGGGCCAGTTGCGCGAGCCAATCGACGAGAAGGAATTCAGCGTAGCCATCGAGCGCGTTCATGCGACACCGTATCCGAGTTGGAACATCGGCAGATACATCGCGAGGACCATACCGCCGATCAGCAGGCCGAGAAACGTAATCATCATGGGTTCGAGTGTCGCGCAGGTACTGACCAGCGCCTGCGAAGCTTCCTCGTCGAGCAGGCCGGCGGCCTGGTTGAGCATGCGCCCGAGTGTACCCGATTCCTCCCCGATGACGGCCAGTTGTGCCACGGCCAGCGGCCAGTGTCCGTCGGCTTCGAGCGACGTTGCCAGACGCGCTCCCCGGGTGACCTTACGGTGCACCGCATGTGCGGCTTCCTGCATGACGAGGCTGCCGCAGGCGCTTGCCGCGGCATCCATGGCATCCGGCAACGCGACACCGGCGTCAAGCAGCGTGCCCAGTGTTCTCGCCCATCGGGCGGCGCTCATCATCCGGACGATGTTGCCCACCCCCGGCAACCGCAATATCAGACGGTCTCGCTGGCGTCGCATACGCAGGCTTCTCCGAAGCATGGCAGCGATGGCCAGACCCGCTGCGCCAGCGCAGGCCAGAATCCACGGGCCGCTCGTCAGCGACGCGCGTGAAAGATCGATCAGCGCGCGAGTCAGTGGTGGCAGCGGCACGCCCCCGCCGGCGGCACTGGCGAACAGGCGCTCGAATTCCGGGATCACCCATTGCAGCAACGCGATCACGACGGCCACCGCCACGACCAGTACCGTGAGCGGGTAGGCGAGTGCGCGTTGCAGCTTGTCCCGCACGCTTTGTGCGTGATCGTAATGGGCACTCAGACGCATCAACGTTGGGCCAAGCTGCCCGCTCAGTTCGCCCGCGGCGATCAACTGACAATCGACGCCGCTGAAGCGTCGGCTGGCGCGCGCCATCGCCTGCGCCAACGGGTGGCCCAACGCGACGTCCTGTGCGATGCCGGACGCCAGCCGCTTGAGGCCTCGCGTGTGTGCGCCGCGTGCCAGCACGTCGAGCGCAGCGGTCAGCGGGACGCCCGCACCCAGCAGCGTCGCCAGACGCCGCACGAAGTCCGTAGCGTCGGACGACCGGGTGCGTGCCGCCGGCGCGTGACGGCGTCCCGGTCCCAGGTGCGTGATCGTCACCTGCGGGTACTGCTGCCGAAGCGCGAGTCGGGCAGCCGCTTCGCCGTGTGCGACGACATCGCCGCGTTGTGCGCGCCCGTCGGCGTCTCGTCCCTGCCAGTGCCAGCGACGTGGCTGCATCAATTGAGACATTCGGCACGCTCGATTTGATGGCTTGAGGAGACCGTTCGACGCTGGGAAGGGCGACGCGTCGACCACTTTGGACGAACGTCATCCGGTGACGCAGGGAGCGATACCTCTCGCCGGAGATCGTCATCGGGGTGCATTCGCGTGAACTGTTCACGCACGAACCGGAACGCATCGGCAGAAACATTCGGTGACGCAGCATCAGGCGGGAGTCGTCGCATCGACATCCTCCTCGCTGACGGTGCCTGTTTGCGCATGCCATAGCCCGGCTTCGCGCAGCGTCATGATCCCCTCGCTTTGCGCCTGTGCCGCCAGTTCGTGAGGGCTGCGCGCCTGAGCGATGTTGATGGCTTGCGTCGCACTGATCGGCATCACCTGGAAGGCGCCGATGCGCCCGGCGAAGCCGCTGCCGTGACAGCGCATGCACGATCGGCCGTCGCGCTCGATGTCGCTTGCCGCTGCGCGAGGTTCACATCCGGCAGGGCATCGTCGCCGGAGCAGGCGCTGTGCACTGATGAGCAGGAGCGTCGACGAGAGATTGAACGGTGCAACGCCAAGGTCGAAGAGCCGTGCGAGTGTGCTCGGCGCGTCGTTCGCATGCACGGTTGCGAAAACCAGATGCCCGGTCTGTGCGGCCTGTACGGCAATCTGGGCCGTTAGCGCGTCGCGAATTTCACCGACGACGAGGACGTCCGGATCCTGGCGGAGAAAGGCGCGCAGTGCGGTCGCGAAGTCGAGTCCGGCGCGTTCGTTCAGATTGACCTGCGTGATGCCCGGCAGACGGATTTCCACCGGGTCTTCGATGGTCACGATATTGCGTGATGCGTCGTTGAGCCGTCGCAGGCAACTGTACAGCGAGACGGTCTTGCCACTGCCGGTCGGCCCCGTCAGCAGAATCATGCCGTGCGGCCGCGAGATGGCCTGCGTCAGTGCGAGATACTGCTTCGGCGTATAACCGAGGCCTTCCAGCGCCAGCGGTACCTTGGCGCCGTCAAGCAGTCGCACCACGAGCTTTTCTCCGTAGAGCGTGGGCAGCGCACTCACGCGACACTCCACCGGCTCTCCCGCTTCGCGCCACACCATGCGTCCATCTTGCGGCAATCGCTTTTGTGCGATGTCCAGATTCGCGAGGACTTTCAGTCGCGACACCAACATGTCGCGCCACGCGAGCGGCACCTCGCAGTGTTCTTGCAGGTAGCCGTCGATGCGCAGCCGAACGCGAAAGCGTTGCGCCATCGGTTCGAAATGGACATCGGACGCACCTGCGCGAATCGCGTCGTTCAGAATTTGCTCAAGGCATTGCAGCGGCGTCTCGCCCTTGGGAGACGCACGAGGCGCGCCGGAAGATGACGTTGTTGAGACGAAGGGAGGCGCCGTTGTCGATGACGTGCCATCAACGGATGGGGCAGGGAGTGGAGCGGTGGATTGCGACATGACGGGGTTCTGCGAGAGCTGCGTGAAGCTTTAGTCTCGTCATAACCCCGGCATCGCTCAATCGGAATAACCCGAAAAATGGCGGTGTGTGACGCGCAGTGATCGAGCGCGGTGCCATCGATTCACTGCGATCGCAAATCGTCAGTCGTGATGGGCGGCGCGCGGCCCCGGTTTGAACAACCGAACCGTTTTGATCGCCTGGTTGTCGATCTGCACGATCTCCATACGCAGGCCTTCGATCTCGAGGCTGACGGCCGCTTCCGGAATCTCGCGCAGCACTTCGAGAATGAGGCCATTGAGTGTCTTCGGTCCGTCGGTCGGCAGATGCAACCCGAGCCGGCGGTTCAGGTCGCGCAGACCGACGCCGCCGCCAACCAGACACTCGCCGTCGGACGTCCAGCCCGAGCGGCTGCCACCGGTGCCCGGTACGCTCGTCGTGAACTCGCCGATGAGTTCTTCGATGATGTCCTCGGTCGTCACCAGCCCTTCGACTTCGCCGTACTCGTTGACGACCAGCCCCACGCGGCGCTGATTCTCCTGGAAGTACTGCAACTGACGCAGCGCGGGCGTGTCGCTCGGAATGAAGTACGGATCGACGAGCAGCGCACGCAACGTATCGACGGAAAGATCGTCCGGATGACGCAGCGCGGACAACGTACGACGCACCGGCAAGATGCCGATGATGCGATCGATGTCGCCGTCATACACCGGCAACTTGTTGTGATAGCAGGTCTCGAGTTGCATGAGGATGGTGTCGAGCGGCGCCGAGATGTCGAGTGCTTCGATGCGCGCGCGTGGCACCATCACGTCGTCGACGGCGATGTTCTCGAGATCGAGCAGATTGAGCAGCACACTACGCGGCTTGGTCGGCATGTAGTTGCCGGCTTCGAGCACGATGGTGCGCAACTCTTCCGTCGTCAGGCGGGCTTCACCCGCCGCGCGACGCGTATCGATGCGCAGCACGCGCAGCATCCCGCGCACGAATGTATTGAGTACCCACACGAGCGGCGTCGCCGCGACGACGATGGGTTTGAGCGGCGTGCTGACCGACAGGGCGATGCGTTCCGGATACGTTGCGCCGACGATCTTCGGGCCGATCTCCGCGAAGATGATGATGAGCAGCGCAATCATCGCGGTGGCGATGGAGAGCGTGACGGCGTCGTTGCCGAAGTAACGCACCGCGATCGACGTGGTGAGCACCGGCACGACGGTATTGATGACGTTATTGCCGACGAGAATCGTCGAGAGCAGATCTTCGGTGCGGGAGAGCAGGCCTTGCGTCGATCGGGCGCCGGAGACGTTCATGCGCACCAGATGCTTCAGGCGATGGCGGTTGAGCGCCATCATGCTCGTCTCCGAGATGGAAAAGAATCCCGAGCAGATGATCAGGAAGGCGACGGCGCAAATCTGCGCCCATAAGGGCAAGGCGTCCAAGCTTTTCGGTGCGCGAAGCGCGGCGGTGGCAATGAGTCGCCACTATAGCAGAGGGGATGTTGGGGCCCGTTTCGATGCCTGACTCGATGCGTGATCGACCTCAGCGCATCGTGTCGGATGGTGCAGGATGACGGGAATGGGCCGGAGTCCCAAGCGTTGAGTGAGAGGCGAGGGAATCTTACGGCGGAAATAGCGGCAGAAATAAAAAAACCGACGGACACGTCCGTCGGTTTTTTGCTTTGCTATGAGCAAAGTAAATCCTGGTCGGGGTGAGAGGATTCGAACCTCCGGCCTCTACGTCCCGAACGTAGCGCTCTACCAGGCTAAGCTACACCCCGCTTCGATACTGCTACTTCGCTAAGTGCGTCGCGCTATCGAGTAAGAACATAATTCTAGCAGGCTATTTTTGTAATGGGAAGAGGGAAGTGCAGAAATTATTTGAGCCGCTGCATCTGCCTCTTCTTTTGCGCGCGCCAGCGTGTAGTCGAGTGCGCCTGTGCGCGTGATCGCGGCGAGGATCGGTTCGAACTTGTCGGTGCCGCCATTCTCGATCGCTTCGCGCACGAGAGCGCGTTCGGCTTCGGTGCCGTGCTGGAGCACGTGAATCAGCGGCAGCGTCGGTTTGCCTTCGCGCAGATCGTCGCCGGCGTTCTTGCCCATGGCATCGGTGTCGCCGGCGTAGTCCAGCCAGTCGTCCATCAACTGGAAGGCCGTGCCCAGACGTCCACCATATTCACGAACGGCAGCTTCGGTCTGTGCATCCGCATTCGCGAGCACGGCGGCGAGTTGCGTCGCCGCTTCGAACAGCGTGGCCGTCTTGTATTTGATCACTTGCAGGTAACGTGCCTCGTCCACATCGGGATCGTGCATGTTCAGCAGTTGCAGCACCTCGCCTTCGGCGATCACGTTGGTGGCGCGCGCCAGAATCTGCATCACGCGCATGTTGTCCACGCTCACCATCATTTCGAAGGAGCGCGAATACAGAAAGTCGCCGACCAGGACCGACGCCGCGTTACCGAACAGCGCATTGGCCGTCTGCTTGCCGCGACGTAGATCGGATTCGTCGACCACATCGTCGTGCAGCAGCGTGGAGGTGTGGATGAATTCGATGACTGCGGCCAGCTCGAAGCGCGCGGGCGAGCTCACGCCAAGCGCGCCGGACACCAGCAGCAGCAATGCCGGGCGCAGCCGTTTGCCGCCCGAATTGATGATGTACTCCGAGATCTGATTGATCAGGACCACCTCGGAGGCCAGCCGGTGGCGGATAAGCTGGTCGACGGCACGCATGTCGTCGGCGATGGCGGCCAGTACGTTCTGGGAAGAAGTCGAAGCAGTCAAGACAAGGCTCGGGTGAGGAAAAATTCGCCCCAAATTATATAGTGGGTGCGGCCACTTTCGGGCACCAGAGCCGCGGAATGACTGGCGTCACGGAAGTCTTTGACGCAAAAGGAGAAAGTCTGTATAATTCCCCGTTTTCGTGCGCGCATTCGTTGCGCCGGGTCCGAAAATACTTCGGTATGACGGCCCGCAGCGGTGCGATCGGCCGGTAAGTCGTGTCCTTTCGGGACCCTCGGTCTGCACGGAAATTCTCTTGTTTATGAGTGAGGTTCAACAATGTACGCGGTCATAAAAACCGGCGGTAAGCAATATAAGGTTGCTGCTGGCGAAAAGCTCAAAGTAGAACAGATACCGGCTGACATTGGCGCTGAAATCACCATCGACCAGGTTCTCGCCGTTGGCGAGGGCGAATCGATTAAGTTCGGTGCGCCGTTGGTCAGTGGGGCTTCCGTCAAGGCTACCGTTATCGCCCAGGGTCGTCACCCCAAGGTGAAGATTTTCAAGATGCGCCGTCGCAAGCACTACCAAAAGCGTCAAGGCCATCGCCAAAACTACACCGAGCTGCGCATCGACAGCATCAACGGCTAATCGATCGAGCTAGGTAAGGAGTTAAGTCATGGCACACAAAAAAGCAGGCGGATCGTCCCGTAACGGCCGCGATTCCGAGTCGAAGCGCCTCGGCGTGAAGGTGTACGGCGGTCAGGCAATCCTGGCTGGCGGCATCATCGTTCGCCAACGCGGTACTCGTATGCATGCTGGCGAAAACGTCGGCATCGGTAAGGACCACACGCTGTTTGCACTGGCCGACGGCCACGTGCAGTTCGCCGTCAAGGGCGCAGCGAAGAAGCAAGTGGTTAGCGTGGTGCCGGCAGCGTAAGCTAAGCCTTTTGCCACCAAAAGGCTCCGCTCTCATGCGGAGCCTTTTTTGTTTGTCCCGCCAGTGTGCAGCGCATCGGTCGCGCCCGGCGTGGGGCAGTGAACAGTATTCTGGATCGTCTGCGGACGGTCGTTAAGCGGGGCGGACCCACATGAAATTCATTGACGCAGCACGAATCGAGGTGATCGCCGGGGACGGCGGCAACGGCTCGGCATCGATGCGCCGTGAGAAATTCGTGCCGTTCGGCGGACCGGACGGCGGCGACGGTGGTCGCGGCGGCAGCGTGCTCGCCGTGGCGGATCGCAACATCAATACCCTGATCGACTACCGCTATTCGAAAAAGCATCTGGCGAAGGACGGTGAGCGCGGTCGCGGTTCGGATTGCTACGGCAAGGGCGGCGACGATATCGTCCTGCGTATGCCGGTCGGCACCATCATCTCCGATATGGACACCGGCGAAACCATCGCCGATCTGACCGAGCACGGTCAGGAAGTTGTCCTTGCGCAAGGGGGTGCGGGCGGTCTGGGTAACATCCATTTCAAGTCGAGCACGAACCGCGCGCCCCGTCAGACTACGCCGGGCAAGCCCGGTGAGCGCCGTATGCTCCAGCTCGAGCTGAAAGTGCTCGCGGACGTCGGCCTGCTCGGCATGCCCAATGCGGGCAAATCGACGTTCATCTCTTCGGTGTCGAACGCGCGTCCGAAGATTGCGGATTATCCGTTCACGACGCTACACCCCAATCTGGGTGTCGTGCGTAC
The DNA here is from genome assembly GCF_001721285.1 of Pandoraea sp. ISTKB. NCBI lineage: Bacteria > Pseudomonadati > Pseudomonadota > Betaproteobacteria > Burkholderiales > Burkholderiaceae > Pandoraea > Pandoraea sp. ISTKB. The sequence continues at coordinate 51,020 of NZ_MAOS01000021.1, forward strand.
CGCGCCGGGCCGTAGCTTCGTGATCGCTGACATTCCGGGCCTGATTGAAGGCGCTGCCGAAGGGGCGGGCCTCGGTCACCAGTTCCTGCGTCACTTGCAGCGTACTGGCCTGTTGCTGCACATCGTGGATATCGCGCCGTTCGATGAGGGCGTTGATCCGGTGGCGGATGCCAAGGCCATCGTTCTCGAGCTACAGAAATACGACGAAACGTTGTTCCAGAAGCCGCGCTGGCTGGTGCTCAACAAGGTCGACATGCTGCCGGAAGAAGAACGTGCCGAGCGTGTGGCGGACTTCAAGAAGCGCTATGGCTGGGAGGGTCCGACGTTCGAAATCTCCGCATTGACCGGCGAAGGCTGCGAGAAGCTGTGCCTGGAAGTGCAGGAGTACTTGTATCAGCAACGTGGCGCCGTCGAAGAGGCGATTGAAGACGCGGCTGCCGACCCGCGTTTCCGCGCCGGTAGTGCGGCCCCCGCTGCCGTCGAAGCACCACAAACCCCAACGGACGACGCGCCAAAGGCGTAAACTCCGTATCACTCAAACGCTGGCACCGTCGCGCCATGGGCAACGTCCATCGCGCAGGCGCCAGCGATCCGGCCGCAGCGGCCAACTGAGCGACGACCGGCGCCCCGCGCCATCCATGTCTTCCTCGCCCGCAGCAGCCCCGTCTTCCCAATACCTCCGGAGAGTTCAGGTCCATGCGTTCGGTCATCGCCGATGCCAAGCGGCTCGTGGTGAAAGTGGGCTCCAGTCTCGTGACCAACGACGGTCGCGGGCTGGATGATGTCGCCATTGCGCGTTGGGCGCAGCAGATTGCCGCGTTGCGGCACGGGGGCGACGGACGACCGCCAAAGCAGGTCGTGCTCGTGAGTTCGGGCGCGATTGCCGAGGGGATGCAGCGTCTGGGGTGGGCACGTCGTCCGAAGGCCATCGACGAACTGCAAGCCGCCGCTGCCGTGGGGCAGATGGGACTTGCGCAGGTGTACGAAACCCGTTTCGCCGAGCACGGCGTACGTACGGCGCAGATTCTGCTCACGCACGCCGATCTGGCCGATCGCGAACGCTATCTGAATGCCCGCACGACGTTGCTCACGCTGCTGCGTCTGGGCGTGGTGCCGATCATCAACGAGAACGACACGGTCGTGACCGACGAAATCAAGTTCGGCGACAACGACACGCTCGGCGCGCTCGTCACGAACCTGATCGATGGCGATGCGCTGGTCATTCTCACCGATCAGTCGGGACTCTACACGGCCGATCCGCGCAAGCATCCTGACGCCGAGTTCGTTCACGAGGCCGAAGCGGGAGACGAGCGTCTCGAAGCCATGGCTGGCGGCGCCGGCACCAACATCGGCCGGGGCGGCATGCTCACCAAGATTCTCGCGGCCAAGCGCGCGGCGACGAGCGGTGCGCATACCGTAATCGCGTCGGGGCGGGAAGCCGACGTGCTCGTGCGTCTGGCCGGCGGCGAAGCCATCGGTACGCAGTTGGTAGCGCGCACCGCGGTGCTGACGGCCCGTAAGCAGTGGATGGCCGATCATCTGCAAGTGCGCGGTCGTGTCGTGATCGACGCGGGCGCGTGCAAGAAGTTGATGGAAGAGGGCAAGAGCCTGCTGCCGATCGGCGTCATCGATGTGGAAGGCACCTTCGCGCGTGGCGAGGTCATCGCCTGTGTCGACGAAGCGGGTCACGAGGTCGCGCGCGGTCTGTCGAATTACAGCGCGTCCGAGACGCGTCTCATTCGCCGCCACCCAAGCAGCGACATCGAACAGGTGCTGGGGTTTGCGAACGAGCCGGAGCTGATCCATCGCGACAACCTGATTCTGCGCTGAGACCGATACAGCCTCCTTGGTGAGGCGGGACGGCCAGAAACAAGAAACGCCGGCACGAGATTCGTGACCGGCGTTTTTTTCATCGCGAAGGCCGCAGCGGCATCAGCGTTATCACGCGGACGCCGCTTGCTCTGCAAGGCATCAACGATAGGCGGCGGGCGTCGTCGGATAGCGCAGGTTCTGCACGATGTCCTTGGCGGTGCCGTACGGTGTCTTGTCCTGGCAGAGGAAATCGCGGAACAGAATGCCCTGATAGGCCGTTGCGCCATACGGGCGGATCGGACGCCATTCGCTGTTACGTGCCGGCGCCCAGGTGCCGTCAGGGCGGCCGGTGGCGTACAGGCGCGATTCGAACGATGCGCAGTGGATGCCTTCGTACGAGACGTTGCGCGCCCCTTCCTTGCTGCGGATGACGGCGACGTAGCGGACCACGCCGTCGTCGCGGGTGACTTCGACGGACTTCGCGTCGATGGCGTAATCGAGGGTGGCGTTGGGCAGCGTGGAGAAGCTGATCAGGTCGGCATCCTTCGGCGCTTCGGTCGGGAGCTTGTATTCCGCCTCCTTCCACTTGCCCTTGGCGGCCTCTTGTTGCGCCATGTATTCGTCAAAGTCCTGAACGGGCTGCGACATGCTGCTGCAAGCGGCGATCAGCGCGAGGGCGGCCAGGGAAACGAGCGTGACCAGGCGCGGGGCGCGGCGGGCAAAGGAAGGACGCATGGGAATGGGGTCGAGGAATCAAAAAAAAGCGGGCGCGGGCATCATGCCCGCGTCCGGTGTTGTGACAGGCCGGCGGCCGTCCGGTTCAGTGCTCCCGGCGGTGTTGACGGTCGGCATTGTCTGCCGCATCCGCGGTATCTGCCGTGTCCGCAGTGCCCGCTGTCGCAGACGCGTCGCCGCAGTCACCGCTGCCGAAGCCGCCTTCCTGCTCATGCAACGCATCCGTGGCGCCCGGCGGCATTTCGCCGACACGTGCCCCGGCCCGCGGAAACCGGCGCCGGTCCTGCTGAGCGCGTGCGGCGGTGCGTCGCAGATATCGCGAGAGCTCGTTCAGCGCGAGCTGATAGACCTCGCGCTTGAACTCGATCACCGCGTCGAGCGGCACCCAGTATTCGTTCCAGCGCCAGGCGTCGAACTCCGGATGATCGGTTGCACGCAAGCAGATATCGCAGTCGCGCCCGACCATGCGCAGCAGGAACCAGATCTGCTTCTGGCCCCGGTAATGTCCGCGCACTTCGCGTTTGATGAACTTGTCCGGCACCTCATAACGCAGCCAGTCGCGTGTGCGACCGATGATTTTGACGTGTTCTGGCTTTAGCCCGGTTTCCTCGTGCAATTCTCGGAACATGGCCTGTTCGGGCGTTTCGCCGTACTTGATGCCGCCTTGCGGGAACTGCCAGGAGTGCTCGCCCAGCCGCTTGCCCCAGAACACTTCATTGCGTGCGTTTAAGAGGATGATGCCGACGTTCGGGCGAAAGCCTTCACGGTCCAGCATACAACCACCCTTGAATCCTTTAAAATTGCTTCGATTATAAACAGATAATCACCGGCGCGGCGGCCGGCGGCGGCTCGGGTAACCGGGGCGGCGCGTACGGCCGGCGGGAGTCTCAGGGGCTGCGAAGACGTCACGCTACCGTCTCGGTACCATCTCGTTACGCGCCCCGGCCCTGCTTTGGCGCAGCCGACCGAACCGCCGCGTGCGCCGTTGACCCTAATTTTTCCCGGAAATCTGCATGAAAGCCTCTCGTTTCTTCATCGGCACCCTCAAGGAAGCCCCCGCCGACGCCGAAATCGTCAGCCACAAGCTGATGATGCGTGCCGGCATGATTCGCCGCGTCGCCGGCGGTATCTACGATTACCTGCCGATCGGCCTGCGCTCGATCCGCAAGGTCGAAGCCATCGTCCGTGAAGAAATGAACCGCGCGGGTGCGCTGGAGTTGCTCATGCCGGCCGTGCAACCGGCCGAACTGTGGCAGGAGTCGGGCCGCTGGGTGAAGTACGGCCCGGAGCTGCTGCGTCTGAAGGATCGTCACGACCGTGAATTCGTCGTCGGACCGACCCACGAGGAAGTGGTGACGGACATCGCACGCCGCGAGATCAAGAGCTATCGTCAGTTGCCGGTGAACTTCTATCAGGTGCAGACGAAGTTCCGCGACGAGATCCGTCCGCGTTTCGGCGTGATGCGTGGCCGCGAATTCATCATGAAGGATGCCTACTCGTTCGACAAGGATCGCGCGGGTCTGGAAGTGTCCTATCAGAAGATGTTCGACGCCTATGTGCGCATCTTCACGCGCCTGGGTCTGGAGTTCCGCGCAGTCGTGGCCGATAACGGTTCCATCGGTGGCTCGGGCTCGCACGAGTTCCACGTGATCGCCGAGACCGGTGAAGACGCCATCGCTTATTGCCCGACGTCGGACTATGCGGCCAACGTCGAAATGGCCGAAGCGCTCGCCCCGCAAGGCGAGCGTGCCGCGCCTGCCGAGGCCATGACCAAGACCGCCACGCCGGGCAAGGCCAAGTGCGAAGCCGTCGCGGAACTGCTCTCGATTCCGCTGACGCGCACCGTCAAGTCGATCGTCCTCGCGACGGACGACGAGAAGGCCGGCACGACCGTCTGGCTGCTGTTGCTGCGCGGCGATCACGATCTGAACGAGATCAAGGCAAGCAAAGTGCCGGGTCTGGCTGAGATGCGTTTTGCCAGCGAAGCCGAGATCGTCGAATGGTTCGGCACGCCGCCGGGCTACCTCGGCCCGATCGGCACGAAGAAGCCGGTGAAGCTCGTGGTCGACCGCACCGTCGCGAAGATGAGCGACTTCGTCGTGGGCGCGAACGAGACGGACTTCCACATCACCGGGGTGAACTGGGGCCGCGATCTGCCGGAACCGGAAATCGTCTTCGACCTGCGCGACATCGTGCCGGGTGACGCGTCGCCGGACGGCAAGGGCGAGATCGCGCTGTGCCGCGGTATCGAAGTCGGCCACGTGTTCCAGCTGGGCACGAAGTACTCGGACGCCATGAACGCCACGTTCCTCGACGAAACGGGCAAACCGGCGCCGATGGAAATGGGCTGCTACGGCATTGGCATCACGCGCATTCTCGGCGCGGCCATCGAGCAGAACTTCGACGATCGCGGCATCATCTGGCCGGAAGCGATTGCCCCGTTCGAAGTGGTGCTGTGCCCGATGGGCTACGACCGCAGCGACGCCGTGCGTGCCGCCGCCGACAAGCTGTATGAAGATCTGGTGGCCGCCGGTATCGACGTGATTCTCGACGATCGTGGCGAGCGTCCGGGCGTGATGTTCGCCGACTGGGAACTGATCGGCGTGCCGCATCGTGTGGTGATCGGCGACCGTGGCCTGAAGGAAGGCAAGATCGAGTATCAGGGTCGTCGCGACACGGAAGCACAGTTGCTCGACGCCGAGACCGTGGCAGAAGTTGTCACCGGCAAGGTGCGCGCCGCCAAGGCGATCTGAGTAGGACGTGCGCTGTCGGTCGATCCGGCCGGCGGTGCACGGAACGGCGACACCGTGCATGTGACGGCCGCCGGGTAATCAAAGAAAAGGGACCTCGATGAGGTCCCTTTTTCTTTGGGCGCGGGAGATTGCCCCCCGGCGCCAATACCGACATCCCGAAACGCTTGCCGGGATGTCGCGCCGCGATCAGCGAGCCGTCGTCAGCGCGCGGATGGCAGGCAGGTTGCGCCAGTAACCCTTGGCGTCCATGCCGCAGCCGAAGACGTAGCGATCCGGCACGGTGAAGCCGCAGAAATCCGGATGCGACGGCTTTTCCTTCGTCAGGATCTTCTCGCACAGCACGGCGCTGTAGAACTTCGACGCGCCCATCTCCAGAATCCGGTCGCGAATCGCGGCCATGGTGGCGCCTTCGTCCAGAATGTCGTCGAGCACGAGCACCACGCGGTCACGCACCGAATCACGCGGTGCGACGCGCCACTGCATGGCACCGCCGGTGGTGGTGTTGTTGTAGCGGGAGAGGTGGATGTAGTCGAATTCGAGCGGGAAGTCGAGTCGCGGCAGGAGCATGCCGGTAAAGACGGCTGCGCCGCCCATGACCGACAGCACCATCGGGAATTCGTCGCCAATGGCTTCCTTGATGGCCTTTGCCATCGTGTCGACGGAGCGGTTGACCTCGTCGGCGGAGACGATTTCTTCGGAATTACGGAATACTTCGAGGGCTTCTTCGCGGTTCATATGGGGCGACCCTGTGGAACGGTGGTGCGGGGGATTCGCTAAATGCGGCCCGGAGTATATCAGCGCATGCCGGGCATCATGCCCTTCATGCTGCGCATCATCTTCATCATGCCACCGCCTTTGAGTTTCTTCATCATGGTGCGCATCTGGTCGTACTGATTGAGCATGCGGTTGACTTCCTGCACCTGAACGCCCGCACCGGCGGCAATGCGGCGTTTGCGGCTCGCCTTGATCAGCTCGGGCTTGGCGCGCTCGGCGGGCGTCATCGAGTTGATGATGCCTTCCATGCGACGCACCTGCTTCTCGGCCTGATCCATGTTCGTCTGGCTGGCGGCGGCCTGGAACTGCGCCGGCAGCTTGTCCATGAGCGACGACAGGCCGCCCATCTTCTTCATCTGGCCGATCTGCGCCTTGAAGTCGTTCAGATCGAAGTCGCCGCCTTTCTTGACCTTGTCGGCGAGCTTCTGTGCGGCCTGAACGTCGACACCGCGCTGCGCTTCCTCGACGAGCGCGAGAATGTCGCCCATGCCGAGAATCCGGTTCGCCATGCGATCCGGGTGGAAGACTTCGAGGCCGTCGAGCTTTTCGCCGACACCCACGAACTTGATCGGCTTGCCGGTGATGTGACGCACCGACAGCGCGGCACCGCCACGCGAATCGCCGTCGAGCTTGGTGAGCACCACGCCGGTGAGCGGCAGGGCGTCGTTGAAGGCGCGGGCGGTGTTGACGGCGTCCTGACCCAGCATGGCGTCGACGACGAACAACGTTTCGATCGGTTTCAGCTCGGCGTGCAGGGCGCTGATTTCCTGCATCATCGCTTCATCGATACCCAGACGGCCGGCCGTGTCGACGAGCAGCACTTCATGGTGATGGCGACGCGCCCAGTCCACGGCGGCGCGGGCGATGTCGACCGGCTTCTGATCGGGTTGCGACGGGAAGAAGTCGGCGTCGACCTGCTTGGTCACCGTCTCCAACTGGGCGATAGCGGCCGGGCGGTAGACGTCGGTGGAGACCGTGAGGACTTTCTTCTTCTGGGCGCGCAGCAGCTTAGCGAGCTTACCGACGGTGGTCGTCTTGCCGGCGCCTTGCAGACCGGCCATCAGGATGATGGCGGGCGGGGTGGTGGCCAGATTGAGTTCGGCGGCGCGACCTTCGTAGTCGCCGCCCATGAGGGCTGTCAGTTCGCGTTGTACCACGCCGACGAGGGCCTGACCGGGCGAAAGGCTGGAAATGACTTCCTCACCGAGGGCCTTTTCCTTCACCTTGGCGATGAAATCGCGTACCACCGGCAGGGCGACGTCGGCCTCGAGCAGGGCGAGACGGACTTCGCGCAGCATTTCCTGCGTGTTGGCCTCGGTCAGCCGGGCTTCGCCGCGCAGCGTCTTGACGACTTTGGCCAGGCGCGTAGTGAGATTGTCGAGCATGAAACGTATCCTGTAAGACCTGAAGCGGCCTTGGTTGCCCGCCCATCGGCCGGGGGACGGCGGATGGCAAGCACGGCAGCGCGCCCCTCATGGGCTGGTGTAAACTTCAAACATGACTATTTTACTGTATGCGCTGACCGCCATCCTCTACGCCGGGTTGGCGGTTTGTTCGTGGCAAGGTTACCGGCGCGACGCCGCGCTCGCTCTCGCGGGCGGCGCGGTCGCGCCTGCGCCGGTCACGGGCACGCCCTCGCGCTGGCCGATGCAGCTTTCGCTGTTCGCCGCGCTCTTGCTGCACGGGGTGTTGCTGCATCAGACCATCTTCCGCGCGGACAGCATGCACTTCGGTTTTGCGTACATGCTCTCGGCCATGCTGTGGCTCTCGGTCGGCATCTACTGGATCGAAAGCTTCTTCTTCCCGCTCGACAGCCTGCGACTGATGGTCACACCCGTGGCCGCCATCGCCTGCCTGTTGCCAGCGGTTTTCCCGGACGTGCGCATTCTCGGCTTTGCGGCGGATCCGACTTTCAAGGCGCACTTCATCATCGCGAACATGGCCTACGGGCTGTTCGCACTGGCGGCGCTGCACGCGTTGCTGATGCTCTATGCTGAGCGTCAGTTGCATCCGTCGCGCAGCCATGATGCGAACGGCTGGCTGTCGCGCTGGCTCGAAACGCTGCCGCCGCTGCTCACGATGGAGAAGCTGCTATTCCGGCTGATCGGCGCAGGGTTCGTGCTGCTCACGTTGACGCTCATCTCGGGCGTGATGTTCTCCGAGGCGCTCTTCGGGCGCGCGGTGCGCATCGATCACAAGACCGTGTTCGCGGTGGTGTCGTGGCTGATGTTCGGCGCGGTGCTGCTCGGACGGCATTTTTATGGGTGGCGCGGTAAGGTCGCGCTGCGTTGGGTTCTGGCGTCGTTCGTGGCGCTGTTGCTGGCGTATGTCGGTTCTCGCTTCGTGCTTGAGGTGGTGCTGCATCGCATGACGGAGACTTGAAGCGCGATGCGCAATATCCTGCTGTTACTGTTGCTCTTGATTGCCGGGACGTGGTGGATGCGCCACAACGAGCGCAAGCGCATGGAGCGCCCCGAGCGGAATGAACGCAACGAACGTGACGAGCGCATGCGCACGTCGCCCGGTAGCGGGGGCCGCACCACGGCCCGTCAGTCGTTGCCGCCGGCCGAGCGCATGGTGCGTTGCAGCGAGTGCGATACCTATCTTCCCGAGAGCGAATCGCTCGCCGGCCCCGGCGACAAGCACTTTTGCAGCGCCGCGCATCGCGACGCCCATCTCGCGCGCGAACACCGCGCCTGATCCCGGCTGCGCGGGCGCACCGCGCAGCGATACCGCTCAGGTGCGCCACCGCGCGCATCGCGGTCGTCTTCCGCTCCTTGCTGTCGTGTGCCGGCCGATGCCCAATCGGCCGCGTCGGCTTGCGCATGACTGTCGCATGCACTAAAACACAGTTACCTACCCCATCTAGAAGATCAATAACAAACAGGCGGCAAATCGGGGACGACGACAGGAGGGCGCAATATGCTAATGCGCAGACGGATGTATTTCCTTCTTCCCGATCTGGCGAGTGCGCAGCGCACGATGAGCGACTTGTTGCTCGCGCGGATCGAGGAACGTCACATCCACTTCATGGCGCGTGACGAAATGGACCTGGAGGGACTGCACGAGGCTAACCTGCTACAGACTTCCGATATCGTGCACGGCGCTGAAGCCGGGCTCGTGATCGGTGGCTTCTGTGGTTTGGCAGTCGGTGCAGTCGCCGCGTTTTTCCCCATCGTGGGCACGCGCCCCCAGTGGGAACTGATGATCGTGACGGCGCCGCTCGGTGCGCTGTTCGGTGCCTGGGTGTCGAGCATGATCGGCGTGTCGGTGCCGAACTCGCGTCTCAAAGCGTTTCGTGAGCCGCTGGAGCGGGGCATGATTCTGCTGATGGTGGATGTGCGCGAGAGCCGCGTCGACGAGATTCGCGAGATGCTCAAGGAGCATCATCCCGAGGCGCATATGGAAGGGGTCGAAGCTGCGATTCCGGTATTCCCCTGATCGAGTGCAATGCGATCGGAGGGACGTGACGGTAGCGACAATGGAGGCCGTGGGGACAATGGGGTTAGCGCGGGAGACGCGTGTGCAGGGTTTTACCGGCCGGCAACGGCCATTGGCGCCGCACCTGTGAGCGGCGCGGGATGGTGTGCGTGTTCTGCGGGCAACGCAGGATGCGAGAGCGGCGCCATCCCCGGGCGTGGACACGCCCACGGAAGCCTCTCGGCCAAGTCGTGCGAGAGGCTTCTTCTTTGGGAATTTGCCTTTTATTTTTTGACTTGTTTCGGACGATGCCCCACGTGACACTGATCGCTCGCCACGTTGACGTGCGCATCGCAAGCCGGGCCGACGACCGGCGACGTCACGCCAAGTGGGCTACAATGCCACCCCTCGCTCTACGGGAGTTCGCTGTGCCCGTCATGCTCCAGTCATCTGCGTCCCCTAACGTTGCGCTCCGGTCGCCTGCGCTGCCCGTCTTGTCGGTCTTGTCGGGACAGGTCGTGTGCATCGATACGTTCGACGTGTGCGTCGCGCCGTTGTGGGGTGACGCATGAACGCGCCGGACAAACTGCCGGTCCTCACGCTCGACGCCGAAGGCTGGATTCGGGAAGCGGAGCGTCTGCCGTCGCCGAACTTCGACGTGCGTCCGCAGGACATGCCGATCGGATTGCTCGTGGTGCACAACATCTCGTTGCCACCGGGTCAGTTCGGCGGCGACGAGATCCCTGCGTTCTTTCAGAATCGGCTCGATCACGATGCGCATCCGTTCTTCGACGAGATTCGCGGTGTGCACGTCTCCTCGCATTTTCTGGTGCGACGCGATGGTGCGTTGCAACAGTTCGTGTCGTGCGATGCGAGAGCATGGCATGCGGGCGCGTCGTCGTTCGAAGGTCGTACGCGCTGCAACGATTTCTCAATCGGCGTTGAACTGGAAGGCACTGACGACCTGCCGTTCACCGCGGCGCAGTATGTGACGCTGGCGGCGCTCACGCGTGTCTTGCGTGAGCGTTATCCGATTCAAGCCGTGGCCGGACATGCCGATATAGCACCTGGTCGGAAGACGGACCCGGGGCCCCATTTCGAGTGGCAGCGATTGCGTCGGATGGCCGGACTGGCATCCGAAGTGTTGCCGTTTCAGACGTCCGCTGCCGGTGACGCGGGCGGTGACTCGCAGGGTTGAGCGGGACACAGAAGGGGGACGCTGAGGGGGACGATTAACCCTCACCCCGTGACAGGTTTTGCTTGACACGGGCATGGCGCGGGCCTCCCCGGGAATGAAATTTTTGAGTTTGCGGAGTGCGTCATCTCCACTATACTTAGTGCCAATTCGGCCACCAACCACTACATGTAGTGGTTGTGAGCAACCATCTAACCGTACCTCCTTTCGGTATTTTTGGGAGGCGGTACAGCAGCAAAGCCGTGCAGCGGACACCTCGAACCCTTGGCCGTCCGTCGGTCGTGCGGTGTTCAGCACTTCGCTCCATCGGCGCCCCCAGGGCGTACTTTTTACCGACTGAATTCTTAGTGATTGGCTGGTGGAAGTGCGCTAACAGCACCATTTCATTGGAACGGGAGTTTTTACATGCAGACTAACGAAAACCTCACCCGCCCGAACCCGACGCCCGCCGCGAATGCCGGCAATGGCACGGGTGCGTCGGCGCCCCAGACGACGGGCGCATTCGAACCGGCGACCAACGCCGACTTCAAAGTGATTCGACGCAACGGCACGGTGGTGGGTTTCGAGCCGTCGAAGATCGCGATCGCCGTCACCAAGGCGTTCCTTGCCGTGAACGGCGGACAAGGTGCGGCTTCGGCGCGCGTACGCGAGCTCGTGGAACAGTTGACGGAGAACGTCGTGCGCGCACTGGTGCGCAGCCGCCCGAACGGCGGTACGTTCCACATCGAAGACATTCAGGATCAGGTCGAACTCGCACTCATGCGTGAAGGCGAGCACAACGTCGCCCGCGCTTATGTGCTGTATCGCGAAAAGCGTTCGCAAGAGCGCGCCAGCGCCGTCGAGACCACGCAGGAAGCCGCAACGCCCGACACCCCGGTGCTGCATGTCACCGACAACGGTGTGACCCGTCCGATCGACATGGCTGCCCTGCGCGGCGTGGTGAAGGCCGCGTGCGAAAACCTCGGTAGCGAAGTCTCCGCCGAGCCGATCCTTGCCGAGACCATCAAGAACCTGTACGACGGCGTGCCGCTGTCGCAGGTCTACGATTCGGCGATCCTCGCCTCGCGTACGCTCATCGAGAAGGAACCGGCTTACAGCCAGGTCACCGCCCGTATCCTGATGCACACGATTCGCCGCGAAATCCTCGGCGAAGAAGTGCCGCAGGGTGAAATGGCCGCGCGTTACATCGAGTACTTCCCGCGCTTCATCAAGCAGGGTGTGGACGCCGAACTGCTCGACGAGCAACTGCTCTCGTACGACCTGGGCAAGCTGGCGGCGGCGCTCGACGCCAACCGCGACCTGCAATTCAACTACCTCGGCCTGCAAACGCTGTACGACCGCTACTTCCTGCATATCGATAGCCATCGCATCGAAATGCCGCAGGCGTTCTACATGCGCGTGGCCATGGGTCTGGCGCTGAACGAAGTCGAGCGCGAAGCGCGTGCGATCGAGTTCTACCAGATCCTGTCGAGCTTCGACTTCATGAGCTCCACGCCGACGCTGTTCAACTCGGGCACGCGTCGCTCGCAGCTCTCGTCGTGCTATCTGACGACCGTCTCGGACGATCTGGAAGGCATTTACGAAGCGCTCAAGGAAAACGCACTGCTCTCGAAGTTCGCCGGCGGTCTGGGCAACGACTGGACGCAGGTTCGCGCACTCGGCTCCCATATCAAGGGCACGAACGGCAAGAGCCAGGGCGTGGTGCCGTTCCTCAAGGTGGTCAACGACACGGCCGTGGCCGTGAACCAGGGCGGCAAGCGCAAGGGCGCGGTCTGTGCCTACCTGGAAACGTGGCACCTGGATATCGAAGAATTCCTGGAACTGCGCAAGAACACGGGTGACGATCGTCGCCGTACGCACGACATGAACACGGCGAACTGGATTCCCGATCTGTTCATGAAGCGCGTGATGGAAGGCGCCGAGTGGACGCTGTTCTCCCCGTCGACCTGCCCGGATCTGCACGACAAGTTCGGCAAGGCTTTCGAACAGGCTTACACGGCTTACGAAGAGAAGGCCGCGCGCGGCGAGATCAAGCTGTTCAAGAAGGTGCCGGCCCAAGCGCTGTGGCGCAAGATGTTGGGCATGCTGTTCGAAACCGGCCATCCGTGGATTACGTTCAAGGACCCGTGCAACATCCGCTCGCCGCAGCAACACGTGGGCGTGGTGCACTCGTCGAACCTGTGCACGGAAATCACGCTCAACACGAGCGAGACGGAAATCGCCGTGTGTAACCTCGGCTCGGTGAACCTCGTGGCTCACCTGAAGCAGACGGCGAACGGCTACGAGCTGGATCACGAGAAGTTGCAACGCACCGTTCGTGTGGCGATGCGCATGCTCGACAACGTCATCGACATCAACTACTACGCGGTGGCGAAGGCACGTAACTCGAACCTGCATCACCGTCCGGTGGGCATGGGCATCATGGGCTTCCAGGACTGCCTGCACCTGCTGCGTACGCCGTATGCGTCGAACGCTGCCGTCGAGTTCGCCGACCGTTCGATGGAAGCGGTTTGCTACTACGCTTACTGGGCATCGACCGAGCTGGCCAAGGAACGCGGTCAGTACTCGTCGTACAAGGGCTCGCTGTGGGATCGTGGCATCCTGCCGCAAGACTCGCTCAAGCTGCTGGCCGAAGAGCGCGGTGGTTACGTCGACGTCGACCTGTCGAGCACGCTCGACTGGGACAGCCTGCGCAAGCACATCGCTTCGCACGGCATGCGCAACTCGAACTGCGTGGCGATCGCCCCGACCGCGACCATCTCGAACATCATCGGTGTCTCGGCCTGTATCGAGCCGACGTTCCAGAACCTGTACGTGAAGTCGAACCTGTCGGGCGAGTTCACGGTGGTCAACGAGTACCTGGTGCGTGACCTGAAGGCCCGCGGTCTGTGGGACGAAGTGATGGTCGCCGACCTGAAGTACTTCGACGGCTCGCTCGCTCGTATCGACCGCGTGCCGGCCGATCTGCGCGAGATCTACGCCACGGCGTTCGAAGTCGAGCCGAAGTGGCTGGTCGAGGCAGCGTCGCGTCGTCAGAAGTGGATCGATCAGGCGCAGTCGCTCAACATCTATATGGCTGGCGCATCGGGCAAGAAGCTCGACGAGACATACAAGCTGGCCTGGACGCGCGCACTGAAGACCACGTACTACCTCCGTACGATGGCCGCAACGCACGTCGAGAAGTCGACGGTGAGCCACGGCGCGCTGAACGCGGTGCCGAGCTCGGGCGGTGTGTCGGGTGGCTTCTCGGCCGAGCCGACCTCGCCGCTGGCCCAGCCGATGCCGGAAGCCGAAGGCGCGGTCTGCACGATGCGTCCGGGCGACCCGGGCTTCGAAGAGTGCGAGGCTTGCCAGTAAGGTGGTCGTGAAGCGATGCCGCAGGTGTCACGCGGCGTCGCTCCATAGGGAAAACCCCGTCGGTCCGAGAGGACGACGGGGTTTTTCTTTGGCTTGAGAGAATCAGAAGCGGCGGACGATGTGGGCGGCGGCGCGCTCAGCCCAGATCGATGCGCATCGATAGGTCGAGCGTCTGACCGTGCGTGAGCACGACGTGATCGCTGTCGAACTCGCCGACACGGTGTGTCGACGGCTCAAGACAGAGGTAGGGGCGTCCGGCGGGGGAGTGCAGCACGAGCCAGGTAGCGTTGTCGCTGCGTACCGTGGCGGAGCGCAGTCCGCCCGCGTAATCGATGCGGGCGTCGAAGCGTCCCGACTCGGAGGGAACTTCGGCGAACCAGGTCGAACGTCCGCCGGTGTCGAGGCCGCCGCCGACCGACACCACTTCCATCGGCCCGACGTGAACACGTTGTTCGCTCGGCCAGCGAATGTCTTCCGACGGCGAGCGCCAGAGCGCTTCGGATTCGAACGTCAGCCGCGCGCCCGCCGGCCAGCGGAAGTACGGATGCAGACCCAGTCCCGCAGGCATCTCCTGCGTCGAGAGATTGGTGAGCGAGAGCTGCATGTCGAGGCCGTGCTCGTCGAGCGTCACGGACAGGTAGGCCTGATAGTGCCAGGGCCACTCCGGCTGGGCAGGGCAGTCGAGTTGAAGCACGCAGCAATGTGAGCTTTCGTCGACTACTTCCCATTCGCGCCGCAGCCCCCAGCCGTGCAGCGAACTCGATGCGACGGGCGCTTCGCGAACGGTGAGGGTGCGCTCACGCCAGTGCAGCGTGTCGTCGCGCAACATATTGGTATACGGCAGCATTGGGAACGCGCCGGCCTTCGGCCATTCGTCGGAGGAGAATGGCTCGTTGCCGAGTGGCACGAGGTAGTCGAACAGATCGCCGCGTGTGTCGCGACGTGCGAGTCGGGACAGGCGTGCGCCGCAGCCGGGCTGTACCTCGGCGATGAGGGCGCCTCGTGCGAGGCGGATCGGTTTGCCGGGTGTCAGTACGGGTGGGGTGGCGGGGCCTGAGGAGGCTGAGGGTGTCGGTCCCGGTCGGCCGGCCGGTGCCTGTGCGCCATCGGCGCCTGAGGGTGTCATCGTCGATATCTCCTTCATTGGCGTCGGTGGATGGCGTTCGCCGGAGTCTGTCGCTCCGCTCTGGCGCCGTGACGCTTGCCGCACAGGATACGCCATTGTGGGTGCGCGTCATTTTGATGCACTGCAAACCCTGTCGTGCGGCCTCGTTTCGTGGCAAGATGCCGGTCCCGCGAGGCTGGACGTACGCTGCGCCCGGTATGCTCGAAAACACTAGGTATTGTGGTGGCTGTAAAACTCGACACAATATATGGTGTCGATGGGCTGGAACGAGTGACAGTATTGTGCTAAATTGGAGTCATTCGATCGACGTCGGGAGGTCATGATGTTGCAAGACAAAGATTGCAGCTTCCGAATCGGCGTCGTCGTTCAAATCAGCGCGAAAGCGACTCTGCGTTACCCCCAAAATCAAGCGTTACCCTCAGCGGATTTTTCGTCGTCATCGTTAGATTGACGGCTGCACTATCGGCAATTTTTTCGTCGGCCTTCGTACGCGAACGGCTGATCTGTCACTTCGGCGATGTGCGCCCCAGGGCGTGAATCGCATCAACCTGAACGGACCGAGACCCTATGCTTAACTGGGAAGAAGACACCTCTACCGCCAAGTCCGCCGCGCCTGTTGCGCCGGCCGCACCGGCTTCGAACATTCTGGGCACGCAGGACGACACGCCGCACACCATCGCCTCGCAGTCGACGCGCCGCGTGAGCGCCTCGGACAAGCGCGTGATCAACGGCACGACGGACGTGAACCAGCTGGTGCCGTTCAAGTACAAGTGGGCGTGGGAAAAATATCTGGCCGGTTGCGCGAACCACTGGATGCCGCAGGAAATCAACATGTCGCGCGACATCGCCCTGTGGAAGGACCCGAACGGTCTGACCGAAGACGAGCGCCGTATCATCAAGCGCAACCTCGGCTTCTTCGTGACGGCCGACTCGCTCGCCGCGAACAACATCGTGCTGGGCACCTACCGCCACATCACCGCGCCGGAGTGCCGTCAGTTCCTGCTGCGTCAGGCGTTTGAAGAAGCGATCCACACGCACGCTTATCAGTACATCGTCGAGAGCCTGGGGCTGGACGAAGCCGAGATCTTCAACGCGTATCACGAAGTGGCGTCGATCCGCGACAAGGACGAATTCCTGCTGCCGTTCATCGAAGTGGTCGCCGATCCGTCGTTCAAGACGGGAACGCAGGAAGCTGACCAGAAGCTGCTGCGTTCGCTGATCGTGTTCGCCTGCATCATGGAAGGTCTGTTCTTCTACGTCGGCTTCACGCAGATCTTGGCGCTGGGTCGTCAGAACAAGATGACCGGTGCTGCGGAGCAGTATCAATACATCCTGCGCGACGAGTCGATGCACTGCAACTTCGGCATCGACCTGATCAACCAGGTGAAGCTGGAAAACCCTAACCTGTGGACGCCGGAGTTCCGCGAAGAGATTCGCGAACTGTTCCAGAAGGCGGTCGAGCTTGAGTATCGCTACGCTGAAGATACGATGCCGCGCGGCGTGCTCGGTCTGAACGCAGGCATGTTCAAGAGCTATCTGCGCTTCATCGCGAATCGTCGCTGCGCACAAATCGGTCTCGAAGCGCTCTACCCGAACGAAGAGAATCCGTTCCCGTGGATGAGCGAGATGATCGACCTGAAGAAGGAACGCAACTTCTTCGAAACGCGAGTGATCGAGTACCAGACCGGTGGTGCACTGAGCTGGGACTAAGCGTTGAGTGAAAAATGGATGCTCCGCGCAAAGCGAGCATCCATGCGGGTTTCGAGAGGGTGATGTGAGCGTGCGTTGCACGCGTGACTGACGCGAAGAGAAGTCGAAGAAGCGGCGCAGATCACACGCATCATCCTCACTCGCACGATGAAGTTCTCGCTTCGCAAACGCATCGCACGCATCGACATGCGAGTGTGATGTGCATCAAATACAACAGATTGACTTCTTCGTTACGATTGATGTGCGCTTTTTTACGCACAAAGTATTAACATCGCATCACAAAAGAATTATTATTCGCTCAAATAAATTGCAGTCTCGATGAACACACGAAAGCACTCACTGCTTTCCTCCCGCGACAGAGAGCTGGTAGTTACGGAGCGTAAAAACCTTGGTGCATAGCAAGCAGTATCGCTTATCCGCTATCGCAATCTCCTCCATCCCGATGACGGGACAGGCAAGCTACCCCCCGAAGAATCTGGCGAACTCCCTTTCTCAAGACAATCGAATTGCTGGCGGCAATGTCGCCGGCAATTTTTTTGCGCGCGTGACCACACACGGTCAGCGTCATGCGCGCAGCGCCGAATTCATTAGCGTAAGCCGTCGAAGTCCGATGCGTACGCCGATGAATAGCCCGCTCGCCGGCGGTTCCCGCACGGTGGTCGGGTTTCCTTCTCAGGTAGTTTCGTTTGAGTGATCTCTCACGTTAAGGAGTTTGTCATGGCTACGATCAAGAAAGCTGTTGCCAAGAAGCCGGCGGCCAAGAAGGCCGTTGCTAAGAAGCCGGTTGCCAAGAAGGCCGCTGCTGCCAAGAAGCCGGTAGCGAAGAAGGCTGTCGCCGCCAAGAAGCCGGTAGCGAAGAAGGCTGTTGCCGCTAAGAAGCCGGCAGCGAAGAAGGTCGCCGCTAAGAAGCCGGCAGCCAAGAAAGTTGCAGTGAAGAAGGTTGCTGCCAAGAAGCCGGTCGCCAAGAAGGCAGCGGTGAAGAAGGTTGCCGCCAAGAAGCCGGTCGCCAAGAAAGCCGCAGTGAAGAAGGTTGCCGCCAAGAAGCCGGCCGCGAAGAAGGCAGCAGTTAAGAAGGTTGCTGCCAAGAAGCCGGCCGCGAAGAAGGCTGCTGCCAAGAAGCCGGCTGCGAAGAAGGCCGCTGCCAAGAAGCCTGCTGCGAAGAAGGCTGCTGCTGCGAAGAAGCCCGCTGCCAAGAAGGCTGCTGCGAAGCCTGCCGCTGCGAAGAAGCCTGCTGCCAAGAAGCCGGCAGTGAAGAAGGTTGCTGCCAAGCCTGCTGCTGCTCCCGCAGCCGCACCGGCCGCTGCACCCGCAGCACCGAAGACGGCGTTGAACCCGGCAGCGGCATGGCCGTTCCCGACCGGCAGCCGTCCGTAATCCGAGTGCCGATGCAGGAACCAAGGCACTTAGGTGTCTTTTGATCGAGTAGGCCTACTCGATCCGAAACCCGCTGTGATGAGCGATCGTCACGGCGGGTTTTTTCATGGCCCAAAAGAAAACGGGCGACCGTGAAGTCGCCCGCCGGGGTGATGCTCGCGTTTGAAGCGGTGTCGTCGGTATGCCGCGACAGCCCCTTCCCCGGCATGTCTGCCGGGTGTGCTTCAGGACACCGTAACGTTATCGATGTGTTCTCGATGTCCCGGGGCGAAACGCGTGGTGAACTCAGTGCGTCACACGGGTCACGCCGCCGCTCGAGAGCAGGCGCACGCGCTGTCCCGGTTGGAATGCCTCGTCGGCATCCTGCGTGATGGCGCGCAGCTCGCCGTTGTCGAGGCGAACGGTGATCTCCAGGCCCGCCTTCTTGCTCACCCGGCTTTCGATCGCCTGTCCGGCAACGGCGCCGAGCAGACCGCCGACGATACCCGTCGCGATCGAACCGCGACCGCCACCGATGGCGCTGCCGCCGATCGCACCCAGTGCACCGCCGCCGGCGATACCCAGAATGCCCGGGTCGCCATTGCTGCTATCGATCGTGACCGGACGCACCGATTCGACCGTGCCCATGCGCACAACTTGCTCGCGTTGTGCCTGACGGCTGCTGTAGACGCTTGCCGAGTTGCTCGGACCGAACGCCGTACAGGCGGACAGAGAGAGCGACGCCGCAGCGGTGAGGATAATGAGCGGTGTGGTAAGTCGTGCCATCGTTGTGCCTTTCCTTAAATCATTCGAAGCGGTGGCCGAACGCTTCTTCATATTGCGCTTCGATCTCCGGGCGCGTCGGTGCATAAGTCTGCGGACCCTGCTCGGCAATCTTGAGCGAACCCATCAGACTGGCCAGACGGCCGGTGGTCGGCCAGTCGAGGCCCTTTTCGATACCGTACAGCAAACCACCACGGAATGCGTCGCCGCAACCGGTGGGGTCGACGACACGCTTGGCGGTCACGGCAGGAATGTCGTGTTGCTTGCCGCCGGCGAAGATCTGGGCCCCGTGCTCTCCGCGCGTGACGACAAGTGCCTCGACACGCGACTGGAGGTCTTCCATCGACAATCCGGTCTTCGTGCAGAGGAGCTTGGCTTCGTAGTCGTTGACCGCAAGATACGTTGCGAGTTCCACCATGCGACGCAGTGCCTCAGGCGTCAGCAGCGGCAGACCCTGACCCGGATCGAACACGAACGGCACGCCGGCAGCGGCGAACCCTTCGGCGTGCGTGAGCATCGCGTCGGGCGCGTCCGGCGCGACGATGCCCAGCGTGGCGCCCTTGGCGTCGCCCACGCGGTTGCGCGACGAGAACATCATCGCGCCCGGGTGGAAGGCGGTGATCTGGTTGTTGTCCAGATCGGTGGTGATCATCGCGTTGGCCGTCATGCTGTCCGTGACCGTGCGCACGAATTCCGTCGTCATACCGAGCGACTGGAAGCGCTCGAGGTAAGCCGCGCCATCCTCACCCACCGTGGCCATGACGACCGGCGAGCCGCCCAGCAGATGCAGGCTGTAGCCGATGTTGCCCGCGCAGCCGCCAAAGTTACGGCGCATGGTCGGCACGAGGAAGCTGACGTTCAGGATGTGCACCTGATCAGGCAGGATGTGCTCGCCGAAGCGGCCTTCGAACGTCATGATGTTGTCGTAGGCCAGCGAGCCGCAGATCACGGTAGTCACGGGAATGTCCTTGCGAAAAGTAAGCGGGGGAGAGCCAACGGAAGACGGCTGACGAGGACGGGCCGTCGTCATGTCGCAGGCCGCTGGATAAAAAACAGGCCGGTGCATCGTCTGCATCGGCGCGGGAATTACGCGTTGTACAAAGCGTACGAATTGCACAGGAATGGCACGCGTCGTACGGGGTACAGCCATCGCTGCGATCCGGGGCGGCACGTATGCGCGGTCCCGAATCGCGGCGACGAATTACGTCATCGCGAGATCACGAAAGTGCGGCGAGCGCAGCGTCGTAATTCGGTTCGTTCTTGATTTCCGGCACCAGCTCGGCATGCACGACGCGATTGTCGGCGTCGAGCACCACGACGGCGCGAGCCGTCACGCCTGCCAGCGGGCCGGTCTTGATTTCCACGCCGTAGTTATTGAGGAACTCACGACCGCGCATGGTCGAGAGCGTCACCACGTTGTTCAGGCCTTCGGTGGCGCAGAAGCGGCTCATCGCGAACGGCAGGTCGGCCGAGATGACGAGCACGACGGTGTTGTCGAGCTTGCCGGCGGCTTCGTTGAACTTGCGCGTGGACGTGGCGCAGGTCGGCGTGTCGAGGCTCGGCACGATGTTGAGGACTTTGCGCTTGCCAGCGAAGTCGTCGAGCGTGACGTCTGCGAGCTTGGCGTTGACCAGCTTCAGTGCCGGTGCGGTCTGACCCTTCTGCGGGAACTGACCGCCGACTTCGATGGGGTTGCCCCCGAGCGTGACTTGGGACATCTATATCTCCTAGGTTGAGTGCAACAGCGCTATCAGGGATAGAACGCGAGCACCCGGTAATTACTGGCTAGCGCTGCCTGCGCCGACAATCGTAACCGAATCGTGCGTTCATTGCGTGGCGTTAGCCCCGCTTCGCGCACGGCTGGCTCGACGACGTATTCGTTCGCTGAAAAAACGCGACGTACGACTGGTTTGCCGTCGAGATCCGAAAGCGTGAGTTCGAGCGACGGCCAGGCCAGCGCATGCACGGCCTGATTGCGCATGAAGACGGTGAGCGTCATGGGCACGGTGTCGGCAGGCGCTGCCGTGACGCCGCTGGCGGCTCCATCGGTAGCGGTGTCCGGACCGGATGTCGATGCGTTGGTGGCGGTACCGGTGTCGTCGGTGACGAGCGTCACGCTGGAAATCTGAATCTGGTCGGGCTGACGCGGCAGACCGATCGTCACGTGCATCGGACGTCCGATCGCGGCGAACACGCCACGCAATGCCGGCATGCGGTCGACGAGCGCCGCACGCTCGATCCACGCCCATTGCCCGAGTACGGCGACGACGGCCAATGTCATCAGTACCCACCAGATGACGCGTGCCGCACCGGGGCGCTTCGGCGTCGTGGCGAGGGTGGATGCAGACGTCGCCTGCGCACGCGATGGCGACGCCGTCGGTGCGCTCAGCACGGTGGGATCGTCGTCATCCATATAGCGTCCCGGGCCATGTTGCATCCGCGCGCGGCTTTCGTCCGGCGAGCCGAGCAGGGCGGCGATGGCCTTGGGGGCGAGCATCTCGGGGACCGGTCGGTCGCCACTGAGGGCGGCAGCGCTATCGCTGGACGACACGGTGGATGACGCGGGAAATCCTGTGGTCGCGGCGGCGATGCCGGAGGTCGCACCGATGCTGGGCGTCGCGCTCAGACCGGGCGGGGTGGCCGTAGCGGTAATCGAGGCCGGCGCGGAAGCGGCGTTCGCATCGGCTGCGCTTGCCGCGTTTTCCGCGCTGGCTGTGGAGCCTGTCGGCGTGTCGTGATCGTCTGCGGGGGGATCGCACAGATAGGCGCGTCCGTCGAACACTTCCCGGCAGTGGCCGCAGCGCACGAGGCCGTCGCGCAGCTTGAGCTGATCCGCGACGACGCGAAAGACCGTATGGCAGTGAGGGCAGCGAGTGGCGAGAACGCGTGAGGACTGGGTCATGTGGCCTGGAAGACTCTGTGGACTCGGCGCCTCATGCGACACGCAGTGGTGACAATCGGCGCAAATTAACCGGTCGCCTGCCCGTGCAGGCAGACCCAGCCGTCGTGAGCGCGCCAGACCGACATCTTCATATAGGGCGCGTAAGCCGCGATCACCTCGTCGGCCTGTCGTTCCAGCACGCCGGACAGCGCGAGCCGTCCGCCCGGTGCCACGCGCGACGTCAACATCGACGCGAGCAGCTTGAGCGGATTCGACAGGATGTTGGCGACCACGATATCGAACTGACCGTCGCGCAGATCGTCGGGCAACCCGTACTCGACCGGCGCGTGATTGCGTTCGCTGTTGTAACGGGCGGATTCGACGGCCTGCGGGTCGATATCGATACCGATGACCGGGTCGGCGCCGCACTTGCGCGCAAGAATCGCCAGAATGCCCGATCCGCAGCCGTAGTCGAGCAGCGAGCCGCCCGGTTGCACGTGCTGCTCCAGCCACTCCATGCAAAGACGCGTGGTCGGATGGCTACCCGTGCCGAATGCCAGACCCGGATCGAGTTCGAGGATGAGAGCGTCGGTGTCGGGCGCGTCGTGCCACGACGGCACGACCCAGATGCGCTGGCCGATCTGCATCGGCTCGAACTGCGATTGCGTGAGACGCACCCAGTCCTGTTCCTCCACATCACGCAACGTGAAGGCGGGCGACTCGGCGAGTCCCAGTTCGTTGACCGCCGCCGCGAGCAGCACGGCGGCGTCCTGATCTTCCCCGACCAGCGCCACCACGCGCGAGCGTTGCCACGCGGTGTCCGGCGGGGTGAGACCCGGCTCGCCGAACATCGGTTGCTCGTCGGGCGTGTCGGCGTCCGCGTCTTCGACGGAGACCGACAGCACGCCCAGATCGAGCAGGGCGTCTGACAGGGCCTCGGCCTGGGCGCGGGCAACTTCTACGACGAGTTCGCGATACATAGCGAGTGATTCCTGCTGATTGACTGACTTAATTGCCACCGACGGCAGACTTCTGCGCCAGCTTGTGTTCCAGATAGTGAATGCTCGTGCCGCCTTCGACAAACTTGGCGTCGAGCATCAATTCGCGGTGAAGCGGAATGTTCGTCTGGATACCTTCGACCACGATTTCCGACAGCGCCACACGCATGCGGCGGATCGCCTGTTCACGCGTTGCACCGTAAGCGATCAGCTTGCCGATCATCGAGTCATAGTTGGGCGGCACGAAGTAGCCGTTGTAAGCGTGCGTGTCGACGCGAATGCCGGGGCCACCCGGCATATGCCAGGCGGTGATGCGACCCGGCGACGGCGTGAACTTAAACGGATCTTCGGCGTTGATACGGCACTCGATGGCGTGACCCTGGAACTGGATGTCGCGCTGACGGTAGGCGAGCTTCTCGCCGGCCGCGATGCGGATCTGTTCCTGCACGATATCGACGCCCGTGATCATTTCCGTGACCGGATGCTCGACCTGCACGCGCGTGTTCATTTCGATGAAGTAGAACTCGCCGTTCTCGAACAGGAATTCGAACGTGCCGGCGCCGAGGTAGCCCATCTTCTTGCAGGCGTCGGCGCAGCGATCGCCGATGCGCTCGATCAGACGACGCGGAATCAGCGGTGCGGTCGCTTCTTCGATCACCTTCTGGTGACGACGCTGCATCGAGCAGTCGCGCTCACCCAGCCAGATGGCTTGCTTGTGCTTGTCGGCGAGCACCTGGATTTCGATATGGCGCGGGTTCTCGAGGAACTTCTCCATATAGACTTCCGGGTTGCCGAAGGCGCGGCCGGCTTCTTCACGGGTCATGTTGACCGCGTTCACGAGCGCCGCTTCCGTATGCACCACGCGCATGCCGCGACCACCGCCGCCACCTGCGGCCTTGATGATCACCGGATAGCCGACCTGACGTGCAATTCGCACGATTTCCTTCGGATCTTCGGGCAACGCGCCTTCCGAACCCGGCACGCACGGCACGCCGGTCTTGATCATGGTCTGCTTGGCCGACACCTTGTCGCCCATCAGACGAATGGTTTCGGGGCGCGGCCCGATGAACGTGAAGCCCGATTGCTCGACGCGCTCAGCGAAGTCGGCATTCTCGGAAAGGAAACCGTAACCCGGGTGGATGGCCTGGGCGTCGGTGACTTCCGCAGCGCTGATCAGCGCGGGCATGTTCAGATAGGAGAGCGGCGACGGGGCCGGTCCGATACAAACCGCTTCGTCGGCGAGCTTGACGTACTTCGCTTCCTTGTCGGCTTCGGAATAGACCACGACGGTCTTGATGCCCATCTCGCGGCACGCGCGCTGGATGCGCAGAGCGATTTCGCCGCGGTTGGCGATGAGGATTTTTTCAAACATTATGTGCAGTCCTGCCCGTAAGGGGAGAGGAGCGGGGCCGGACACCCGGTGTCGCGGCGGCGCACGGCCGCGCGAGCGAAGCGTCCGACAACCGGCATTAGCCGATCACGAACAGCGGTTGACCGTATTCCACGGCCTGACCGTTCTCGACGAGGATTTCCTTGATCACGCCGGCCTTGTCCGACTCGATCTCGTTGAGCAGCTTCATCGCTTCGATGATGCACAGCGTCTGGCCTTCCTTGACCGAGTCGCCGACTTGCGCGAACGGATCGGCGCCCGGCGACGGGGCACGGTAGAACGTACCGACCATCGGCGACGTCACGATATGGCCTTGCGGCACTGCCGGCGCTGCCGGTGCAGCAGCGGCGGCCGTGGCGGCGGGAGCTTGCGCAGCGACTTGCGGCATGGCCGGCATGGCCATCTGCATCGGGGCGGCGATCACTTGCGGCGGCGCCTTGACGATGCGGACCTTGCCTTCGCCTTCCGTGACTTCGAGTTCGGAAATACCCGATTCGGCCACGAGGTCGATCAACGTCTTGAGTTTGCGCAAATCCATGAAGGAAGCTCCTTGATTCTGTATCGACGCGGGCGCAACGTCCCGCGAGAGGAAATGGGGTGTGGAAGAGGACTACCCGCCGGCGAGTCGCCGCAGGGCAAAATCGAGTGCATAGGTATACCCGCGCCAGCCCAGGCCGCAGATCACACCTTGCGCGATATCGGAAAAGTACGAGTGATGCCGGAAGGCTTCGCGCGCATGGACGTTCGAGAGGTGAACCTCGACGAACGGGATGCCTACCCCGGCCAACGCGTCGCGAATGGCCACGCTGGTATGGGTGTAAGCCGCAGGGTTGATGACGATGAAGTCGATCGACTCACCGCGTGCCGCCTGAATCCGGTCAACCAATGCACCTTCGTGATTGCTTTGAAATGTCGCCACCTCGGCACCCGCCGTCTGCGCCTGCGCTGTCAGCGCGGCATCGATGTCGGCCAGCGTCGTGCGACCGTACACCTCCGGCTCGCGAGTACCGAGCAGGTTCAGGTTAGGGCCGTGGAGCACGAGAATGCGGTGAGGCATCGGCGAATCAAATTTCACGAAATTGGGCGCAATTAAACGCCAGTTGGTGGATTTTGTCCAGTGGGGCGAAAATGGGACCCCGCCAGTCACGTCCGGCGGGGCTTCCCGGGAACCCTCGATTCCCGCAGTAGGGTCAGATCAGCGGTTTGAGGGCGCTGCGCACCTCGTCCGACGTGATGCGGCCCAGCTTTTCATAGTGCATACGGCCTTGCGGGTCGATCACCACGGTGAACGGCAGGGCACCCGCCTTGTTGCCTAGTGCACGGGCGAGATCGGTGCCTGCATAACCTGCCACGAGCAACGGATAGTCGACTTTCACCTTTTGCTCGAAGGCGATCATGTTCTGTGCCGTATCGATGCCGATGCCGATGAATTGAACGTTTTTCCCGCTGAATTCGGTCGATAGCGCCTGCAAATCGGGCATTTCCTCGACGCAGGGTCCACACCACGGCGCCCAGAAGTTGACGACCAGCGTCTTGCCCTTCCATTGCGAGACTGCCTGATCGTTACCTTTCAGGTCGGGCAGGCGCGTGGCGAGCAGTTGAGCGACGGCGGCGTCGGAGGCATCGGGCGTCGGCTGGTTTCGATGGCCGAGCCAAAAACCGGCCGCCAATCCCGCGAGCGCCAGAATCACCAGAATAACAATGCGTTTTGCCATGATGAGCGAGGGGCCGGAGGTTCCGGACTAGACAGTAAACGAAAGACGAAGGGTAATTGCGAAGAATTAGTGGCGATTGTGCCGCGATTCGGTCGTGATCATGCGGTGATTATGCTGTTAACCGCCCGAAGGTCAGTGACTTTGGGCGGCCTCGGTCTCTGCGATCAGCGCACGCAGGCCGTCTGCGTCGGTCCGTACCGGACGTCCATTGCCGTCGGACGCCTTGAGCGCGCCGCGCATGTCATCCATGGAATACAGCGACAGATGCACGCCGGCCGGTTCGCCCGCCTGACGACGCTCGCGCCACAGGAAGCTCAGCGTCTCGACCATCCCCCGGCCATTGAAATGGCGGCTTTCGGACACGTCGTAATCGATCCCTCTATTCAGTAGATCAATCGCGACATCCTTCGGGTTATCGCAAAAAGCCTGCAAATAGATGTCCGATAGCGCCGTGGCGGTGCCGTTGTAGACCGCGCCGGTAATGTACGGCCGATAGCGGGCCAGCTCCGTCATGACCGTGAGGGCGACCTGACGCAGGTGCGCCAGCTCGGCCGGCTGCGTGTCGGACAGGAACGTCTGCACGTATTCCCGGACTTCCGCTTCGATCTGGTCGTTATCCGGCAGCAATTCCCCGGCAATTCGCGTCTCGCCCGTGACCTGTTTGGCCGCTTTGCGTTTGGCACTCGCGTAGTCGGCCCCCTCCTCGGCGATGAGGCGGGCAGCCGCCAGGGCGATTTCTTCGCGCAGGCGTTGGGCGTCGGTCCAGGATTTGCGTGTCATGCGGACGATGATACCCGAAAGGCATTGCCGTTCGCGCCGCAGGTACAATGGAGGCCTTGGCGTCCAGCACTTCGCTGGCACCCCCTTGGCACTCCCATTTCCCGCACGGGTTCGGCCCGTTTTCAACACGCTCCCCATCCATGCATATTCATATTCTTGGCATCTGCGGCACGTTCATGGGCGGTCTGGCGGTCCTCGCTCGTCAGGCCGGTCACACCGTCACGGGTTGCGATGCCAATGTCTATCCGCCGATGAGCACGCAGCTCGAGGCGCAGGGTATTCGTCTGATCGAGGGTTTCGACGCCGATCAGGTGTCCCTGGAGCCCGACCTGTTCGTCATCGGTAACGTCGTGTCGCGCGGCAACCCGCTGATGGAAGAGATCCTGAATCGGAATCTGCCCTACACGTCAGGCCCGCAATGGCTCGGCGAGCATGTGCTGTCGAAGAAGTGGGTGTTGGCGGTGGCCGGCACGCATGGCAAGACGACCACGACGTCGATGCTGACCTGGATTCTCGAAGACGCGGGTTACAACCCCGGATTCCTCGTGGGCGGCGTGCCGATGAACTTCGGTATCTCGGCGCGGCTGACCGACAGCGATTTCTTCGTCATCGAAGCCGACGAGTACGACACGGCGTTCTTCGACAAGCGCTCCAAGTTTGTCCATTACCACCCCCGCACGGCCATCCTGAACAACCTGGAATTCGATCACGCCGACATCTTCCCGGATCTGGCGGCCATTGAGACGCAATTCCACCATCTGGTGCGTACGGTGCCGGGCCAAGGCCGTCTGATCGTCAACGGTCGGGAACCGGCGCTCGAACGTGTGCTGGCCCGTGGCTGCTGGAGCGAGGTCGAGCGTTTCGGCGTGGCAGACGGCTGGCACGTGTCGCAAGCCAACGAGACGCTGGCGCCGGGACAGGAAGCCTTCTGGGTCCATCAGGGCCCGAAGGCGGCCGGTGAAGTGAAGTGGTCGCTGCAGGGCGAGCACAACCGGATGAACGCGCTGGCGGCACTGGCTGCCGCCCGTCACGTGGGGGTGCCGACGGAGCAGGGCGCGGCGTCGCTGGGCAAGTTCCAGAACGTGAAGCGTCGCATGGAAGTGCGGGGTGAAGCCAATGGGGTGACGGTCTACGACGATTTCGCCCATCACCCGACCGCCATCCAGACCACGCTCGCCGGCCTGCGCCGCCGGGCGGGCAACGCACGCATTCTGGCGGTGCTGGAGCCGCGTTCGAACACGATGAAGCTCGGCGTGATGAAGGCACAGTTGCCGGCGAGTCTGGCCGATGCCGATCTGGTGTTCGGCTACGGCGCGCCGTCCGGCAAGGATGCCCTTGGCTGGAATCTGGCGGAAGCCCTCGCCCCGCTGGGCGCGCGAGCACAGGCGTTCAGCGATATCGACGGACTGGTGCGCGCGGTCACGGCGGCGGCACAACCGGGCGACCAGATCGTGGTGATGAGCAACGGCGGCTTCGGCGGCATTCATCAGAAATTGCTCGACGCGCTTGCTGCGCGAGCCTGAGCGAGTCGTCGCATTCACCGAATGGATTTTCCCGGGACTCACATGATTCTCTATCTGCACGGCTTCCGTTCGTCGCCGCGATCTTTCAAGGCGCAGTTGATGGCTGCCCGCATGCACCGGCTCGGCCTCGGTCACGCCTGGGCGTGCCCGCAATTGCCGCCATCGCCGCTCGCGGCCGTCGTCGATGCCCAGCGCTTGCTCGCGGGGGTGACGCCCGATGCGCTGACTATCGTGGGAAGCTCGCTGGGCGGTTACTACGCGACGTATCTGGCGGAGAAGCTCGGATGCCGGGCCGTATTGCTCAATCCGGCAACGCACCCGTACGACGACCTCGACAAGTGGCTCGGCGAGCAGCCGATGTGGCATGGCGGCGGCTCCATCGTCGTCGAGCCCCGTCATCTGGACGAACTGCGCATGATCGACGTGGCACAGATCACGCGTCCCGAGCGCTATTACCTGGTGGCCGCGACCGGCGACCAGACGCTCGACTATCGCGACATGCTGGCGAAGTACCCCGGGGCGAAGCTCACGCTGATTGAGGGCAGCGACCACGGGATTTCCGATTTCGCCAACTATATGGACGACGTGCTGCGCTTTGCCGGCATCGACGTACCGTCTTCCCCAGGCGCAGCAAGCCCGTCCGCGGGCGAATAACGCGTTTGCCCGTTCTGCTCTAAACCGCCGTACATTGGCGGGCTACAATATCGCCTATTGCGATCGATGGCTGTTTCATGAACATTTTTTTTGAGGAATCCGGCGGCTTCAAGGCTGGCACGGTGTTGTCGCAGCAGGGCGAGTCGTATCAGGTGGAACTGCCTGGCGGGCGTCGCAGCAAGATCAAGGGACGCGATGTCCTGTTGCGTTTCGAGTCGCCCACGCCTGCCGAGCTGATCGCGCAGGCGCAGGCCGCAGCACAGGACATCGACATGAGTTTCCTGTGGGAATGCGCGCCGGCCGACGAATTTCCGTTTCCCGTGCTCGCCACCGAGTATTTCGGCGAAGGCGCGAGCGTTGCCCAGCAGGCCGGTCTGGCGCTGGCGTTGCAGGCGTCGCCTATCTATTTCCGCCGCAAGGGCCGGGGTCAGTACCAGCGTGCTGCGCAGGAGCAACTGGAAGCCGCGCTCGCCGGGCTGGCGCGCAAGCAGCAGCAGGCCGAGTTGCAGGCGTCCTATGCCGATCAGATGATTGCGGGTGAGTTGCCGGACGCCCTCAAGGGCAAGGAATTGCAGTTGCTGTTCCGTCCCGACAAGAACGCCATCGAATGGAAGGCGCTCGATGCTGCCGCCATCGCGCTGGGCAAGACCCATGCCGAAGTGATGCTCGCGTGCGGCGGTATCGCGTCACCGCGCGCCTATCACGAGGCTGCGTTCCTCTACGAACACTTCCCGCGCGGCACCGGTTTCCCCGATCTCGGGCCGACGCCGTTGCCGGCCGACGATCTGCCGATCGCCGATGTTCAGGCGTTCTCCATCGACGATTCGACGACGACGGAAATCGACGACGCCCTCTCGGTGCAACTGCTCCCCGACGGGCTGCTGCGCGTGGGCATCCACATTGCAGCGCCGGCGCTGGGGATCACGCGTGGCGACCCCATCGACGAGATCGCGCGCGTGCGCCTGTCGACGGTCTACTCGCCCGGCGAGAAGATCACGATGCTGCCCGACTCGGTGGTCGAAGCCTATACGCTCGCCGAAGGGGGCGCGCGTCCGGCGCTGTCGCTGTACGTCGTGGTCAAGGCCGACACCTATGAAATCGTGACGACCGAGACGCGTGCCGAGCGGGTGCCGATCTCGGCGAACCTGCGTCACAACGAACTCGACGCGATCATTACCGCCGAGGCGCTGGCCGACGGCAGTGGCGAATACCCGCACAAGGAAGAGCTGCGTTTGCTGTGGCCGTTCGCGCAGTCGCTGTACGACAAGCGTCAGGCCGCGCGCGTGGGCTATGGCCTGCGTCCGGAAACGCAGAACAAGACCGACTTCAATTTCTACGTCGACGGCGAACATGTGACGATCAAGCAGCGCCTGCGTGGCGCACCGCTCGATCTGATCGTTGCCGAAATGGCGATTCTCGCGAACAGCCGCTGGGGTCGTCTGCTGGCCGAATGCGGCGTGCCGGGCATCTATCGTGCTCAGCGTGCGTATGGCGTGAATCGTACGCGCATGCAGACGTCGCCTGCGCCGCATGAAGGCCTTGGTGTCGAGCAGTATGCGTGGAGCACGTCGCCGCTGCGTCGATACGTCGACTTGGTCAATCAGTGGCAATTGATCGCCTGTGTACGTCACGGTGTGACGGCAAAGCTCGCGGCGCCTTTCAAACCGAAAGACGCCGATCTGTATGTCACCGTGTCGAGCTTCGAAGCCGCGTACGCAGCGTACGGTGAGCATCAGAGCCGCATGGAGCGCTACTGGTGCATGCGCTGGTTGATTCAGGAGAACAAGTCGCAGGTGCAGGCGAGTGTGCTCAAGGGCGATACGGTTCGTCTGAACGACATTCCGCTCACGCTGATCGTGCCGGGGCTGGGGCTGCACGCACGGGGTACGCAGATCATGCTCGATGTGCTCTCGTTCGACGTGGTCACGCTCAGCATTTCGGTGCGCATCGCGCAGGTGCTCGGTGCTGTGCCGTCCGCGCTTGCCGACGACGATGACGAAGGCGACGGCGGTGCGGGCGACGGTGGTGAAGGTGGTGAGGGCGGTGAAGGTAACGACGGCGCCAACGGTGCTGAAGGGACTCCCGATGGCACTGAAGGCACCGATGGCACGCAAGGCGACGTGAGCGCTCAGGCTGACGCGGAGTCGGCGGTGGCCGACGATGCACCGCAGGCTTCGTCATCGGCCAATGCTACCGATAGCACTTCGCCGATGGCGGCTGCACTGATGGCGGCGGGTGCGCACGACGCGTCGGCCAGCCCCGCGTGCTGAAACCCGCACTTCCTTCGGGCAATCTGGTCGCGGCGCGTCGCCGCGGCTGGTCGCTCATGCGCGAGCATCCGCTGGCCACCGGTCTGATCTTCTCGGCGGTGGTGCATCTGCTCGCGCTGGCCGTGCATTTCGTGGCCCCCGACAGTTTCCGTTTGCATAGCGCGGACACGCCGCTCGAAGTTGTGCTCGTCAACGCGAAGTCGGCCAATGCGCCGGACAAGGCGACTGCGCTCGCGCAGGCCAACCTCGTGGGCGGTGGCGAGCATGACGGTGAGCGCGCGACGTCGCCGCTAACCTCGCGTTCGGTCGATCGCGAGGGGGCGCCCATCGCGCAAATGCAGCGCAATGTGAGCGATCTGGAGGCTACGCAGGAGAAGCTGCTCTCGCAGCTTCGCAGCCAATACGCGGCCACGCCGGAAGCGCAACGCAACCGGACCGATTCGCCGCAGCGCGGGCAGGGGCTTGACGACCAGACCGTTGACCAGCAGATCGCGCGCTTGCAGGCGGAAATCGACAAACAGTTGCGTGCTTATCAGACACGCCCTAAACGTGGGCAGGTCACGGCGAATACGCGAGAAGTGGCTTACGCGCGTTACTTCGACACCTTGCGTCATCGCATCGAGCGATACGGCACCGAGCATTTTCCGCAGATCGGCAACGATCGCCTGTACGGTGAGCTGATCGTCACGCTTAACGTCAATCAACGTGGCGGACTCGGGTATCACAAGGATGGCTGGAACGTTGTCGGCGTGGAAGTCACGCGCAGTTCCGGCAATCGTGATCTGGATCGCCGCGCGGTTGCCATCGTGCAGGCGAGCGCGCCGTTCGGCGATTTCTCGCCCGAAATGAAGCAGCGATACGACATTCTCGAAATCGTCACGCGCATGACGTTCACGCGTCAGGGCGTTCAGGCACAAACGCTTGCCGCACCGGCGAGCGGTGCGGTGCAGTGAGCCTTCGCAGACACCGATAGACGGTGTCGATCCACGGCAGGTGACGACACCTGCGCCTCACCCTTTCATGATCACGGACATCGCGTCGCTTTGGGACGTGCCCGGAAAAACTTTCCAAACATTTCTATAATTGCGGGGTTCTCCTGAACTGAAAAATCCGCCATGAAATGGATCATCCTGGCGATCATTGCTGCTTGCGCTGTGTACGTGCATTTCCGCGGTAAGGTCCGCCACAAATTCTTCCGTCAGCTCTCTGACCACTCGACGTTTTTGTCGCCACTGAACGTGTTCATGTACGCGTTTTCTCGCGTACCGACGACGCCCTATCTGAAGACCGACAACTTTCCCGAGCTCGAACCGTTGCGTCAGAACTGGGAAGTCATCCGTGCCGAAGCGGTGACGCTGCTTGAGGCGAGCCGCATCAAGGCATCCGACAAGTACAACGACGTTGGCTTCAATTCGTTTTTCAAAAGCGGCTGGAAGCGCTTCTATCTCAAGTGGTATGACGATGCGCATCCGTCCGCCAGCGACCTCTGCCCGGTGACGACCGGCCTCGTGAGCCAGATTCCTTCGATCAAGGCCGCCATGTTCGCCGAGTTGCCGCACGGCAGCCGTCTGGTGCGTCACCGCGATCCGTATGCCGGGTCGTTGCGCTATCACCTTGGGCTGGTCACGCCGAAC
Source organism: Pandoraea sp. ISTKB (assembly GCF_001721285.1). Taxonomy (NCBI): domain Bacteria; kingdom Pseudomonadati; phylum Pseudomonadota; class Betaproteobacteria; order Burkholderiales; family Burkholderiaceae; genus Pandoraea; species Pandoraea sp. ISTKB. Next base: position 83,883 of record NZ_MAOS01000021.1, read on the forward strand.
GACGATCGTTGCTACATCGACGTGGACGGCCAGCGATACAGCTGGCGCGACGGCGAGGGCGTGGTGTTCGACGAGACGTATATCCATTACGCCGAGAACCAGAGCGGCCAGAACCGTATCATTCTGTTTTGCGACGTGGAGCGTCCGATGAGGTATCGCTGGTCACAGGCGATCAACCATTGGTTCGGACGTCATCTGGTCGGCGCCGCCGCCTCGCCGAACGATGCGGGCGACCGAACCGGCGGGCTGAACAAGGCTTTCAAGTATATTTACTCGATCCGCATCGTCGGCAAACGCCTCAAGGCGTGGAACCGGCACGTGTACTATGCGGTGAAATGGGCGTTGTTCGGCGGTATCCTGCTGTGGATACTATGGTGACCGGCGCCCGCTGAATTACGGCCCAACGCCTGACTTTGCTGCATGACATCACGGCGCCTGAGCGAAAGCCAGGCGCCGCGTCTTTGAAAACGATGACAAACCAAACGCCTGCCGGGGACTTGCCCGCCGATCGCTACGCCGTGATCGGCCATCCAGTCGAACATAGCCAATCGCCGTTCATCCACGCGGAATTCGCGCGCGAGACGGCGCAGCGCCTCACTTATGAGCGCTTGCTCGCGCCTCTGGACGCGTTCGCCGCAACGGTGCGCACGTTCATCGAACACGGTGCGCGCGGCGCTAACGTGACCGTCCCCTTCAAACTCGAAGCGCACGCGCTGGCAGATCGGCTCACCGAGCGTGCCCAGGCGGCTGGTGCGGTCAACACGCTGGTGTTCGATGCGGATGGGATTACCGGCGACAACACCGACGGTGTCGGACTGGTGCGCGACATCGAAGGCCCGCTTGGCGTGTCGCTAGCGGGGCGTCGTGTGCTGTTGCTCGGTGCGGGGGGCGCATCGCGCGGTGCGATGCTGCCGCTGATCGAAGCGAAGCCGGCGGCGCTGTTCATCGCGAACCGCACGGCGGCGCGTGCCGACGAACTCGTCGGCCGTTTCACCGATGCGGCCAAACGCCAGGCGGTGTCGCTCGCCGGCGGTGGCTGGGATGCGGTTCCGGGCAGTTTCGACGTCGTCATCAACGCGACAGCAGGCAGTCTTCAGGGAGACGTCCCACCGTTGCCCGCCGGCACTTATGCCGCCGGGGCGCTGGCGTACGACATGATGTATGGCGCACAGCCGACGGTATTCATGACGCACGCGCTGTCAGCCGGTGCCGATCGCGCGGCGGATGGCCTGGGCATGCTCGTCGAGCAGGCGGCTGAAGCGTTTGCCGTGTGGCGCGGTGTGCGTCCGTCGACCGACGTCGTGCGCGCCGCGTTGCGCGCCCGGCTTGCGGCAAAAGGCTGATTCGCGCCGATGGCTGCGCAACGACGCACTTCGCACACGCCGCGTACGAAAGGCTCGGGCCGCAAGCGTGCCTGGGGACCGTGGCAATGGACGGGCTACGTCATTACATTGCTGATCGTGGGGGTGCTCGCGACGCAGCTCTACTATTTCCTGCAAATCGGCTGGTGGGTGCGCTTCAATCCGCAGTCGACGGCGTTCATGCGAGCGGCGGAAACGCGTTTGCGCGAGACCGATCCCAATGCCACGCTCAAGCACCAATGGGTGCCGTACGACCAGATCTCGCGCAATCTGAAGCGCGCGATCATCGCCAGCGAAGACGCGAATTTCGTCAATCACGACGGTTACGAAATCGACGCGATGCTCGGCGCGTGGGAGAAGAATCAGAAGAAGGGACGTATCGTGGCGGGCGGCTCCACCCTCTCGCAGCAACTCGCCAAGAACTTGTTCCTCTCGAGCGAGAAGAGTTATCTGCGCAAGGCCGAAGAATTCACCATCACCTGGATGCTCGAATTCTGGATGGACAAGCAGCGGATCTTCGAGATCTATCTCAACTCGGTGGAGTGGGGCGAGGGCGTCTTCGGCGCTGAAGCCGCCGCGCGCTACTACTACGGCATTCCTGCATCGAAGCTCTCGCCGTGGCAGGCGGCGCGGCTGGCGGTGATGCTGCCGCGTCCGCGCTACTTCGATACCCACCGCAATTCGCCGTACCTCGCGCAGCGCGCCGGGGTGATCGCCCGCCGCATGGGGGCGGCGGAGTTGCCGCAGTGATCAGTGTCGCGGTTGGGCCGCGTCGGGAATGGTCTGTGTCGGCACTTGCATGACGGTGCGCGTCGGATAGGGCAACGAGCAACCGACACCCTCGACCGTCTCCTTCACGTTACGTTGCAGGTCCCAGTACAGCCCCCAGTAATTGCCGAGCAGTGACCACACGCGAACGTTGACGATGACGGCGCTGTCGCTCACTTGCTTGACCATGATCTCCGGCGCTGGCGTGTTGAGCACGCGGTCGTCGTCGGTCACATGCTCGCGCAGGGCGCTCATTGCGGCGTCGAGATCATCGTCGAGCGCAATGCCGACGGTGATTTCCATGCGACGCGTCGCGTTGCGACTGTAGTTCGTGATCGGCTGCCCCCAGATCTGGTTGTTCGGTACGCAGACGTAGATGCCGTCGGCATTCGTCAGCGTCGTCGTGAACAGGCCGATCTCTTCCACGGTACCCGCGACAGCCGACCCCGCCGTCACATAGTCGCCATTGCGAAACGGACGCAGCACCAGCAGCATCGTGCCGGCCGCGATGTTTTGCAGTGTGCCTTGCAGGGCGAGCCCGATGGCAAGACCGGCTGCGCCGAGTACCGCGATGATGCTCGCCGTCTGCACACCGAACTGCGCGAGCACCGCAATGATCGTGATGATGCGCACCGACCACAGCACTACCGACTCGATGAGCGGCTTGAGCGTGGCGTCGAAGTGCTGCGAACGACTGAGGGTCTTGTGGACGAAGCGTGACAACCGTTTGGCGATCCAGAAGCCGACTAGCAGAATCAGCACGGCTTGCACGAACGACAGGCCGTAGTGAACCGCGTTGGCGGCGAGGAAGCCGGTGACGGCGTCCAAAGATGTGAGCGGGGCAGTGACTTCCGCCATGGTTCAATTCTCCCTGTCGCGTGACGTTCCGGTACAAGAAAGTACCGGAGCGAACGTCGATGAATGTATAAGCAGAAAAACGCAGATCCGGGGCGCGCAATGCAGCGCACTCACCCAAGCGTCGATATCAAAATTGACGCAAAGTGCGTAGATTGGTTCGCCCAGCTTGCCATCGTTTCCGCGCGAAACCGACTGATTCAACGGTTTTAGGAATATTCCTACGAACGATTCCGGTGCCGACCGACACGGGCGGCACCGGGGGCTGCGCCAATGGCGTAGCGGGCGATGGTGGCGGATGTGCCGCCATTGGCGTGACTGTGGCGCGGCTGCTACACTTGGCGTCGCCTTGTAGCAGGGAGAACCTCGTTTGATCAATGCCTTCGTCATCCATCACGGCCGCCTGCAACAGGTGACTTGTGACCATCCCAGTGATCTGGCCAGCGTTACGCCGGTCTGGGTCGATCTTCACAGCGAATCCGAAGAGGAACGCCGCTGGGTCGAAGAGGCCTACAAGGTCAAACTGCCCTCACGTGACGAAGTGACTGATATCGAGGCGTCGGCGCGTTATTACGAAGACGACGACGGCGTGCTTCACATTCGCACGGACTTTCTGCTCGACGACGAAGAGCAATCGCGCAACGTGCCGGTCGCGTTCGTGGTGGTCAAGGATCTGCTGATTTCGGTGCACGACGAAGACCTGCCGGTTTTCCGCCTGGTGCGTATGCGCGCCCGGATTCGTCCTGGCTCCGTGCGCGACGCGATGGACGTACTGCTCGACCTCTATTCCACTGACGCCGAATACTCGGCGGATTCGCTCGAAAGCGTTTACGCCGCGCTCGAAGAGGTCAGCAAAAGCGTGCTCGGCAAGAACCTCACCGATGCCGATGCCGCCAAGGCGCTCGAGAGCATTGCCGCGCAGGAAGACTTGAACGGGCGCATCCGGCGTAACGTCATGGATACGCGGCGCGCGGTGTCGTTCCTCATGCGGGCGCGAATGCTCAAGGATGAGCAGTATCAGGAAGGCAAGCAGATCATGCGAGATATCGAGTCGCTCGATAATCACACCGCCTATCTGTTCGACAAGATCAACTTCCTGATGGATGCGACCATCGGTTTCATCAACATCAACCAGAACAAGATCATCAAGATCTTTTCGGTGGCCGCCGTGGCTTTCCTGCCGCCGACGCTCATCGCCAGTATTTACGGCATGAACTTCCGGATGATGCCGGAACTGACGTGGGAAGCCGGTTATCCGTTTGCGATCGGGCTGATGATCCTCTCGGCGATTGCGCCGTTCCTGTACTTCCGTCATCGCGGCTGGCTCGATTGACCATCGCGGGCGCGTGACATCGTGCGGCACGCCGCGTTTCGGAAAGACGTCGTCTTCGGCGTCGCTGCGGACGTGAAACCGTTGGCGTGGTGCGACGCGATAACGACAGCGCAGGACCGGGGCGCCAAGCAGGTAAAATGGCGGCCTTGCCCGAAACATCCTCCGTCGGATTACCACCGTCGGAATCCCGCCGGAACCTCGTCATGACATTCACCCAAGTTCTCAACGCCGCCTGGACGCGCAACAACTCGCTGCTGTGCGTGGGCCTCGACCCCGAGCCGTCGCGCATTCCCGCGCATCTTCAAGGCAAGCCGGACGCGATTTTCGAGTTCTGCCGCCAGATCGTGGACGCCACCGCGCCCTACGCCAGTGCCTTCAAGCCGCAGATTGCCTATTTCGCGGCGCATCGCGCCGAAGACCAGCTCGAACAACTGATTGCGCACATCCACGCCGATCATCCGGGACTGCCGGTGATTCTGGACGCCAAGCGTGGCGACATCGGCAGCACCGCCGAGCAATATGCGCGCGAGGCATTCGAGCGCTATCGTGCCGACGCCGTGACGGTGAACCCGTACATGGGCTTCGACTCGCTGGAGCCGTACCTGGCCCATGCGGACAAGGGCGTGATCGTGCTGTGCCGTACGTCGAATCCCGGCGGCAGCGACCTCCAGTTTCTCGACGTCGACGGCAAGCCGTTGTATCAGACGGTCGCGCGACTGGCGGCGGGACCGTGGAACACGAGCGGTCAGATCGGGCTCGTGGTCGGCGCGACTTTCCCGGCGGAAATCGCGACCGTGCGCAGCATCGTGGGTGATATGCCGTTGCTGATTCCGGGTGTCGGTGCCCAGGGGGGCGATGTCGAGGCGACGGTTACGGCGGGTCGTACCGCCAATGGCACCGGCATGATGATCAACTCGTCGCGCGCCATTATCTATGCGGGCCGTGACGAGAACTTCGCACAGGCCGCTGCCGAAGCTGCCCAGAAAACACGCGACAGCATCAACGCCTATCGCTGATCCTGGCGCCGGATGTCGGCGTCACCGTGTGACAAAAAGACAGCGCCTCGCAACTTCGCAGGCGCTGTTTTTTTATGCGCGAGCAAGACGCCGTGTGCCGTCGTTCTCGCGCTGTCCGTTAGCGTTGCCGGACAAGCGATAGCCTGATGTGACGTCCAGGCCGAGTTTCGCCACGTCGTAGCGGCAACACACGCGATACCGGACGCGCGAGCGTAATTACGCTTCTGCCTTGTCGAGCAATTCGATGACCCCGCGCAGGGCGTATTGCGCTGCCTGACTGCGGACCTGGGTGCGATCGCCCTTGAAGTGCTTCGTCTCGACGATGGTCGTCACGCGGTTGCTCCATCCGAAGCAGACCATGCCCACCGGTTTGTCGGCGGTGCCGCCACCCGGGCCGGCCACGCCCGTGATCGACAGAGAGATTTGCGCGCGACTGTTGAGCAGGGCGCCTTCGGCCATGGCACGCGCGACGGGTTCGCTCACCGCGCCGTGTTTTTCGATCAGCTCGGACGGCACACCGATCATTTCCGTCTTGGCCTGATTCGAGTACGTCACGAAGCCGCGCTCGAACCAGTTGCTGCTGCCGGAAATATCGGTGATTGCAGCGGCGACAAGGCCGCCGGTGCACGATTCGGCCGTCGTCAGCAGCAGACGTTCGTCGCGCAGACGATTGCCGACTTTCACCGACAGTTGGGCCAGAAGATTTTGTTCGGAGACCACGGGACGACGCCTTCAAGAAGTCTATGCAACGAATACGAGCCAGGTACGACGCACGCCAGCGGGCTTCAGGGCGCCGAGCGTCGGCGCTCTACCGTGCCGGGCGCTTGTCGTGACGCGACGACGAATCAGGTCGACACCATCAGACCGACAGTGTCGCGCTGTGCGGCGATCAGATCGAACGCCAGAGCGCAATCACGAGTAACGTACAGAACGCAGCGACGAGGTCGTCGAGCATGATGCCGAGTCCACCCTTGACCGTGCGGTCGAAGTAGCTGATCGGCGGCGGCTTGACGGCGTCAAAGAAACGGAACAACACGAACGCGACGAGTTGGCCGACGAAGCTCGACGGCGTGATGAGCAGCAGCACGATCCAGAACGCGACGATCTCATCCCACACGACTGCGCTCGGGTCCTGAACGCCGAGCTTGCGTGCCGTAAAGCTGCAAATCCAGATGCCGCCGAGGATGGACGCTGCAATCAGCACGGCCCAGCCTGTGACGGTCAGATACAGGTTGAGCACCAGATACGACGCCCAGCCGAATAACGTTCCCACCGTACCAGGCGCAAACGCCGACAGACCCGTGCCGAAGCCGAGCGAAAACAGATGTGCGGGGTGCGACAGCAGGAAACGCGAGTTCGGCCGGCGCGGGCCGCTGCCCGGATTGATGGCGGCCGTTTGATCAGTGCTCATTGGAAATGGTCGAAACTTTTGAAGTCGGCAGCGACGCTCGCGCCAGTATTGTCATGGAGATGCAGCATCGTGTGGCGCGCGTCGGGAAGCGCTATTGTACCGATACGCGTGACTCGTATGCCGAGTTCGTTGCCGATCGCCTCGATCCGCGCGCGCTGCGAGGGATCGGCGCAGAAGCAAAGCTGATAATCGTCTCCGCCTGCGAGCGTACAAAGCCGTTGAATTTCGCTCGGTTGTGCAGCGAGCAAGGCGGATCGCGGCAACGCATCGACATCGATGCGTGCGCTCATGGTCGAGCGCTCGAGAATATGACCGAGATCGCCGATCAGGCCGTCGGAGATATCGAGTGCAGCCCGCGCCACGCCACGCAGTGCGAGGCCCAAAGCGATTTGCGGTTCGGGCACATCCATCGCGCGGCGTGCCATCGCGAGATCGCTTTCGGATAGCGGCCACTCATCGCGTAACGCGCCGAGCGCGAGCCGCGCATCTCCCAACGTTCCCGAGATCCAGATGTCGTCGCCGGGGCGCGCCGCGTCACGGCGCAACGCCTGCGCGCCGGGCACGCTGCCGAAGACCGTAACGCAGAGATTGCGTGGCCCACGGGTGGTATCTCCTCCGATGAGCGGGCAGGCATAGCGGTCGGCGAGTTCGGCGAGACCTTGCGCGAAAGGGCCGAGCCAGGCCGGATCGCTGTCGGGCAATGCGAGCGCCAGCGTGAATCCGAGCGGCCGTGCACCCATGGCCGCCAGATCCGAGAGATTGACGGCAAGGGTCTTGTGGCCGAGTGTTTGCGGATCGACTTCGGCGAGAAAGTGTCGGCCTTCCACCAGCATGTCCGTCGAAATCGCCAACTGCTCTCCGGCGGGAGGACGCAACAGCGCGCAATCGTCGCCGATGCCGAGCGTGACATGCTCGCCCTGTCGCGTCGCCCGGGCGAAGAAGCGATCGATCAGCGAGAACTCGGACAGTGATGACGAAGCGGTCGGGGAGGTCGTGGTCATGAGCAACGAGAGGCGGTGGGCGAAGCAGCCGGTGGTGCCACGCAAACCCCTATTCTAAGAGGCCGCTGCGGCTTTCCCAAGCAGGCAAAGCGGTTTGTTCGCGGTTTTCAGGCAGCGTCTCATGCCGTATTCGGACAACACCTGACCCGTGAGGCATCTGTTGTCTGAAAATGGCGGCGATGGTGCAATGCAGCGTTGAATTCACGCTGATTTTTCGCCACTATCGGCATGGAATTGCTTCAGTGCGGGTGTGACCCTTATCCGTTTTTTGCATAAATCACGTGAATAAATAGGGCTACAATTCGCACTGAAATTTTGATCTCTCCTGTTCGCCAAGAGCTTCCCCTCATGCCCACGCCGATCGACCCGAAACTGCGCGAAGCTGCGCTCGAGTATCACGAACATCCCACCCCCGGCAAAATCGCGATCGCGCCGACCAAGCAGTTGCTGAACCAGCGCGATCTGGCGCTGGCGTACTCGCCGGGCGTTGCTGCCGCGTGTGAGGAAATCGTCATCGATCCGCTCAATGCGTCGCGCTACACGGCGCGGGGCAATCTGGTCGGAGTGATCACGAACGGCACCGCCGTGCTCGGGCTGGGCGACATCGGTCCGCTGGCCTCCAAGCCGGTGATGGAAGGCAAGGGCGTGCTGTTCAAGAAGTTCGCCAATATCGACGTGTTCGATATCGAAATCGCCGAGAAGGACCCGGAGAAGCTCGTCGACATCATCGCGGCACTTGAGCCGACGTTCGGTGCCATCAATCTGGAAGACATCAAGGCGCCCGAGTGCTTCATCGTGGAGCGCAAGCTGCGCGAGCGCATGAAGATTCCGGTCTTCCATGACGATCAGCACGGCACGGCCATCGTGGTGGCGGCAGCGCTCATCAACGGCCTGAAGGTGGTCGACAAGGATCTCGCATCGGTGAAGGTGGTGACGTCCGGTGCTGGCGCGGCTGCGCTGGCGTGTCTGGACCTGCTCGTGGACATGGGGCTGCCCATCGAGAACATCTGGGTGACGGACCTGGCGGGTGTGGTGTATGAAGGCCGTACCGAATTGATGGACCCGGAGAAGATTCGCTTCTCGCAAAAGACGGATGCGCGCGGTCTGGCCGAAGTGATCGGTGGCGCCGATGTGTTCCTCGGACTGTCGGCTGCCGGCGTGCTCAAGCCGGAAATGGTCAAGACGATGGCCGACAAGCCGCTGATCTTCGCACTGGCCAACCCGAATCCGGAAATCACGCCGGAACTCGCGAAAGAAGTGCGCCCGGATTGCGTGATGGCGACCGGTCGTACGGACTATCCGAACCAGGTCAACAACGTTCTCTGCTTCCCGTTCATCTTCCGCGGCGCCATCGATGTGGGTGCGACCACGATCACGCGTTCGATGGAGATCGCCGCCGTGAACGCGCTGGCGGAGCTGGCGCGTCAGGAACAGAGCGATATCGTGGCTTCGGCTTACGGCATCAAGAATCTGTCGTTCGGTCCGGAATATCTGATTCCGAAGCCCTTCGATCCGCGTCTGCTGGTCAAGGTGGCCACGGCAGTGGCCGAAGCGGCGATGGCGGCAGGCGTCGCCACGCGCCCGCTCGCAGACATCGACACTTATTCGCAATCGCTCCAGCAATTTGTGTATCACAGCGGCGGCCTGATGAAGCCGCTGTTCTCGGTGGCGCGTAGCGTTCCTGCCGACAAGAAGCGCATTGCCTTCGCCGAAGGGGAAGAGGAGCGCGTGCTGCGCGCCGTTCAGGTCCTCGTGGACGAACGCGTCGCGACGCCGGTGCTTGTGGGTCGCCCGGCCGTGATCGAGCATCGTATTCAGCAATACGGCCTGCGTCTGACGGCGGGTGTGGACTTCACCGTCGTCAACCCGGAACACGATGAGCGCTATCGCGATTACTGGGAGACCTATCATCGTCTGACGAATCGCAAGGGCGTGACGGCGTCGTATGCACGCGTCGAAATGCGTCGCCGTACGACGCTGATCGCCGCCATGCTGGTGAGCAAGGGCGAAGCGGATGGCATGATTTGCGGCACGGTGTCGACGCCGGGCCGTCACCTGCACTTCATCGATCGCGTGATCGGCAAGCGAGACGGCGGGAATGTCTACGGCGCAATGAACGCGCTGGTGCTGCCGAATCGTCAGATCTTCCTGGTCGACACGCACATCAATCAGGATCCGACGGCAGAGCAACTGGCGGAAATCACGCTGATGGCTGCTGAAGAGATTCGCCGTTTCGGCATTCAGCCGAAGGTCGCGCTGCTGTCACACTCGAACTTCGGTACGAGCGATGCCAATTGCGCCCGCAAGATGCGCGAAACGTTGGCAATCCTGCAAGAACGTGCGCCGGATCTGGAAGTTGACGGTGAAATGCACGGCGACTGCGCGCTGGACCCGGAATTGCGTGCGCGCATCATGCCGGATTCGACGTTGACGGGGGCGGCCAATCTGTTGGTCATGCCGAACATCGACGCTGCCAATATCGCCTATAACCTGCTCAAGACGGCCGCCGGTAATAACGTGGCGATCGGGCCGATTCTGCTGGGAGCTGCCAAGCCGGTACATATCCTGACGGAGTCTGCAACGGTGCGTCGCATCATCAACATGGCGGCACTCGTCGTGGCCGATGCGGCGGCGCAACAACAAGGTCTGTGATCGGGTTGGCGCGGTGATGGATTTGGCACCGTTTCACGCACGTTAGCCGACGAAGTAAACAAAACGCCGCCCTCAAACGGGCGGCGTTTTGTTATTCCGGTGACGCTTTTTGTGCATCGTATATTTCCATGTGGGCACTTACTGTCGTGAAAAAGCGTGTGTTGTCGTGAATTCTCGAAGGCCTTTGGTTGCGAAATGTAAGCTGGCATTGATTCTCGCGACCAATAGCGATAACCTTACGGCTTCACCCACCAGAACGGGCCTGCAGCGCAAGACCGCGCCGGGCGACAGCTAGCTATGACAATGGCACGTTGGCTTCACCGGAGCATCGTGGCACTGACTGCGGCGGGTAGTGTCTTTCTGGGGGCCAATGCTGTGGCGCGTGAAACCGCGCCATACGTCACGGATCAAACGGCAACGGTTTCCGTTGCCGAGTTACCTCGCGAAGCGCAGCGTACGCTGTCGCTGATTGCCCAGGGCGGGCCGTTTCCCTATGCCAAGGATGGCATCACGTTCGGAAACTACGAAAAGCGTCTGCCCAAAATGCCGCGTGGCTATTACCATGAATATACGGTGCCGACTCCCGGTGCCCGCAATAGAGGTGCCAGGCGCATCATCTGTGGGGGTAACCAACGCATGGTCGAACCGTGTTACTACACCCAAGACCACTACAACAGCTTTAGACGCATAAGGGAATGACAGCAGTATGAGTGAGCCGGTTTTCGCACAAGAACACGGGAAAGATCTTATGGCAGATCCATTCGGTGCGGGCGATGGCAACTTGTTCAAGCAGGTGCTGGGCCTGCATGCTGTTGCGCGGGCCGGCCATCGCCGTAGCCTATCGGAAGAGGGAGATATGAGTCTTTTCCAGGCCGTGAGGCCGAATATCGTGCAGTCGATCCGCGCATTCCGCGTGGCGGACCTGGCGGCGGAGGCAGAGCGACTCGGGCAACACTTCCTGTACGCCAACTGTGCGAATGCACAAAGCAAGGCCGAAGTGCTGGACACCATCGCATCGTCGTTCCTGTTCCCGAAACACTTCGGGAAGAACTTCGACGCCTTGCGCGATTGTCTGACCGATCTCGTTTCTCACTGTGGTCCGCAACCCGGATTCGTCGTGGTGCTTGAGGGACTGCCGGTCGTGACAAAGTTTGACAAGGACGGGCGCGAGACGCTGCTCGACGTGTTCCGCGATGCCGCTGAGTTCTGGGGCGAGCGGCGCGTGACCTTCCGCGTTTTCTATTCGTTTGCCTGATCGGTAGCCGAATAAAGTATCTGAATCAGGTATCTGAATCAGGTATCTGAATTGCATCGAGCGTGAGGTTGACGATGCAGGCGTGATCGCAGTGCCTTTTGTTGGCGAGTTCTTGTATTTGCGTATTGCCCGATAGCTGTTCATGAAAAAAGGTCCGCATTGCGGACCTTTTTTGTTTTGCGTCGACCGACTGCGGACCGACTGCGATTAACCGTTGTGCCCGCCGCCGAGGAATTGCTGCGCCAGCGAGGCCAGATCGAATTGTCCTTGCGGGACCGAGCCGTTCGGCGTGAGGTGATTGACCACCTGCGGCAAGAGCGCCGACAGCTCCTGCGCGGCTTCACTTTCGGAAACCCCGGCCGTGCTGGCGAGCTGTTGCAACTGACCGCCCGGGCCGAGCGCTTGTGTGACCTGATCCGGGCTGACGGCCTGATTGTTGCCGGTGCCAATCCACGAATTCACGGCCTCGCCGAGCCCCCCCTGATTGAGAACCTGCGTCAGTCCGCCCAAACCGCCAAGCGAACCGATCAGGTCGCCGGGCGACGTCGCGGGCGCGCCAGCCCCTGCGGCCGGGGCTTGTGCGCCGCCGAGCAACCCACCGAGCAGGCCGCCAAGGCCGCCGGCCCCTGCTGCGGCACCGCCACCGCCCAGCATGCCACCGAGGGCGCCGCCGAGTGAGCCGAGCAAACCGCCGCCTTCGCCCTCTTGTCCCTGAGCGTTACCCGAACGGCTGGCGATCATCGCCAGCAAGCCCATCAGGAGCAATGTCTTCGTGTTGAAACCGCCACCACCGGCCTGATTGCCGGACCCACCACCGAGAATGCTGTCCAGGATACCCATGACGATTACTCCTTTAGGCTTGTGAGGCCATTTTCTCGATCATCGATGCTTACCAACCGCCCCAGCGAGCGGCCAACGCAGCGAGCACGGCAATGCCCGCCGTTTCGGTGCGAAGGATGCGTTCACCCAGACGGATTGCCGTGAATCCGCGCTGTTGTGCGAGCGCCTCCTCCTGCGGTGCCAGCCCGCCTTCCGGGCCGAAGAGCAACACGCCGGGCTGAGACGGCGCTTCCAGCGGTAGCGAATCGAATCCGCTGTCTGCTCGAGGTGACAATAGCACACGCCATACGTCACCCTTTGTGACATCCTCATCGCCCAGCCATGCCCCGATAGGGCGAATCGGCAGCACGCGCGGCACGCGGTTTCGTCCGCATTGCTCGCATGCCGCTTGCACGAGCGCTTGCCAATGCGCAACGCGCTTTGCCGCACGTTCCCCTTCCAGGCGAATCACAGAGCGCTCCGTGGCCAGCGGCTGAATTTCCGTCACCCCCAGCTCGATAGCCTTCTCGATCAGCCAGTCCATCTTGTCGCCACCCGCGATGCCTTGAGCCAGCGTAATGCGGTAGGGCGGCTCGGCTTCGCGAGTGTCATGTTCGCCGAGCTGTGCGGTTGCATGACGTTTTTCCAGTGTGCTCAGCACTGCCGGATATTCTCCGCCCGTACCGTCGAATAGCGTGAAGGAATCACCGGTCTTCAGGCGCAACACCTGAACGTGACGCACGACGGACTCGGGAAGATCGAGAAGGGCGCCGGCATGCAGTGGCGCATCGATAAAAAAGCGAGGCATTCGGAGAGGGCGGACGAAAGATGACCGGAGGGATGGCGCTGGGGACAGAAGCATACCCCAACGCTCGGGGGACACACGCCTGGCGTCGTCAGCTTCGTGGCGCGACCGGTCTGGCGAATCCCCAGCGGTAGCCGTCGGGATCTTCCAGTTGGCAGAAGCGATCCCCCCAGAACTGGTCGCTGGGCGGCATCAATCCTTTGGCGCCGGCGGCCGTTGCGCGGGCGTACAGGGCGTCGACATCTTCCGTGTACACATAGAAGCTCTGCGGCGCTTCGACGCCTGAGGTGCGTGGCGTGCGAGCGGTCGTCGCAAAGGCCCCTTCGGGGGCGAACATCAGGATCAGTTGGCCCTGATAGAACATTTCGACGTGCATGACGGCGCCATCGTCGTCCACCATGTCGTGTACCGCGAAGCCGAACGCCTGCTCATAGAACGTGGCCGACGCTCTGGCATCGCGCACGGTCAGATAGGGGGTCAGCCACGGCACATGGGATGGGCGGGGGTCGGACATGACGGTGCTCCGTTGAGTTCGCCGGTGGTGAGGGTCGATGGGGAGGCCGGCGAGTCGTCGTGACAAGTTCTCAATATACAAGGAACACGTGGGCGGTTCATCTCCGTCGCGATTTCGGTGCGGGCGCGCGAATGCGTCATGACGTTAGCGGGACCGGGGCGCCGACGGCGGGATATCGCCGAAGATGCCGCGCAGTTCCGGCGAAATGTCGAATAGCGCGGGATGGCGCGATGGTGAGTAGTGCCGCAACCCGTCCAGCGTAGGCGGCAACGCGAGGGACGTCAACGCATCGAGGTCATGGGTATCGAGCGTGTCGCTGGCGAGCGCAAGCGCCCATTGGGTACCGTAGAGCGGCACGTAGGTTGTCATCGGCGAGACATGGCGGAACACCGAACGCAGCGCATCAAGCATGCGGCGCACTTGCGCTGCCTCGAACCACGGTGCGCCAAGTTGCAAGGCGATGCCGCCGCGAGGTGCGAGCAGCGCGCGGATTTTTTCGAAAAAAGGCGCATCGTGCAGCGACGCCGCGTCGCCGTCCGCCTCCGTCAGATCGAAGACGATCGCGTCGAACCGGTCACCTTTCGCGAGGGCCGCGTCGACGAGATCCCGGGCGTCGCCGATGACGAGCGTCGTGCGCGCATCGTCGAACGCGCCGTCCGGCAGCGACGGCATGTATTGCAGGACGACGGCGGGGACCTGAGGGTCCAGCTCAGCGACGACGACCTCCCTCACGGTGGCATGTCGCAGGACTTCGCGCGCGGAGCCGCCATCTCCGCCGCCAAGGATCAGCACGCGTTGCGCATGGCCGTGCGCGAGCAACAGCGGGTGCACCATGCATTCGTGGCAAATGTGCGCGTCGGCCAGTGACGCCATGAAACGGCCGTCAAGCCGATACGCCCGCCCAAGGTTGCCGAACGCGGGCAGATCGACGATCTCGATGTGCTGATGTGCCGAGGTCGTGGCGTAGACGGCACGCGCGGCGAACGCATAGCGGGCCCACGCGCCGAGCGGCGCCCAGGCCGGGGTGTCGTAAGCGGGTGTCAGAGACGGTGTTTCCTGTCCGGATTCACGCGCGGGGGTGGGGGTTTTGGCGGTCATTGGCGAGGCAACTTCCTCTAATTTGTGCCGATCACATCACTTCTTCGCATGATTCCACGTTCCCGTCGACTGAGGAAGTTCGCCGTTACCGACCCGGGCGATGGTCGATTCTGGTAAAATCTCGGTCTTTTCCTGCATTTGAATTTCGCGCGGCGGCTCGCGGCAACGGGGCACGCCCGCTCTTCCGGCTGGTCACCATGACGAACTCCTCTCCTGCTACGGCTGCGCTGATGGCTTCCGCCATCCGCGTCCTTTCCATGGACGCGGTCCAACAGGCCAACTCCGGTCACCCTGGCGCGCCGATGGGCATGGCCGATATCGCGGTCGCTCTCTGGGGCCGCCATCTCAAGCACAATCCCGTGAACCCGCACTGGGCCGATCGCGACCGCTTCGTGCTGTCGAACGGTCACGGCTCGATGCTCATCTACTCGTTGCTGCATCTGACGGGTTACGACCTGCCGATCGAAGAGCTCAAGCACTTCCGTCAACTGCACAGCAAGACGCCGGGTCACCCCGAAGTGGGTATCACCCCGGGCGTCGAGACGACCACGGGCCCGCTCGGTCAGGGCATTACCAACGCCGTGGGTTTCGCACTCGCCGAAGCGCTGCTCGCCAAGGAATTCAACCGCCCGGGCAACGACATCGTCGACCACTATACGTATGCATTCCTCGGCGACGGTTGCCTGATGGAAGGCATTTCGCACGAAGCCTGTTCGCTGGCAGGCACGCTGCGTCTGAACAAGCTGATCGCGCTGTACGACGACAACGGTATCTCGATCGACGGTGACGTCGAGTACTGGTTCGCCGACGATACCCCGAAGCGTTTCGAAGCCTATGGCTGGAACGTGATCCGCGGTATCGACGGTCATGACGTCGACGCCATCGACGCCGCCATCGCGCAAGCCAAGACATCGGATCGTCCGACGCTGATCTGCTGCAAGACGCTGATCGGCAAGGGCGCACCGAACAAGGAAGGCGGTCATGACGTGCACGGTGCTCCGCTGGGCGCCGACGAAATCGCCGCGACGCGCGCCGCGCTGGGCTGGAATCTGCCGCCGTTCGAAGTGCCGGCCGATGTCTACGCCGCGTGGGACGCCAAGGCTGCCGGTCAACAGGCCGAAGCTGCCTGGAACGAGCGTTTTGCCGCGTATCGCAGCCAGTTCCCGGCCGAAGCTGCCGAGTTCGAGCGCCGTATGAAGGGCGAACTGCCGGGCGACTTCAAGTCGGCCGCTGCCGCGCTCATCGCCAAGACCAACGAGAAAGCCGAAACGGTCGCTACGCGTAAAGCGTCGCAACTGGCCATCGAAGGGCTTGCCGCCGTGCTGCCGGAATTCCTGGGCGGCTCGGCCGACCTGACCGGCTCGAACCTCACGAACTGGAAGGCCAGCAAGGCCGTGCGCGCCAACGCAGAGGGCGTGCAGTTCGGTAATCACATCAACTACGGTGTGCGCGAGTTCGGCATGAGCGCCATCATGAACGGCATTGCGCTGCACGGCGGTTACATCCCGTTCGGCGGCACGTTCCTGACGTTCTCCGACTACAGCCGCAACGCGCTGCGCATGGCGGCGCTCATGAAGCTGCGCTCGATCTTCGTGTTCACGCACGATTCGATCGGTCTGGGTGAAGATGGCCCGACGCACCAGTCGATCGAGCACGTCTCGAGCCTGCGCCTGATTCCGCAAATGGACCTGTGGCGTCCGTGCGATACGACCGAGACGGCTGCCGCCTGGGTGGCTGCGGTCGAGCGTCACGACGGTCCGTCGAGTCTGGTGCTCAGCCGTCAGAACCTGCCGTTCGTCTCGCGCAGCGATGCGCAGATCGCGGACATCCGTCGTGGCGGTTATGTGCTGCGCGACGTGGCCAATCCGCAGATCGTGCTGATCGCGACCGGTTCGGAAATGGATCTGGCGCTCAAGGGCGCTGAAGCATTGGCCGCCGAGGGCATTGCCGCGCGTGTCGTGTCCATGCCGTCGACCAACGTGTTCGATCGTCAGGACAAGGCCTACCGCGAGAGCGTGCTGCCGCGCGGCGTGCCGCGTGTGGCCGTCGAGGCCGGTGTGACGGCGTTCTGGCACAAGTACGTCGGCCTGGAAGGCGGCGTGGTCGGCATCGACACCTTTGGCGAGTCGGCCCCGGCCGGCGTGCTGTTCAAACACTTCGGCTTCACCGTCGACCACGTGGTCGCGACGGTCAAGTCCGTGCTTGGCTGATTTCGTTAGACCTTACGGAGATACCCCCATGACCATTCGCGTCGCTATTAACGGCTACGGCCGTATCGGCCGCAACGTACTGCGTGCCCACTACGAAGGCGGTAAGAAGCACGACATCGAAATCGTCGCCATCAACGATCTCGGCAACGCACAGACGAACGCCCACCTGACGCAATACGACACGGCGCACGGCAAGTTCCCGGGCACCGTGACGGTCGACGGCGACTATATGGTCGTCAACGGCGACAAGATTCGCGTGCTGGCCAACCGCAACCCGGCAGAACTGCCGTGGGGCGAGCTGGGCGTGGACGTCGTGCTCGAGTGCACGGGCTTCTTCACCACGAAGGAAAAGGCCAGCGCTCACCTGAAGGGCGGTGCGAAGAAGGTCATCATCTCGGCCCCGGGCGGCAAGGATGTGGACGCAACGGTCGTGTTCGGCGTGAACGAAGGCGTGCTCAAGTCGACCGACACGGTCATCTCGAACGCTTCGTGCACCACGAACTGTCTGGCACCGCTGGTCAAGCCGCTGCACGACAAGATCGGTCTGGAAACGGGCCTGATGACGACCGTTCACGCTTACACGAACGACCAGGTGCTGACGGACGTCTATCACGAAGACCTCCGCCGTGCCCGTTCGGCCACGATGAGCATGATCCCGACGAAGACGGGCGCTGCTTCGGCCGTCGGTCTGGTGCTGCCGGAACTCAATGGCAAGCTGGATGGCTACGCGATCCGCGTCCCGACGATCAACGTGTCGATCGTCGACCTGTCGTTCATCGCCAAGCGCGATACGACGGTGGACGAAGTCAACGCGATCCTGAAGGAAGCTGCCGAAGGCTCGCTGAAGGCGATCGCCACGTACAACACGGCACCGCTGGTGTCCGTCGACTTCAACCACAACCCGGCATCGTCGAACTTCGACGGCACCCTGACGAAGGTCTCGGGTCGCCTGGTGAAGGTGAGCTCGTGGTACGACAACGAGTGGGGCTTCTCGAACCGCATGCTCGACACGACCGTCGCGCTGATGGCTGCGAAGTAAGTCGCTGTTGCTTGTCGACGTAAAAAAGCCGCTGTCGAAAGACGGCGGCTTTTTCTTTGCCTCGACGCAATTGACGGACTGCGATTTGAGGTGACGCGTGCCCCCGATTCATTCAAACGGGCAGCAAGAAGCGGGAAGATTCCCAGAATGCCTTCATAAGAAGACATTCTGATAATCTCATACTTAGTTTTTCTGGCGGTGTGGGCAAGGGTCCTTCGTGCAGCTGCCATACATCGCTAGCGAGTGCTCCTGGAGCGCGAAACCGCGTTCCTTGGCGATCAACTTCTGACGGCGTTCGATCTCGGCGTCGAAGAATTCCTCGACGCGACCGCAGTCCATGCACACGAGGTGATCGTGGTGATGGCCTTCGTTGAGTTCGAAAACGGCCTTGCCGGATTCAAAGTTGCTGCGCGACAATAGCCCGGCTTGTTCGAATTGGGTCAACACACGGTAAACCGTGGCCAGACCGATATCGAGATTTTCGCCGAGCAGATGACGATATACGTCTTCAGCGGTCAAGTGGCGCACCTCACTGTTCTGGAAGATTTCCAGAATCTTGAGGCGCGGAAGCGTGGCTTTCAGTCCGATATTTTTCAGATCGGCGGGATTCGGCATCGCTCTACGTCCCTAGAGTACAATACAGCCCCAATAATAATGCCTTTTTGCCTTGCCCGGGCGCAAACCGGGGCAAACGGGACGGTAGTGCCGTCAACGGGGGCGATGTGGCGGTGCGCACGGCGTGCCGGATCAAGTTCGATTTTTTTGAAAGCGAGTCAGATTTGCGTCGTTATCTCTCCCTTCCGTTCTCCGTCTGTGCAGCGGCGGCATTCCTGGCGCTGGCCGGCTGCTCGACGTATGACAGCGTGACCGACAAAGTGATCGGCGTGGTCACGCCGTATCGAATCAACATCGTCCAGGGCAACTTCGTGTCGAAGGAAGCCTACGATCAGCTCAAACCCGGCATGACGCGCGATCAGGTTCGTCAGTTGCTCGGTACGCCGCTGCTCACCGACATCTTCCACGCCAATCGCTGGGATTACGTCTTCTACTTCAAGCGCGGCAACGCGTCGGTGGTGCAGGAGCGTCACCTGAAGGTGTATTTCGAAGGCGATACGCTGGCCCGTTGGGAAGGCGGCGAGAATCTGCCGACGGAATACCAACTGGTGCAGGAAATCGACGGCCAGAAGGGCAAGACCGTGAAGACGGACGCGCCTGCCCCGTCGACGGCCAGTGCCGCCGCCGCCGAGGGCGCCGCACCGGCGCCCAATGCCGCAGCCGCTGCCCTGACCGCTACGCCGGCGCCGACCGATGTCGCGACGGTGTCGACGGATGCTGCCGCCAATGTGGCTGCCGCTGCGAAGCCGGCTCCGGCACCGTCCGCTACACCCGCCCTCAGCGCTCCCGCCTCAGGTACGGCAACCGGCACGGGATTGGTCCCGTCGCCGCGCGTGACCTCCGGCGGTGGCCTGTTCTCCGCACCGCAATAAGTTGCGGTAAGGTGCGGCAAGCCGCGCAAAGCCAGCAGAAAGAAGACGAAAGACTCACCATGATGAAGATTGCGATTGCAGGCGCCTCCGGCCGTATGGGCCGGATGCTGATCGAAACCGTGCTCGCGGCGGACGACGCCGAACTGGTCGGTGCGCTCGACCGCGAGGGCAGCCCCGCGCTGGGCATCGACGCCGGCGCTTTCCTTGGCCGCGACACGGGCGTCAAGATCACGTCGGATCTCGATGCCGCGCTTGCGAACGCCGAGTACCTGATCGACTTCACACGTCCGGAAGGTACGCTCGCGCATCTGGCGGCGGCGGAAAAGCACGGCGTGAAGATGATCGTCGGCACGACCGGCTTTTCGGAGGAAGACAAGGCCCTTCTGGCCAAGGGCGCGGAGCGTGTGGCCGTCGTCTTCGCACCGAACATGAGCGTGGGCGTGAACGCCACGTTCAAGCTGCTCGAGATCGCTGCCAAGATCCTGAACACGGGCTACGACATCGAAATCATCGAGGCGCATCACCGTCACAAGGTCGACGCGCCGTCGGGTACGGCACTGCGCATGGGCGAAGTCGTCGCCGAAGCGCTGGGCCGTGATCTGAAGGAATGCGCCATTTACGGCCGCGAAGGCGTGACCGGCGAGCGCGATCCGTCGACGATCGGTTTCGCGACGGTACGCGGTGGCGATATCGTCGGCGATCACACGGTGCTGTTCGCCGGCATCGGCGAGCGTATCGAGATCACGCACAAGTCGTCGAGCCGTCTGTCGTACGCACAGGGTTCGCTGCGTGCTGCCCGCTTCCTCGCACAGCACAAGACGGGCCTGTTCGACATGCAGGACGTGCTCGGCCTACGCTGATCCAGCGCGGGTTTGCACCGGGTGACTGATGGTGCGGCCGGGCGCCGTTCGGGGTGTTCCCTCGAGACGTCGCCGGCCTCACCGGCTCCCTTCGGGGCGCTTCGGGACTTTTCGTCCCCGGACGACATCTCCGGTGTGCCTACGCCTTCATTGAGGCGCGCGTCGTTCCAGTCCGATCACTTCGCCCGCCCGTGAGCGAGTGAAAGCGACGCAAAGACCTCACCCCCTCGCCGACGTGACGCCGAATCGACTCCCGGCGGCGTTATAATCATCGTTTTCCCCGGATCCGCCCTGTAAATCCTGCGTACCGCGCACCATGTGACGCGTACGCGCGGGGCCGAAACCGAGCCGAATCCTATCCGCCGACCCATCATGCAAGAAAAATACGTTCCCGCCGACGTCGAAGCCTCCGCCCAGTCTCACTGGCAGGCGATCGACGCCTACAAGACCACCGAGCGCGCGGATAAACAGAAATTCTATTGCGTCTCGATGCTGCCGTACCCGTCGGGCAAGCTGCATATGGGGCACGTGCGCAACTACACCATCAACGATGTGATGTACCGCCAGATGCGCATGCGCGGCTATAACGTGCTCATGCCGATGGGCTGGGACGCGTTCGGCATGCCGGCGGAAAACGCCGCGATGGCCAACGGCGTGCCGCCGGCCAAGTGGACGTACGACAACATCGATTACATGAAGAAGCAGATGCAGGCCATGGGCCTGGCGATCGACTGGTCGCGCGAAGTCGCCACCTGCAAGCCTGACTACTACCGCTGGAACCAGTGGCTGTTCCTGAAGATGCTCGAAAAGGGCGTCGTCTACCTGAAGACCGGTACGGTGAACTGGGATCCGATCGATCAGACCGTGCTCGCCAATGAGCAGGTGATCGACGGTCGCGGCTGGCGCTCGGGCGCGCTCGTCGAAAAGCGCGAAATCCCGATGTACTACATGCGCATCACGGAATACGCCGATGAATTGCTCGGCGACCTCGACGATCTCGGCTGGCCCGAGCGCGTGAAGGTGATGCAGCAGAACTGGATCGGCAAGAGCTTCGGCGTGAACTTCGGCTTCCCGTACGAACTCGATGGCGAGCAGAAGCTGCTGCGCGTGTTCACCACGCGTGCCGACACGATCATGGGCGTGACCTTCGCCGCGATTGCGGCCGAGCATCCGCTGGCAACGCGTCTTGCGGCCGACCGTCCCGACTTGCAGGCCTTCATCGCCGAGTGCAAGCAGGGTGGCGTGGCCGAGGCCGATATCGCCACGATGGAAAAGAAGGGCATGCCGACGGGTTTCTTCGTCACGCATCCGCTCACCGGCGACAAGGTCGAAGTCTGGATCGGCAACTACGTGCTGATGGGTTACGGCGAAGGCGCCGTGATGGGCGTGCCGGCGCACGATGAGCGCGACTTCGCGTTTGCGCGCAAGTACAACCTGCCGATCCGACAGGTCGTCGCCGTGGAAGGTCAGACGTATTCGACCGATGCCTGGCAAGCCTGGTACGGCGAGAAGGAAGGCACGCTGATCAACAGCGGCAAGTACGACGGTCTGGGCTTCGCGGCCGCCATCGATGCCATCGCCGCCGATCTCAAGGCAAAGGGCGCGGGCGACAAGCAGGTCACGTTCCGTCTGCGCGACTGGGGTATCTCGCGCCAGCGTTACTGGGGCACGCCGATCCCGATCATTCATTGCGACTCGTGCGGCGCGGTGCCGGTCCCTGAGAAGGACCTACCGGTCGTGTTGCCCGAGGATCTCGTGCCGGACGGCACGGGCAATCCGCTCGCCAAGTCCGAAGCGTTCCTGAAGTGCGATTGCCCGAAGTGCGGCAAGCCCGCACGCCGCGAGACGGACACGATGGACACCTTCGTGGATTCGTCGTGGTACTTCTCGCGCTACGCCTGCCCGGACGCCGAGACCATGGTCGACGAGCGGACCGACTACTGGATGCCGATGGATCAGTACATCGGCGGTATCGAACACGCGATTCTGCACTTGCTCTACTCGCGCTTCTGGACCAAGGTCATGCGCGATCTGGGGCTGGTGAGCTTCAAGGAACCGGCGCAGAACCTGCTCACCCAGGGCATGGTGCTCAACGAGACCTTCTATCGCGAAGACACCTCGGGCAAGAAGACGTGGTTCAACCCGCTCGACGTGCAGGTGCAGTTCGACGACAAGGGCCGTCCGCTCGGCGCCACGTCGAAGGCCGACGGCGGCGATGTGGCGCTCGGCGGCATCGAGAAGATGTCGAAGTCGAAAAACAACGGGGTGGACCCGCAGTCGCTGATCGATCAGTACGGTGCCGACACGGCCCGTCTGTTTGTGATGTTTGCCGCGCCGCCTGAGCAACAACTCGAATGGTCGGGTGCCGGTGTGGAAGGTGCGAGCCGCTTCCTGCGTCGCCTGTGGGGCTTCGGTCAGTCGCAGGCTGCGTTGCTGCGTCAGACGGATGCGGCCATCGATACGGCGAATCCTGCGGCGCAGGCACTGCGTCTCGAAATTCACAGCGTGCTCAAGCAAGCCAACTACGACTATCAGCGCGTGCAGTACAACACGGTCGTGTCGGCTGCGATGAAGATGCTCAACGCGATCGAAAGCGACAAGGGTGCCGCAGGCGCCGGTGCTGTGCGCGAGTGCTACGGCATTCTGCTGCGCGTGCTGTATCCGGTCGTGCCGCACGTCACGCATGGTCTGTGGGTGGAGCTGGGATACGCCGCCGAAGCGGGGGATCTGCTCGACGCCGCATGGCCGGAAGTCGACGAAGCGGCGCTCGTGCAAGATGAGATCGAGCTCGTGTTGCAAGTGGCCGGCAAGGTCCGCGGCGCGGTGCGCGTGGCGAAGGATGCCTCGCGCGAGGCCATCGAGCAGGCTGCGCTCGCACACGAGATGACGGCGAAGTTTGGCGAAGGCAAGCCGGTGAAGAAGGTGATCGTCGTGCCGGGCCGACTCGTGAACGTGGTGGTCTGAGGCATATCGCGATCCGTGTGATCCGATAAACGGGGCGGTGGAATACCGCCCCGGACGATTTGACGACGTTTGGTGAGAAGAGGGCACATCACGTGCAAATGACATCCGCGCAACGAGGCGTCGGCATGACGCGCAGGGTTTTCGGTTGGGTCGCATTGCTGGCGACTGCATTGGCGCTGAGCGCTTGCGGCTTCCAGTTGCGCGGCGCGAGCGAGTATGCGTTCCATCGCCTGTTCATTTCCGGCGGTGGGCAGATGGCCGTCGATATCTCCCGATATATCCGCTATGGCAGTAAAGGCACGATCGTCGTGACCGATCCCAAGGATGCGGACGCTCGTTTGGAGATCATCAGCGTTGCCAACACGCGTACGGCGGTGAGCCTCGACTCGAACGGTCAGGCGCGCGAATACGAGATGCGCAGCGCTTTTACGTTCCAGCTTGTCACGCCCGATGGCCGACCGATCATTCCGTTGACGACGATCCGCCTCGTCCGCAATCTCCCGTATAGCGATAGCGAATCGAATGCGCGCGACGCGGAAGCTGCGCTGCTCAACCGCGATATGCAAAAAGATGCCGTCGATCAGATCATCCGTCGCATGGAAGCTGTGAAGGAGATGCCTGACGTCAAGCCGGAAGAGTAACGCCCTAACGCTCGAATCTTTCGCTCGAATCTTTCTCAGGACGATATCCCCGCCGCCATGCAACTGCGCCCCGACGCGCTCGACGCGCACCTCGCCAAGACACTCTCGCCGATCTATACGATCTACGGCGACGAGAGCCTGCTTGTGCAGGAGGCGGTAGATCGCGTGCGTGCTGCGGCGCGTGCCGGCGGCTATACCGAGCGCGACGTGCTCAGCGTGGAGCGCAGCTTCGACTGGGGCGCGCTGGCCAACGCCGGGCAGTCGATGTCGCTCTTCGGCGATCGCAAGCTCATCGAGCTGCGTATTCCTGGCGGCAAGCCGGGCAAGGACGGTGGCGCAGCGCTCAAGGCGCATGCCGACGCCGCCAACAGCGACGTGCTCACCATCATCACGCTGCCCCGGCTCGATGCCGCGGCCAACAAGTCCGACTGGTTCACTTCGCTCGATCGTGTCGGCGTCACGGTGAAGGTCGATCCCGTCGACCGGGCCCGACTGCCGGACTGGATTGCCCAGCGTCTCGGTGCGCAGGGGCAACGTGTCGAATCCGGTGAGCCGGGGCGACGTGTGTTGCAGTTCATTGCCGATCGCGTCGAAGGGAATCTGCTCGCGGCGCATCAGGAAATTCAGAAGCTGGGTCTGCTGTATCCGTCGGGTGCGCTGACGTTCGAACAGGTGCAGGATGCCGTGCTGAACGTGGCGCGTTACGACGTCTTCAAGCTCAGCGAAGCCGTGCTGGCGGGTGACGTGGCGCGTCTCGTGCGCATGCTCGATGGCCTGCGCGGTGAGGGCGAGGCGGCACCGCTCGTGCTGTGGGCGCTGACGGAGGAAGTCCGCACGCTCGCCAAGATCACACGCGGTATGGCGTCGGGCAAACCGCTCGCGATGCTGCTGCGCGAATATCGTGTCTGGGGGCCGCGCGAACGGCTGATGGAACAGGCGGCCAATCGCGTCACGGCGCCCATGCTCGCTCAGGCGTTGCAACTGGCTGCGCGTCTGGACCGGCAGGTCAAGGGGTTGCGTGCCGACGGTTTGCCGGGCGATCCCTGGGACGGCATGCTGCAGCTCGGCTTGTTGCTCGCCGGCGAGCGACCGCCGATGGCGCGCTCTACCCGTGCCGGGCGTCCGGCACACGCGTAGATCGCGCCCATCCCCTGCAAATCCCCGCAAGCTTCGCGAGGTCTCCGCTCCCGGACGACGGGAGATGCGCCAGCAAGGTTGCCGCAATTGACGGACAATCTGACGCAACACCGGTGATGCGCGATGCCGGGGCGCCCGAATTGGCGAGCCTCGCTCGCTTCGACCATCCGCAGAACACTCTGGCGACACGTTCGCCGAACCGAAACCGACGACATGGATATCAAAGCCTACATGCAATCGCTGGGCCAACGCGCCCGCGAAGCATCGCGCGCAATGGCGCGTGCCGACACCGCTGCCAAGAACCGCGCGCTGCTAGCGATTGCCGACGCCATCGAGCGTGACGGTGCGAAATTGCAGGAAGTGAACCGCCGGGATCTCGAACGCGCTCGCGCCAACGGTCAGGACGCGGCGTTCATCGACCGCCTCACGCTGTCCGACAAAGCGCTGCGCACGATGATCGAGGGCCTGCGCCAGATCGCCGGGCTGTCCGATCCCATCGGCGAAATCAGCAACGTGCGTGTGCAGCCGAGCGGCATTCAGGTGGGGCAGATGCGTGTCCCGCTGGGGGTGATCGGCATCATTTACGAGTCGCGTCCGAACGTGACCATCGACGCCGCCGCACTTTGCCTCAAGTCGGGCAACGCGACCATTCTGCGTGGCGGCTCCGAAGCCATCGAAAGCAACACGGCGCTGGCGGCGCTCATCGCCGATGCACTGGCCGCGACCGGTCTGCCCGGCGACGCCGTGCAGGTCGTGAGCACCCCGGATCGTGCTGCCGTCGGCGAGCTCATCACCATGACCGAGTATGTCGACGTGATCGTGCCGCGCGGTGGCAAGAGCCTCATTGCCCGTCTGATGCAGGACGCGCGCGTGCCGATGATCAAGCACCTCGACGGCATCTGCCACGTTTATGTCGACGGTCTCGCCGATCCGGCCAAGGCGCTGGCGATCTGCGAGAACGCCAAGACGCACCGCTACGGCACCTGCAACACGATGGAGACGCTGCTTGTCGATCAGCAGGCCATCGATCAGTTGCCGGCCATTGCGCGCATGTTCCAGAGCAAGCAGGTGGAGCTGCGCGGTTGCGAGCGCACGCTCGCCGCACTCCAGGACGCCGGTGTGAGCGGCGCCATCGCCGCCACGGAAGAGGACTGGTCGACGGAGTATCTGGCACCGGTGCTCGCGATCAAGATCGTCGACGGCATGGCCCCGGCCATTGCGCACATCAATCGCTACGGTTCGCACCATACGGACGCCATCGTCACCGAGAACTACACCGACGCCATGCAGTTCCTGCGTGAAGTCGATTCGGCCAGCGTGATGATCAACGCGAGCACGCGTTTTGCGGACGGCTTCGAGTTCGGCCTCGGCGCGGAGATCGGTATCTCGAACGACAAGCTTCACGCGCGCGGCCCGGTCGGTCTCGAAGGGCTGACGAGCCTGAAGTATGTCGTGTTCGGTCACGGCGAAGTCCGTCAATAACTCGACACGACCGCCGACATTCTCGTCGACACGATCAACGACCCCCGTGTCGGCCACAGCGTCGATCCCTTCGTTTTCCAGATACGTCGAATGAAACTGCAAGCACTCGGCCCGGCCGATTTTCTGAAGATGCCGTGGAAGAACGGCCAGGGTGTGACGACGGAGTTGGCGGTATCGCGTCGCGCAGGTGAGGACGGCTTCGACTGGCGCATCAGCACGGCGACCGTCGCCGTGCCGGGGCCGTTCTCGGTGTTCGCGGGCATCGATCGCTCGCTTGCCATCGTGCGTGGCGGCACGTTGACGCTGGCGGTCGAAGGGCGTTCGGGCGTCACGCTCACGACGCGCACGTCGCCGTATGCTTTCCCTGGCGAGTTGGCGGTCAGCAGCACGCCGTCGCTCGAAGTGGACGGCGTGCCGATCGACGACTTCAACGTCATGACGCGTCGCGACGGCTGGCAGCACACGCTGGCGCAGCATCGTCTCGAAGGCGAAGCGCTGACGTGGACGCTACCGAATACCGTCGATGCCGTCGCGTTTCTCTACTGCGCGCAAGGCGACGTGCAGGTGTCGTTCCGCGATGGGCCGACGCTTGTCGTGCCGGCCGGCCACGCCCTCCGTATCGACGCAGGCGCGACGGATGGGATCGCGGATGACGCCGATGTCTGCGAACTGCGCGCGGTCACCCCTTTGGCAGACGTCTTCCTGACGACGGTCGCTCGCCGCTAGTCTTCGATATCCGGCGGCCTTGCCGGAGCGCCCATGCGGCGCCATAGCGATGGCACAGGCCGAAGCTGCGCAACGTGACTGCTCAACGTCACTCGCCGCTCGGCCGCTTCCCCGCTTCCCCGCTTCCTCGATTCCCCCTATCCCGACGCCAAGCACATCAGCCGCTTCGGGCTACGCGCTCCCTTGCGCCCCTCAGGTCAATCCCAATACTTTTCCGATCAGCAAAACGGCATACTTCGATTTATCCATCCATAAATCAAAGTTCCACCCATGAAACAATTAAGCGATGACTTTGCGCAAGGCAGGGCGCGATGGACCCGCTGAGCGACGTCCTTGGTGACCTGCGCGCGGATGCTGTCGTCACCGGCCGTTTCACCTTCGGGGCACCGTGGTCACTGCGCAAACCGGCACTCGACGGCGCGCCGTTTCGCACGGCAACGGGCGAGCCGTTCTATCTCGTCGTGGCGGGCATGGCGCCGTTGCGCGTCGAACCGGGGGATTGCGTACTGTTGCCCCACGGCCATGAGCATGTGATGTGTTCGTCGCTCGACGAGACGCCCGTCGTCTTCGAAGCCATGATGTCGGCACAGGGGATCGAGCCACGCCTCGACACGCCACTGGCTTTTCGCGCAGGCGGCGACGGCGCAGTGAGCGATCTTTACACCGGTGTCGTGATGTTCCGCGAGCGGGTGCGCAATCCGCTGCTGGCATCGCTTCCGCCGGTGATCCACATTCGTGCCGGCGACCCCGCCGTGCCGGCATTGCTGACGACGACCATCGCCGGTTTCATCGAAGAGTCGATGCAGCGCGGCGCCGGCTGGCGGGTGGCCGTGGCGCGTCTGGCCGACGTACTGTTCGTGCAGATTCTGCGCGCGTATCTCGGCAAGCACGGCAGCGCGAGCACGCATTGGCTGCGCGGGATGACGAATCTGCAACTGGGGCGGGCTATCGCGTCCATGCACGAGGCGCCGCAACGCTCGTGGACCGTCGAACAACTCGCTGCCATCGCGGGCATGTCGAGATCGAAGTTCTGTCTGCGCTTTCGCGAACTCGTCGGCGAGTCGCCGATGACGTATCTCACCACGCACCGAATGTATCTCGCCGCAGAGCGTCTGGCGGGCGCTGGTGCGCGTGTCTCCGATGTGGCCGATGCCGTTGGCTACGCCTCCGAGAAAGCCTTTACGCGGGCCTTTCGCCGATGCTACGGCCTGCCACCGCGCGAGTATCTCCGGAGCTGCGAGCTGGGGCATTGAGCGCCTGAGGGTTTTCCCGTCTCTGGACGAACGGCATCCTTTTCGGGCCGCACGGCCGTTGTCCGGCAATTTCCTCGTTGTGAGAATTCACTCGCCATCTGTCAGCGCCCCGAGCGTTCGGGCGCAGCCGGCGGCAGTCACAACGGGAGAGTCAATGGAATTCCAGCTCAACGGGCGACCCTTCGTCTTCGACGGCGAAGACGACACGCCATTGCTATGGGTGATTCGCGACGCGGCGGGCCTCACCGGCACCAAATACGGTTGCGGCATCGGCGCGTGTGGCGCCTGCACGGTACATCTCGACGGCGTGGCCACGCGCACCTGCGTCCTGCCGGTCTCGGCAGTGGCCGGCAAGCGCATCACAACCATCGAAGCCCTGTCGCCTGCGCGTTCGCATCCGATTCAGCAGGCGTGGATTGCCAAGGACGTGCCGCAATGCGGCTACTGCCAGTCCGGCATGGTGATGGCCGCCGCTGCGTTGCTCGACAAGCACCCGAAGCCGACCGGCGCACAAATCGACGAGGCGATGACCAATCTTTGCCGGTGCGCCACCTATCACCGTATCCGCGAGGCGATCCATGACGCAGCCAAACGCTGAACCGACGATGATCGCCGCCGAGCGCGCGACGACGAATGCCCCGACCTCGCCGTCGCGACGTCACTGGCTCAAGGGGATGTCGCTGACTGTCGGCAGTCTGATGATCCCGATATCCGCATCGTGGCTCGCCAGCCCGGAAGCGCGTGCCGCCGGTGACGCCCTCGTCGAGATCAACGACTGGATTCGTATCGATGCCGACGGCACGACCGTGCTCGGCCTGTCGCAATGCGAAGTCGGGCAGGGCGTGTACACCGGATTACCTCAGGTGCTGGCCGACGAACTGGATGCCGACTGGCGGCGCGTGCGCGTTGAGTTCGTGACGGCGCGCGATGCGTATCGCACTGCTGCCGCCAACGAAGCCTTGCAGCAATTCGTCGGCGCATCGATGTCGGCGACGCTGTTCTACGAGCGCCTGCGCATTGCCGGGGCGCAGGCGAGGGAAGCGCTCGTCACGGTGGCTGCGCGGCGCTTCGGCGTTCGCACGACCAACTGCGTGACGAAAGACGGCCGCGTGCTGCACCCGCAGTCCGGCCGCTCGTTCGGCTACGGCGAACTGGTCACCGAGGCGGCGAAACTGCCACTCAACCCGCATCCGCGACTGAAGAACGATAGCGCGCATGCGTTGATCGGCAAGTCGGTGGCGCGTCTCGATACTCCGCCGAAAGTCGACGGCTCGGCCGTCTTCGGCATCGACGTGAAAGTGCCGGACATGTTGTGCGGCGCGATTCGCATGGCGCCGACGTCCGGTGGCGTGCCGCTGTCGGTGCGTAACCGCGACGAGATCCAGTCGCGCAAAGGCGTGCACGGCGTAGTGCTGGCCAAGGATGCCGTGATCGTGGTGGCCGACGACTACTGGCGCGCGAAGCGGGCCTGCGACGCGCTCGACGTCGAATGGAACGCCGGCCCTGCCGCCGACAGCACGACGATTCTCGCGCAGCGTCGCGAGGCGCTGATGCATGCCCGGGGCGGCGTCGCCACGAACATCGGCGACGCGCAAGGACTGATCGCCGCGGGTGGCAAGGTCGTGACGGCGGAATATCACACGCCCTACATCGTCCACGCGACGATGGAACCCGTGAATGCCACGGTGCACGTACGCAAGGACAAAGGCGAAATCGAAGTCTGGGGCCCGATTCAGGGGCAGGACAAAGTGCGCTGGGCGCTCGGCGGCATCTTCAAGCTGCCGCCGGAGAAAGTCATCGTGCACACGACCTTCCTCGGCGGCAGTTTCGGACGCAAGTACGTGCCCGACTTCGTGATTCACGCGGCGGTGGCGTCGGCGGCCGTAGGGCGCCCCGTCAAGGTGATTCGCTCGCGTGAGGACGACATTCGTCACGGCTTCTATCGCCCCTGTGCCTCGGGTCGCTTCCAGGCCGTGCTCGGCAACGACGGATTGCCCAGGGCGATGCACCTGCGCGTGGCCGGACAGTCGATGTACAACGTGATCAAGAAGGATCACTACGAGAAGGCGGGTTACGACGAGACCATGCTCGACGGGCTTTACGACCTCGTCTACGCGGTACCGAATCTGCTGGTCGAAGGCATCGACGTGCCGCAACCGAACATTCCCGTGAGTTTCATGCGATCGGTCGGGTCGACGTCGAGCGTCTTCTTCCTTGAGAGTTTCATCGACGAGTTGGCGGACGCGGCCGGCATCGACGCCATCGACTATCGCAAACGTCTGCTCCGGCACGATCCGCTGGCCACCCGGGTGATCGAGACGACCGTGACGTCCGCCGGATGGCACGCGAAGCCCCGGCCCGGCGTGCATCGCGGCTTCGGCTACTGCACGTACACCGGGCGTGGTGCGGCCTTCTCGACATACGTCGCGGTCGCTGTGGAGCTGCGCATCGTGAACGATCGTTTCAAGATCGAACGCGTGGTGTGTGGTGTCGATTGCGGCCGGTCGATCAACCCCAACCTCATCCGCGCAAACATCGAAGGCGGCATCGGGTTCGCGTTGACCAACACCTTCAAGAGCCAGATCACGTTTGCGAACGGCGGCGTGGAGCAAAGCAACTTCGGCGATTACCCGCTGCTGTATCTCGTGGAGATGCCGAAGATCGAGACGGTGATCCTGCCCAGCGACCGTCCGCCACAAGGTTGCGGCGAGGTATCGCTGCCGCCGATGGCGCCGGCGGTCGCGCAGGCGATTCGCCGGGCCACAGGTGTACGTCCTCGCTCGATGCCGTTGCCGCAGACCGTGACCGAAGCGCACGCGTTGGCGAGCTCCGGTGCGTCGGAGAGCCGCCGTACGTAATACGCGTTTATCGCAATCCTCCCCCCATCCGGCAGGGCGTGACGCGCACTCATGAGGCGTCTCGCGATGTCGGGCTCGCAGTGCATGACGGTAGTGTAGTTCGTAGTCCAATATAAATAAGGGAATGTCATGAAACGCAAGGTTTGGATGGCGATGGCAATGGCGATGACGTCAACGCTCGCGGCAGGCGGCGCCAAAGCGGATGGGTTGCAGATCTACGGGATTCTCGACAACAGCGTGGAATACCTCAGCAACGCGGGCGTGGCGGCGAACGGCAACAAGTCGTCGCTCTTTCGGGTGAGTAACGGATCGCAGGCGCCGAACCGCTTCGGCTTCAAAGGCTCGGAGGATCTCGGCGGCGGACTCAAGGCGATCATGCAGCTCGAAGCCGGTTTCAACCTCGATTCGGGGCAGTTGCAGCAGGGCGGACGGATGTTCGGACGTCAGGCGTATGTCGGGCTTCAGAACGGCTGGGGCGCGCTGACCATCGGCCGTCAGAAGAATCTGATTTACGACGCGTTCCTCGAACTCGACCCGCTTTCGTATTACAGCTACTCGTTACCGGCGCTGGACGCCCAGTTCGTCGGCAAGGCCGACAACTCGATCAAGTACGCGGGCAGCTTCAACG
This sequence comes from Pandoraea sp. ISTKB, assembly GCF_001721285.1. Taxonomy (NCBI): domain Bacteria; kingdom Pseudomonadati; phylum Pseudomonadota; class Betaproteobacteria; order Burkholderiales; family Burkholderiaceae; genus Pandoraea; species Pandoraea sp. ISTKB. The sequence goes on from NZ_MAOS01000021.1 coordinate 116,056, forward strand.
GTTTCAAGGTCGCGGGTTTGTTCTCGACGGGCTACGACGCCACGATTGCCAACGGCGCACAGGTGCCGGGCGAATGGCGTGTGGGCAAGGAGTACAGCGTGTCGGTGGGCTACGCCAACGGGCCGCTCAATGTCTCGCTGGTGTATGACCAGCAGCAGGGCACGTCCGTCGCGACGCAGGGCAGAACGACCCAGCGTGTGGCCGCCGGTGCGAGCTACGCCCTAGGCAACTTCAAGCCGTATGTCGGCTACCAGTGGTATCTGAGCGATGTGCCGGGGGTGGCCGGACGTAACGAGTTGTACTTCGCGGGCCTGCAATACCGGCCGGTGACCGAGGTGATTCTGTCGGGCGCGATTTACTACAACAACATCACCTCGTCGAATCAACATCCGTATCTGCTGGCGGCGAATGCGGCGTACCTGCTGTCCAAGCGTACGCAGTTGTTCGCGGAGGTCGGATTCTCACGCAACCAGAACGGCTCGAATCTCGGCGTGACGGGGTACGGCATGAGCGTGGTACCGGGAAGCAACCAACTGGGTGTGGCAGTGGGGCTGTCGCACTTCTTCTGAACGCCACCACTGCGGACTTCAGAGGCGGCACCGTCACCGCCTCGTCGTGCGACGTCGACCCGGGGGGGAGGGCGTCGCAGGAAGTATCGGACGCGCCCGGTGCCAGGCACAGTGCCGGGCGCGGGTCCGATCGCCGACATGAATCCAACATGACGCCGACGTGACACCGCCCGACGCCTCTATGCCGCGTGAAGCCACAAAAAAAGGACATCCGGAGATGTCCTTTTTCGTATCGGCCGATGACCCGTTGCGGGGTCATCGAAGCGACAGACTAAGCCGCTTAGTGACGGAAGTGACGCGTGCCCGTCATCAGCATGGCGATGTTGCGTTCATCGGCAGCGGCGATGACTTCGTCGTCGCGCATCGAGCCGCCCGGGTGGATCACGCAGGTCGCGCCAGCGTCGACCACCACGTCGAGACCGTCACGGAACGGGAAGAAGGCATCCGACGCCACGGCCGAACCGTTGAGCGACAGACCGGCGTTCTGCGCCTTGATGCTTGCGATACGTGCCGAATCCACACGGCTCATCTGACCGGCGCCCACGCCGAGGGTCATGCCGCCGGCGCAGAACACGATGGCGTTCGACTTGACGTACTTCGCCACGCGCCAGGCGAACAACAGGTCTTCCATTTCCTTGGGCGTCGGGTGACGCTTCGTGACCACGCGCAGTTCGTGCGGTGCCACGTTCTTCGCGTCCGGCGACTGGACGAGCAGGCCACCGCCCACGCGCTTGAAGTCGTACTGGTTCACGCCGTTGCCCAGCGGCACTTCGAGCAGACGCACGTTCTGCTTGGCGGCGAAGATTTGCTTGGCGGCGTCGGTGAACGACGGCGCCAGCAGCACTTCCACGAATTGCTTGGACACGGCTTGTGCTGCGGCTTCGTCGACTTCGCGGTTGAAGGCGATGATGCCGCCGAAGGCTGACGTCGGATCGGTCTGGAAGGCCTTCGCGTAGGCGTCGGCCGGCGATGCCGCCACGGCCACGCCGCACGGGTTCGCGTGCTTGATGATCACGCAGGCGGGCGCTTCGAACGTCTTCACGCATTCCCACGCGGCATCGGCGTCAGCGATGTTGTTGTACGACAGTTCCTTGCCCTGCAACTGACGGTAGTTCGCCAGCGCGCCTTCCGGCGTGACGATGTCACGGTAGAACGCCGCGCTCTGGTGCGGGTTCTCGCCGTAGCGCATGTCCTGCACCTTGGTGTACGCGAGGTTCAGCGTGGCCGGGTAGGCCGAGCGCTCGCTGTGACGCAGCGATTCGCCGAGGCTCGTCAGGTAGTTCGTGATCGCGCCGTCGTACTGGGCCGTGTGCGCGAACACCTTCGTGGCGAGACGGAAGTTCGTGGCGTAGCCGACGGTGTTGCCGTTCGCCTTCATTTCGTCGAGTACCACGGCGTAGTCGGCCGGATCGACGATGACGGTGACGTCGCGATGGTTCTTGGCCGCCGAGCGCAGCATGGTCGGGCCGCCGATGTCGATGTTCTCGATGGCGTCTTCGAGCGAGCAGTCGTCCTTGGCGATCGTCTGCACGAACGGGTACAGGTTCACCACGAGCAGGTCGATCGTCGGAATGGCGTGCTTGTCGAGTGCCGCCATGTGTTCAGGCAGGTCGCGACGCGCCAGAATGCCGCCGTGCACCTTCGGATGCAGCGTCTTCACGCGGCCGTCGAGCATTTCCGGAAAGCCGGTGTAGTCGGCGACTTCGGTCACCTTCAGACCCGCGTCGGCCAGCAGTTTGGCGGTGCCGCCAGTGGAGAGAATCGACACGCCTTGGGCGGCGAGCGACTTGGCGAAGTCGACGATGCCGGTCTTGTCGGAGACGGAAATAAGAGCTTGCTTGATCATGACGGACGGTAGTGAAGCGGCAAAAACGGGCGGGTGGACGCGAAGGCGCGAGATCGGCCGGGGACGGTGAACCCCTTACAGCAGACCGTGCTGCTGCAACTTCTTGCGCAGCGTGTTGCGGTTGATCCCCAGATACTCCGCGGCGAGCGACTGGTTGCCGTCGGCCTTGCCGAGCACGAACTCGAGCAGGGGTTTTTCGACGACCGAGACGACCATATCGTAGACATCGTGTGGCCGTGCGCCGTCCAGATCGCGGAAATACATATCCAGACTGTCGCGCACAGATTGTTCTATGTTTGCTTTGCTCATGCGGCTAATAGCTCCCTCGGAGATTCTTGTTCATAGCAGAGGCGGTCCGAGTGCGCCTTCTGCTCTTCGAAAAACTCGTTGACCGCAGCCAACTGTTCCTGCGTGGTGTCGAGCGTATTCATACGCTGGCGGAACGTGGCTGCCCCCGGCAGGCCACGCGAATACCACGCGATATGCTTACGCGCGGTCCGTACACCGGTGTACTCCCCGTAGAACTCGTAATGGTCTTCGAGGTGTTCGTTCATGATCTGCTGGATCTCGTCGACGCGCGGCGGCAAGGCGATCTCGCCCGTCGTGAGAAAGAGTTCGATGTCGCGGAACAACCAGGGGCGCCCCTGCGCTGCCCGGCCGATCATGATGGCGTCTGCGCCCGTGACTTCGAGCACGTGCTTCGCTTTCTGCGCCGACGTGATGTCCCCGTTGGCCACGACCGGAATGCGCGCGGCAGCCTTCACGGCGGCGATGGTCTCGTATTCGGCGTCGCCGTGATAGAGATCGGCGCGCGTGCGGCCGTGCACCGTCAGCATGCTGATGCCGCAGTCTTCGGCAATGCGTGCGACGGTGAGCGCATTCTTGTGCTCGCGATCCCAGCCCGTGCGAATCTTCAGCGTGACCGGCACCACATCGCCCACGGCGCCCACGACGGCAGACACGATGCGTGCGACCAGCGGTTCGTTCTGCAACAGGGCCGAACCGGCCGCCACGTTGCAGACCTTCTTGGCCGGGCATCCCATGTTGATGTCGATGATCTGCGCGCCGCGCTCGACGTTGTAGCGGGCTGCCTCGGCCATCATGGCCGGATCGGCGCCCGCGATCTGCACGGAGATCGGCGCGACTTCGCCCGCGTGATTGGCGCGGCGCATCGTCTTCTCGCTCTTCCACAACTGGGCGTTGGAGGCCACCATTTCCGACACGGCATAGCCCGCGCCCAGTCGTTTGCACAACTGGCGGAACGGACGATCCGTCACACCCGCCATGGGGGCGACGAACAGGTTATTGCGGAGTTCGTGGGGACCGATACGCACGATGAAGGGGAAAAGCCGGAAAAAAGATCGCTATTTTACTGCGAAAACCCGTCCCCGTCGCCTAAAAATTGTGCAATCTTTCGGGCGGCCCTGTCCGGAAAGGCCCCCCTGCGCAACCTCTCAGCCGCGTTGGCCGAACATCATCTGCCGTGCGAAAGCCGTTTTCAGTGGCGGAACGAGGTCCAGACTGGCGAGCGCCATGCCACGCAGCACGGCCACCGGCGTGGCGTCGATGCCAAACACCCGGGGCAGCAGATCGGTAATGCGGATGGTCAGCCCCCGGTCGGTGCGGCGACGACGCGCGAAGGCGGTCAGTGCTGCGGGGCCGGGAACGCCTCGGTGGGATGTGGTTGCGCGGCTGTCGCGCACGAGCGCGTCGGCGAGGTCGAAGGCGTCGCGCAGGCCGAGGTTGAGTCCCTGTCCCGCGACCGGATGCAGCGTTTGCGCCGCATTGCCGATGGCGGCGACGCGCGCGTCGACCACCTGCCCCAACGCGTTCAGACCGAGAGGGAAACCCGCGCGTGCGGTAATCGATGTGAATTTACCCATTCTGTCGCCGAATGCCTGATGGAGTTCGGCGAGGAACGCCGCGTCCGCCAGTTCGCGGCGGCGTTCGGCTTGCGCGTGCGAGCAGCACCACACGAGCGCATAACCGTTTTCCTGCGGCAGCAAGGCGAGCGGGCCGTCGGCGGTGAAGCGCTCCCACGCCCAGCCGATGCGCGGCCGCTCGCAGGTCACGAAGCCGACGAGCGCCGTCTGGCCGTAATCGCGGGCCCGCGGGCGTGCCGTCTGCCCCTCGAACAGGCCGCCTTCGGCGTTCACCGCGAGCGTGGCGCGCAGCGTGTGCGCCTGATCGTCGAGCGACGTGCCGAGGGTGAGGGTGACTTGCTGACTGTCCTGACGCAGGGCGATCGCGCGATAGGGACGGAAGTGATGCAGGCCAGGCAGGTCTGGCGTATCCGAGTCGAGCACGTCGTGCTGCCCGGGCGCGGCCTTGAGCGAGCCCGCCTGCGGCGCGTGCTCGAAGCGGGCGGGCAACTGCGCGGTCGCGGTGTCGAGCGCACGCATGAGGGCGCCGTACCGGACAACGTAGCCGAGCGCCGGCACGCCGTGATCGAGATAGTCGATTTCGGTGCTGCCGAAGCGCTGCGCCTGCGACACGTGAATGTGCTGGATCGGCGTGCTCGGTAGCGCAGGTGGGGCGCCGCGCTCGTGCGGCCATGCGCCGGCGCGCGCGAGGATTTCACGGCTGCCGTGCGAGAGCGCGAGCGTGCGCGGGTCGTCGTAACCCGCTTGCGGGCCGCGCCCGTCCACCAGAGCGATTCGCAATTGCGGTGCGCGTTGCGCCAGCAGCAGCGCAAGCGTGGTGCCGACCGGGCCGGCACCGACGATGGCTACGTCGAAACGGCCGACGGCGCGCGGGGGCGCCGTCTGTCCGTCGGTGGCTGACGTAGCTGAAATAGCGGAAGCCTGAGCGTTCATCATCGGTCGTCCCTACGGTCGCCTGCGCGTTGCACGTGGCCCATCAGCCGCGCATGAGCGCTTCGATCTCGTCGGCATCCACGGGCACGTCGCGCGTGAGCAGCGTGCAACCGCCGGCGGTCACGACCGCGTCGTCTTCGATGCGGATGCCGATGTTCCAGTAACGCTCGTCGATGTCCGGGCCGGGACGCACATAAATGCCCGGCTCGATGGTCATCACCATGTTGGCGGCCAGCGTGCGCCACGGACGCTCACCCTCCGGGCCGTCTTCGCGATACTCGCCGCAGTCGTGCACGTCCATGCCGATCCAGTGGCCGGTGCGGTGCATGTAGAAGCGGCTGTAGGACTTGTTGGCGATGACGTCGTCGAGGCTGCCCACGGTGTCGCGCTTGAGCAGGCCGGTGTCGAGCATGCCCTGTGCGAGCACGCGCACGGCAGCTTCGTGCGGCGCGTCGAAACGCACGCCGGCACGAGTCGCGTCGATGGCCGCCTGCTGCGATGCCAGCACGATGTCGTAAAGCTCGCGCTGTGCCGGCGTGAACTTGCCGTTGGCGGGGAACGTGCGTGTAATGTCCGACGCGTAGCCGTCGAGTTCGCATGCGGCATCGATGAGCACGAGGTCGCCATCGCGCAGTTCCGTGTCGCCTGCGCGGTAGTGCAGCACGGTCGCGTTAGCGCCCGTTGCGACGATCGAACCGTATGCGGGGAACTGGGAGCCGTGGCGGCGGAATTCGTACAGCAATTCCGCTTCGAGATGGTATTCGCGCAGTCCCACGCGCGACGCCTTCATCGCCCGCACGTGCGCATCGGCGGAAATCTTGCCGGCGCGCGCCATGATGTCGAGTTCGGTGCTGTCCTTGACCAGACGCATCTCGTCGAGAATCGTGCGGACGTCGCGGGCAACCGATGGCGCCGACACCCCTGTGCGGCTCTGGGCGCGCACGGCGCTCAGCCAATGACGCACCTGGCGGTCCTGTTGCGCCGAAGCGCCCAGCGCATAGAACAGGGCCGGTGCGTCGGCCAGCAGTTGGGGCAGACGCGTGTCGATCTCGTCGATGGGGTACGCGGCATCGAAGCCGAAGGTCTCACGCGCGGCTTCCGGACCGTAGCGGTAGCCGTCCCAGATCTCGCGCTCTTCATTCTTCGCGCGGCAGAACAAGATCGACTGCCCGGTGCGGCTGTCGAGCACGACAACCGCTTCGGGCTCCGTAAAGCCTGAGAGGTAATAGAAATAGCTGTCGTGACGATACGGGTAGTCGCTGTCGCGGTTGCGCGGCACCTCCGGCGCCGTGGGCAGAACGGCGACACCGCCACCGGCCTTGCGCATCTGTTCGATGACTCGCTCGCGGCGGGCACGGTACGGAGAATCAGACATCGCGGGCTCCATTTCGGGGAATTGGTTCGAATTCGGTCGTGAGGTCAGGGACGTCACGACCCGTTCAGGCGATTCTACTGCCGGGGACGAGGTCGTGCCGGGCGCAGACTTCGGCGTCGAGTGCGGCAAGCTGCGCCGGTGTGCCGACGTTTTCCCAAGCGCCGTCGAAGCGCTCGCCGCTCGCCTGCCCTGCGGCAATCGCGCGGCGATACAGCGGCGTGAGCGCCAGGCGGGTGCCGGGGGCAATGCCGTCGAACAGACGCAGGTCGTAAAGCGCGATGTTGCCGAACGTCAGCGGCACGGCGTTCGAAGGCGCATCGTCGGGCAATGAGAGGTGACCCGTCGCGTCGAGCGCAAAGTCGCCTTTCGGATGAAACGGCGGATTCGGGACCATCACGAGATGCATGCCGGGCTCGGTCTGCGTAGCAAGACGTGCCGCTTGCGGGCGAAGCGTGGCGTAGTCGTAGGCGGTGAAGATATCGCCCGATACGGCGAGAAACACGTTGCCGTCGCCTTCGAGCAATGCTCTGGCGTTCGCGATGCCGCCCGCCGTCTCCAGCGCTTCGGCTTCGGCGGAATACGCGAGACGCACGCCGAAGGCGCCGCCGTCGCCGAGCGTGGCTTCGATCTGCGCGCCCAGCCAGGCGTGATTGATGACGATGTCGGTGAAGCCCGCGCGGGCAAGCGCCTCGATCTGCCAGACGACGATCGGCTTGCCGCCGACGCTCAGCAGGGGCTTGGGAGTGGTATCCGTGAGCGGACGCATGCGCTCGCCGCGTCCCGCCGCGAAGATCATCGCCTTCATGCGGCAGACCTCAGAACGTGTAACCGACATCGACCTGCTGGCCGGTCAGTTCGTCGAGCAGCTTGGCGAGCGGACGCAGCGGCGCGTAGCGGTCGGCGACCTTGCGGGCGTAATCGATAAAGCGTGGCGTATCGGCGAGATAGCGCGGCTTGCCGTCGCGGTAGTTGATGCGCGCGAAGATGCCGAGCACCTTGAGGTGGCGTTGCAGCCCCATCCACTCGGCCTGACGGTAGAACTCGCCGAAATCCGCGTCGACCGGCAGACCGGCCTTGCGTGCGCGCTCCCAGTAATACGCCAGCCAGTCGAGCTGATGCTCCTCGTCCCAACTGAGGAAGGCGTCGCGCATGAGCGAAATGACGTCGTAAGTGAGCGGGCCGTAGACGGCATCCTGAAAATCGAGAATGCCCGGACCGGTCGTGCCCGGCAGACCCGGCATCAGGTTGCGCGGCATGTAGTCGCGATGCACGAACACCTTGGGCTGCGCGAGTGCGCTCTCGATGAGCAACTGGTTGATGCGATCGAGCGTGGCGCGCTGCGTGTCGCTCAGCGCCACCTTCAGATGCTTGCCGACGTACCAGTCCGGGAACAGGTCGAGTTCGCGCTGGAGCAGCGCCGTGTCGTAGGCCGGCAGCACCTCCGGACGCGAGCTTTTCTGCCAGACGATCAGTGCGTCGAGCGCGGCGCGCATGAGCGGGCGGGCGTTATCCTCGTTCAGCACGTCGAGATACGTCTCGCGTCCCAGATCCGTGAGTAGCAGGAAACCCTGCGCAAGATCCTCGGCCAGTACCTTCGGGGCTTGCAGGCCCGCTTCGGCCAGCAAACCGGCGATGTGCACGAACGGACGGCAATCTTCCTGCGGCGGCGGCGCGTCCATCACGATCAGGCTCGGATGCGCCGGATCGTGGCTGCCGATGCGGAAGTAGCGCCGGAAGCTCGCGTCTGCCGAAGCCGGGGCCCAGTTCGTCATGTCGAGCGAGAACGCGCCGGACACGCTGGAGAGCCAGTGGTGAAGGGCTTGCAGGCGGGGATCGGTGGTGTCGGCGAGGGCGCTGGAAGCGTTGGAAACACTCGCGGATGCGGTGGGGTGTGCTGTCATGATGGGGGCGGTAAACGTCTTGCCATATAATACCCGATCATGTTTTCCAGACGCCCTGTTTCTCGACCTCGATCGACCGTCCCGAATGTCCCGGCAAAGCCGTCTGGACAGGCGGGATTGGCTGCCCGCAAGCGGCGCCTCGATTGTCACGCTGTTTGCGTACATGCCGGATAAACAAGTCCATACGAATGAAGTCTCGTCGCTGCGGCGCATGATGCGCACGCGACGCAAGCCACTGGCGCTCCTGCTCTCCCTCCCGGGCGTGTGGTGTTCGCTCGCCGGTGCGCAGGAAGCTCCCCCTCCCGATATTGTCAAGAGCGACGGTCTCATGCTGAGAACGGTGCCGGCGCTCGTCGACAACCCGCTTGGAGACGGCAACGATGTGCCGATGTACGTGCGGGGCATGCATCTCTCCGGTCGGACCAATGTCGATGCGACGGTTGATGACGACGCGGAGGCGCGCAAGTACCGTTCGTTCGTGAAGGGCGACCGCCTGACCTACGATCAGGATACGGACGAGGTCGTGGCTCACGGCAACGCCCGTCTGTCGCAGGGCGGCAATCTGTTCACCGGCCCCGAAGCGCACATGTATACCGGCGCTGGGGACGGCTACATGCTCACCCCGACCTACCGGCTCGTCTCCGGCGGCGGCGGGAAGTCGGAGCGTGCGGATATCGAGGCGAACAACGTTGTCACGATGCAGCGCGGAACGTATTCCGGCTGCGCCACCTGTGCGGAAGACGGCAAGACCCCTGCGTGGTACATCAAGGCGTCGGAATTCGAGTTCGACCAGGAGCAGCAGGAAGGCACGGCGTACAACGGCATCCTGTTCTTCCAGGGCGTGCCGATTCTCGCCAGCCCGTATTTCTCGTTCCCGACGTCCAACGAGCGCCGCTCGGGCCTGCTGGCGCCAACGTTCTCGCAGTCCAGCCGGACAGGCTTCGAGCTGGCGACACCGTATTACTTCAATATCGCGCCGAATCGCGATTTGACGATCACGCCCCGCTTCATGACCAAGCGCGGCGTGATGCTCAATGGCGACTTCCGTTATCTGGAGCCAACCTACGCCGGGTTGTTCCACATCGAATATCTGCCGAAGGACCGTATTACGGGCGATGCCCGCTACACCTTCACCTGGCAGCATAGCCAGTCGCTCGGCTATGGCGTGAATGCTTACGTCAACTTCACCAAGGTCTCGGACGACACCTATCCGGACGATTTCGGCTCGGGCACGAACTTCCAGACCGGCGTGCAGCGCGTGTACAACCGGGAAGCCGGCCTGACGTGGAATTACGGCGACTGGTCGTTCCTCGCGCGCGTGCTGAAATACCAGACGCTCGCGCCCAGTACGCCCCAGTACGAATCGGTGCCGGAACTGTCCGCGACGTATAACAAGCTGGATTTACACGGCTTCGATTTCACGATGCCGATCCGGTACAACCGTTTCCAGATCGCCTCCTGGACGGGGCAACCGAATGGCGAGCGGATCTATGCGCAACCGACGCTGAGTTATCCGATTCTGACGCCCGGGTACTTCGTCGTTCCGAAGGTCATATTTAACGCGGCGTCGTACAACGTCGACTATCCGAACGGATCGATGATGCAGTCTTCGATCACGCGGACGTTGCCGACGTTCAGCGTCGATACGGGAATGACGTTCGAGCGTCCGCTGACGCTTTTCGGCATCGGTATGAAGCAGACGCTGGAGCCTCGTCTGTTCTATGTCTATACGCCGTATCGCAATCAAAGTTCGATTCCGATTTTCGACAGCGCCACGGCCGACTTCAACCTCGCGGAAATCTTCAGCGAGAACTCATTCATCGGCGTCGACCGCATTCAGGACGCGAACCGTGTCACGGCAGCGCTCACGTCGCGCCTGATCGACGCGGAAACCGGTGTGGAACGTGGGCGTATCTGGTACGCACAGCGTTACAACATTCAGCAGTCGCGCGTGACGATGCCGGGTGGGGTGCCGGAAGACGCTGGCGTATCCGACTTTCTGGTCGGTGGCTCGGCACTGCTGTATCGCAACCTCACCTTCAGCACGGCGGTGCAATACAGCCCGAGCACATCGCAGTTCAATCGGTCGGATGCCGGCATCACGTGGCGTCCGGGCGAGCGCAAGGTGTTCAATCTGTACTACCGCTATCTGCGCAATCCGCCGCCGGTCGTGGGACAAACCGCATTGACTGTCACGCCGATCAATCAGATCGAACTTTCCGGTCAGTGGCCGATCACACCGCGATTCGGCATCGTTGGCCGCCTGAACTACAGCATCACGGACAAGACGTTCATCGATGCCCTGGCGGGTTTCGAGTATGATGCCGACTGCTGGGCCTTCCGGGTGGGGCTCCAGCGCTACGCGACCAACGCTACGACGACGACCTCGCGCATCTTCGCGCAGTTGGAGTTGAAGGGCTTGACCAAGTCCGGCAACAGCGCCACAGAAGCCTTCAAGGTCGGGGTGCCGGGCTATCAACCGCCGCCGACGAACCAGATTCCTTCTCGATTCAGCAACTATGAATGACATGTTTGTGAAGCGTGCCTCGCTGTTAGCGGGTCTGTCGGGCTTGTGCCTTGCCGCCGGGGTGGCGATGGCTCAGCCGGCGCCGGTCAGCGCCAGAACGGCAGGCGCGCCCGCGTCGTCTGCACGTGCGGTCGATTCCATCGTCGCCGTGGTCAACGACAGCGTGATCACCCGCAAGGAACTCGACACGCGTATCGAGGAAGCCAAGCACCAACTGACGCTCGCCAAGCGCCCGATCCCGGATGCCGACTTGCTGCAACGTCAGGTGCTCGAACAGATGATCGTCACGCAGGTACAGCTCCAGCGTGCCAAGGAAGACGGTATCGTCGTGAAAGACGCCGACGTCGAGCAGGCATTGCAGCGTATCGCCGCCGACAACCGCCTGAGCGTCGATCAGTACAAGGCGCGTCTGTCGCAGGCCGGCGTGCCGTGGGACGCCTTCCGCAAGGAAGTGCGCGAGCAGATCACCATGGCGCGTCTGCGCGATCGCGAGGTCGACAGTCAGGTGCAGGTGAGCGACTCGGAAATCAATTCGTATCTCGCCGCACAGCGCGGCGCGACCGCCACACCGACGGAAACGGAATACCGCCTGAGCGAGATTCTGGTGAAGCTGCCGGACGGCGCAACGCCCGATCAGGTCAATGCAGCCCAGAAAAAGGCGGCCGAAGCGCTCGACAAGGCGAAGGCCGGTGGTGACTTCGCCGCACTCGCCAAGCAGTACTCGGATGCCTCCGATGCTGCGAACGGCGGCGACATGGGCTTCCGCATTCCCGAACGTATTCCCGATCTGTACCTGAATCAGGTTCAGAAGCTGCAAGCGGGCACGGTCGTGCCGCAGGTGCTTCGCAGCAACAACGGTTTTCACGTCATCAAGCTGGTCGAAACCCGCAAGCAGGGTGGCGATCAGGGCATGACCGTGCCGCAGATCCATGCCCGTCACATCCTGATTCCGGTGGGCGACGGCGTTTCGGAAGAGGCAGCACGCAAGAAGCTGCTCGATCTGAAGGCGAAGATCGAAGCGGGGCAACTCGACTTTGCCGTGGCAGCGCGCGAGAACTCGAAGGACGGCTCGGCGTCGCAAGGCGGCGATCTCGGCTGGATTTCGCCGGGTGAGACGGTGCCTGCATTCGAGCGTGCCATGTCGGAACTCAAGGACGGTCAGATCAGTGATCCGGTGCGCTCGGAGTATGGTTACCACCTGATTCAGGTGCTGGGCCATCGCGAGTCGCAAGTCTCCGGCGATCAGGAGCGCAACCTTGCCATGCAGGAACTGCGTGGACGCAAGGCTGAGCAGCAATACCGCGACTGGTTGCAACAACTGCGCGACAGCGCTTACGTCGACTACCGTCTGAGCAGCGCGCAGCAGTAAGCGCCGCGTGAGACGTTCCTCGACTCCATTCTCTTTTCAGGCATGACTTCGGACCGGTCCTTCGTTCTCGCCATCACCACGGGTGAACCGGCGGGCGTCGGGCCGGAGTTGACGGTGCAGGCGCTCGTGAAGTGCCTTGCCGTCCCGGAGGCTTCCGCCGCTTTCCCGGCTTCCTCGCCGGTTTCCTCCCCGTCTGACGCTTTGCTCGCCCGATGCCGGTTTGCCGTGCTCGGCGATGCCTCGTTGCTCGCCGCGCGGGCGCAGGCCGTGGGGCTGGGCGACGCCTGGCAGACCTTGCTCGCCGATGGCCGTGTGCGCGTCGTGCATCACCCGCTTGCGGTGCCGGTCACGCCGGGGCAACTCGACGCCGCCAACGGCCGCTATGTGCTGGCGTTGCTCGACGACGCCATCGACGGTGCCATGGCCGGTGCCTACGATGCCGTGGTCACGGCGCCGCTGCAAAAGAGCACGATCAACGATTGCGGCGTTGCCTTCACCGGACACACCGAGTATCTCGCCGAGCGTACGGGCACGCCGCGCGTGGTGATGATGCTCGCCGGGGGCGGGCTGCGCGTCGCGCTGGCCACCACGCACCTGCCGCTGGCGCAGGTGCCCGGTGCGATCCGTCGCGACGAACTGCTGCAAACGCTCGTCATCCTCAATCAGGACCTGATGCGCCATTTCGGCGTGACACGTCCGCGCATTCTCGTGACCGGCCTCAACCCGCATGCGGGGGAGTCGGGCTATCTCGGGCGCGAGGAGATCGACGTCATCAGCCCGGCGCTGGACGATGCGCATGCCGTCGGCATCGACGCGCGTGGCCCGTATCCGGCCGATACGCTGTTTCAGCCGCGTCATCTCGAAGGTGCCGACGCCGTGCTCGCCATGTACCACGATCAGGGCTTGCCGGTACTCAAGTACGCCAGCTTTGGCGCCGGCGTCAATATCACGCTGGGCTTGCCGATCATCCGCACGTCGGTCGATCATGGCACCGCGCTCGATCTCGCAGGCACGGGGCAGGCCGAAAGCGGCAGCCTTCTGGAAGCATTGCGCACCGCCGCGACGATGGCGGCCAATGCCGCAACACACGCACAACTGACTGCCGGTGCGAGCGGCGACCCGCACGCCGTCCCACCGCGGTCATAAGGAATTTCACATGAGTAGCGCATCGAAGCGCACGGGCGTCCAACAGGGCCACGTGGCGCGCAAACGTTTTGGTCAGAACTTTCTCGTCGACATGGGCGTGATCAACGCGATCGTGAGCGCGATCTCGCCGCGCACCGACGACCTGATGGTCGAAATCGGACCGGGTCTCGGCGCGCTGACGACGCCGCTGACCGAATGGCTCGCGCATCTGCATGTGGTCGAGCTCGACCGCGATCTGGTCACGCGCCTCACGCGCAAGTTCGGTGAGCGCGTGAGCGTTCATGCGGGCGACGCGCTCGACTTCGACTTCGGCTCGCTCGTCCCGGCCGATCGTCGTGACGAAGCGCCGCTGCGCATCGTCGGCAACTTGCCGTACAACATCTCCAGCCCGCTGTTGTTCCATCTCATGCGCTACGCCACGCTCGTGCGCGATCAGCATTTCATGTTGCAGGACGAAGTGGTCGAACGCATGGTAGCGCCGGCGGGCTCGAGCAACTACAGCCGTCTGTCGGTCATGCTTCAGTATCGCTACTGGATGGACAAGGTGCTGGATGTGCCGCCCGACGCGTTCAATCCGCCGCCGAAGGTCGATTCGGCCGTGGTGCGGATGATTCCGCGTGCGGTGGCCGATTTGCCGCAGGTCGATCTGGACGTGTTCGAAGCGGTCGTTGCACAGGCGTTTTCGCAGCGTCGCAAGATGCTGCGTAACACGCTGCACAGCTACCGGGATCGCGTGGATTTCGACGCGCTCGGTTTCGACCTCACGCGTCGCGCCGAAGATGTGCCGGTCGACGAGTACGTGAATCTCGCACGCGCCATCAGCGGCGCCGGTTCACAAGGCTGATCCCGACGAAGACGAGCACGACGGCGCCGCCGAAGCGCCAGCCGACCGACTCGCCGAGAATCAGCACGCCGAACGTCACGCCGAAGAGCGGGCTCAGGAACGAGAACGACGCGAGGCGGGCGGCGCTGTAACGCGTGAGCAGCCAGAACCAGATCAGATAGCTCGCAAACGCCACGCCAATGGACTGATAGACGAGACTGATCCACGTGGTGGTCGTCATCGGTCCGATGGCGACATTCCCGGTCGCCAGCGCCAGCAGGCACAGCAGCACGGCCGAGACCGCGAGCTGATACAGCAGTGTCTTCGACGGCGCGGCCGTTGCCAGCCGCGACGCCCGTACCACTACCGTCGTCATCCCCCAGAAAATGCCCGCGAGGATCGCCAGCAGATCCCCGGGCCAGGTCTTCGCGATATCCGCGCTGCTGCCGTCCGAGAACGCGACCACGATGCCGCAGAACGCGATGGCCATGCCCAGCCATTGCGCCGGTCGCAGCCGCTCGCTCGGCACGGTCCAGTGCAGCCCGATGGCGGTAAAGCACGGCGCCGAGTACAGGAAGACCGCCATGCGCGAGGCGGTGGTGTGGGTGAGCCCGACGAAGATGCAGAGGAATTCGAGCGAGAACAGCACGCCGGCGAGGATGCCGGCGGGCAGGGTGCCGTCGCCGGTGATCAGGCGCTGACGCCGCCACACCATCCATCCGCCAACGAGCAGCGTGGCAATGACGGAGCGCAGGCCCGCCTGCAAGACGGCCGGCACGACCGGTACGGCGAGTTTGACGGCGACCTGCTGGCCGCCCCAGATCATGCACAGGCCCAGCATGATCGCGAGTGCGGTGGCGTCGACCGGACGCGGCGTGGTTTTCATGGAATTGGTTCGGATGACGATGTATCGCGCGTGCGGCGCGCAGTGCCGACCATTGTCACCGATCCTGATATGGCACGCATGATTCTGGTGCTGTCAGTGCGGGTAATCTCGTCCGTCGTTCGGTTTTTGCTGGGGTATTGTTGTGCCAATCGGCACAATGTCTCCCCGAATCTCCGGTTTATTCGCACCGAACGCGTCGCTACAATCCTCCGCGAGGCGATGTTTTCCCCTCGATTTCGTCTCTCATCACCCGCTGTATTCAGCGATTCAGCATCAGATCAGCATTGAAGCGTATGTACAAGAAAGGCTCAGCCGTCGAATTGCAGTTTTCTCCGTCACGACTCAACGACGGCGCTGGCGATCCGTTCTGGATCGACCTCACCCGGGAAGAAGCGCAGGCATTGCGCGATGCACTGCAAAGGCATCTGGCGCACGCCGTCGATGACGCCTCGGGAACCGATGCGCCGCTGACGTTCTCGCTGCTCGATCCCCAGGTGTCGCCAGTCGCAGAGGTGACACGCGCGGACGCTGCCGCAACGCGGTCTGATGACATCGAGACGCCGCCGGCGCTCGCGTCGCGTCAATGGGTCTGCGTGATATGCGGATGGATTTACGACGAGGCGACGGGCTACCCTGAAGACGGCATTGCACCGGGCACGCGCTGGGAGGATGTGCCGCAAGACTGGCGTTGCCCGCTGTGCGACGTGGGGAAAGACGATTTCGCGATGGTAGAGTTCTGAGGCGTCGCGCAGGATACGCGCGATCACCGACGTTGCAAACGACACGGCCGCCCGGGCAGGGCGGCCGTTTTCACGTCGGCGGCATCGGCAACACTCGACGCCGCCGGTGCGGCAAGTCTATCGGCTCGACAGTGGGACGTGTCCCAGTCGGCTGGCCGACCGGGGCTGTCTTACAGAGCGCCCTTGCTCGAGTGCTTCTGGATCAGTTCGATCTTGTAGCCGTCCGGATCTTCGACGAAGGCGATGACCGTGGTGCCGCCCTTGACCGGACCGGCTTCACGCGAGATCTTGCCGCCGGCAGCGCGAATCGTATCGCAGGCGAGGTAAGCGTCTTCGACTTCGATGGCCAGATGGCCGAACGCGGTGCCGATTTCGTACTTTTCCACGCCCCAGTTGTACGTCAGTTCGAGCACGGTGTTCTCCGACTCGGAACCGTAGCCGACGAACGCCAGCGTGTACTTGTACTCAGGGTTCTCGCTCTGACGCAGCAGTTGCATGCCGAGCACGCGCGTGTAGAAATCGATCGAGCGCTGCAGGTCGCCGACGCGCAGCATGGTATGGAGTATTCGCATGGTGTTTTCAGTGTGGGGACAACGAAAACTCAATTGTACCCGTCGCCATGAAAATGAACATCATTCATGTTGCGTTGAGCGATTTTTAATTTGAAAAGCGAGAGATTGCGATATTTGCGTGCCGTCGCCCGCTCAGAATTCCGGCAGCCACTCGGGCGCGTGTGATTTGAGCGTGTCGCGCGCCGCCTCGAATTCCGGGAAGATCGACGCCACGGCCTGCCAGAAGCGGGGGCCGTGGTTCATCTCCTTCAAGTGCGCCAGTTCGTGTGCCACGACGTAATCGATCACCCCGAGCGGGAAGTGGATCAGACGCCAGTTCAGGCGAATGCGTCCGTCGGCGCTGCAACTGCCCCAGCGCGTGGTCGCAGACGACAGCCCCAGCGCCGTGTAGCGCACGCCAAGACGCTCGCCGTAGACCTCCAGCCGCGTGGTGAAGAGCTTGCGGGCTTCCTGTTGCAGCCAGCCTTGCACGCGGTCGCGCATCTGCTCGGGCGCGGCCTGCGGCGGCAGATCGAGCCACAGCGTGTGGGTATGGATGTCGTATTGCGCGGCACCGGCGCGTCCGCCCAGACGCACGGTCAGCGTATGGCCGAGGTACGGCAGCGTCGCGCCGTCGACCCACGTCACGCGGGGAATCACCCGTCGCGCCGCGCGTTCGCGAAACTCGGCGATCTTGCTGAAGATCCAGCGCTTCTTCTCGACGACAGCGGCTTCGACATCGGCGATCGTGACCCAGCGCGGCGCCGTCACGGCCAGTCCCGATTCGTCGATCATGAAGCCGATAGTGCGGCGTGAGGAGCGCTTGAACCGGTAGTAGAGGGCGTGGCCGTCGAGCATGATGACGCGCTCGCCCGGGGCCGGTGCGCGTCGCGGACCACTGCCTGGCGAAGTCGTGAGATTCGTGTCGGCGGCGGCCGTGGTCGTCGCGGCAGCGTTCGTGCTTACCGGGGTGACCGGCGGGGCAGACGCCGCAGGGGCATCCGTGGCGACGCCGTTGGCTTCGGCGGCGGGGCTACCGAACAAGTCGAGTTCCATCTGGGGTGCCGGGGTCTCATGCCGGTTGCGGCTGTCGCGTGCGTTGCCGGTCTGGCGAGGGTCGCGAGTGGCAGGTTGGGCTTTCGACATGAGACGGTCTCGCGTATTGCGCAGTCAGGTCCGGGGCTTCACGTCGGAGGCCTCTGAAGCGTCTCCTGCGTCGGAAGCGCCAGCCCTCGGTTTCGACGTATAGGCCGCCGGGTCGATCCGTATCATCTCGCGTTCGATCCACTCGGCGACGTCGGCATTGACGGCTTCGGCGGTGCGGCCTGCCGTCTCGATGACCGGTCCGATGGAGATGATCACTTCGCCGGGAAACTTCAAGAACGAGTTGCGCGGCCAGACACGTCCGGCATTGTGCGCGATGGGCACGACCGGCGTGCCGGTCGCCGTCGCCAGACGCGCACCGCCCGACTTGTACTTGTTGCGCGAACCGGTCTTCGTGCGCGTGCCTTCCGGGAACATGATGATCCAGTTCCCTTCGGCCAGTCGATCACGCCCTTGCTTGACGACCGAGGCGAACGCATCGGTGCCCTTGCGTCGATCGATGTGGATCATGCTCAGCAGACCCAGCGCCCAGCCGAAGAAGGGCACGTAAAGCAGTTCACGTTTGAAGACGAAGCACAGCGGACGCGGCATCAGGGCCGGCAGCGCCACCGTCTCCCAGGCGGACTGATGCTTCGAGAGCAGGATCACCGGCGTCGTCGGCAGGTTCTCCCAGCCGATCACGCGGTACCGCATGCCGCAGAGCTTGTCGCCCACACGCGTGACCACCTTGCACCAGCCCACCGCGAACCAGTAGCGCTGATGGCGCGTCAGGAACGGGAACGACACGATGCACGCGATGGCATACGGAATCGTCCAGACGATCTGGAAGATGAAGAAGAGAATCGAGCGAAGTTGCTGCATGGGTGTCGGGTCTGAGTCGGGCGTCGCGGCGTTCGTCGTTGCGGTTGGCGTGGCGTTTGTCTTGATGGGCTCGCTGGCGCGCTCAGGCGTCTTCGTCGGCGAGCAGATCGTTGACGAAAGCCGCGAGACTATCGTGCACGCGCGTGCCGTCGGGCAGATTGCCTGCGGCGAGTGTCTTCTTGCCTTTGCCGGTGAGGACCAGATGCGGTTGTGCGCCCACGGCGGCGGCGGCCTGAAGATCGCGCAACGAGTCGCCCACGGCCGGCACGCCGGTCAGATCGACTTCGTAGCGACGCGCAATTTCCTGGAACAGGCCGGGCTTCGGCTTGCGGCAATCGCAGGCGTCGACCGAGGTATGCGGACAGAAGAACACGGCGTCGATGCGTCCGCCGGCGGCAGCCGCCAGCTTCGACATCTTCGCGTGCATGGCACCGAGCGTCGCCATGTCGAAAAGACCGCGCCCCACCCCCGACTGGTTCGTCGCCACGACCACGCGGTAGCCGGCCTGATTGAGCCGGCCGATGGCCTCGAGACTGCCGGGCAGCGGCACCCACTCATCCGTCGACTTGATGAATTGATCCGAGTCGACGTTGATGACGCCGTCCCGGTCGAGAATCACGAGTTTGCGGGCGGCGGGGCCGGGGGTGCGATCTTTGCGCGAATCCATGAGTAGCTCAGTTGACTCGTTGGAACATCACGCGGCGAGCTTCGAGAGATCAGCCACGCGGTTCATCTGGAAGTGCAGGTTCTTGAGCAACGCGAGGCGGTTGTTGCGCAGTGCCTCCTCGTCGGCCATCACCATCACGTCGTTGAAGAAGGCGTCGACCGCATCGCGCAGTTCTGCCAGCGCCGAGAGCGCTTGCGCGTACTCGCGTGCCTCGAACTTCTGCTCCACGGCCGGCGTCACCTTTTCAAGCGCAGCCGCCAGGGCCTTCTCGGCCGGCTCCAGCAGCAGGTCCGGCGAGATCGTGCCGTCTGCGGGCGGGGCCGTCTTCTTCAGGATGTTGCCGATACGCTTGTTCGCCGCGGCGAGCGCTTCGGCTTGCGGCAGCGCCGAGAAGGCACGCACGGCGTCCAGACGCTCGATCAGATCGCCCAGATACTTCGGCTGATCGGCCAGCACGGCTTCGATCTCGTTCGCGGCGTAGCCTTGCTCACGCAGATAGCCGCGCAGACGGTCGAGCACGAACTGGTAGACGTCGCTCAGATACGCGGAATCGGCCACACCCGTCGTGAATTGCTTGTACGTGACGTGCAGCAGTTCCGGCAGCATGGCCGGCAGACGCTTCTCGATGAGCATGCGCACGATACCGAGCGCATGACGACGCAGTGCGAACGGGTCTTTCTCACCCGTCGGTTGCAGGCCGATGCCCCAGATGCCCACGAGCGTTTCGAGCTTGTCGGCCAGCGCCACGACGGTGCCGGTCTGGCTGGCGGGCAGGGCGTCGCCGGCGAAGCGCGGCTGATAGTGTTCCGAGCAGGCGAGCGCGACGTCGGCGTCTTCGCCGTCGTGACGCGCGTAGTACGTGCCCATCGTGCCTTGCAGTTCCGGGAACTCGCCGACCATGTCGGTCAGCAGGTCGGCCTTGGCGAGCAGCGCGCCGCGCTCGGCGAGCTTCACGCCGTTCGCGTCGGCGCCGATCATGTGCGCGATCGCGCCGGCGAGCTTCACCAGACGCTGCGTGCGCTCGAACTGCGAGCCCAGCTTGTTGTGATAGACGACGTTCGCGAGCAGCGGCACACGATCGGCGAGCGGCTTCTTCTTGTCCTGCTCGAAGAAGAACTTCGCATCGGCCAGACGCGGGCGCACCACGCGCTCGTTACCCGTCACGATTTGCTCGGGCTGGCTCGTCTCGATGTTGGAGACGATCAGGAAGCGGTTCGTCAGACGGCCGCCGTCGGCGAGCGGCTTGTCGGTGAGCGCGAAGTATTTCTGGTTCGTCTGCATCGTGAGAATCAGACATTCCTGCGGCACGGCCAGGAATTCCTTCTCGAAATGGCAGGCGTAGATTGCGGGCCATTCGACGAGGGCGGTCACTTCGTCGAGCAGCGAATCGGGCATCACCACGTGATCGCTGCCGGCGGCGGCGAGCAGACGCTCGCGAATCGCGTCGCGACGGCCGGCGAAGCTGGCGACGATCTTGCCTTCGGTTTCCAGCGTGGCGGCGTAGGCGTCGGCGTTCGCCACCGTGACCTCACCCTTCGACAGGAAGCGGTGGCCTTGCGTCTTGTTGCCGGAGGCGAGGCCGATGGCCGTCGCCGGCACGATCGTGTCGCCGAGCAGGGCGATCAGACCATGCACCGGGCGCACGAACTGCACCGTCTCGCCATCGGGACGCTGATAGCTCATCACCTTCGGAATCGGCAGCTTGCCGAGCGTTTCGTCGAGCGAGGCTTGCAGCGCGTCGGCCAGTTGGGCGCCGGCGGCGGTGTAGGTGTGGAAGAAGGCTTCGGCCTTGCCATCCATGGCGCGCTCCAGGCTTGCGACCGGCAGGTCGGCGAAGCCCATTGCGGCGAGTTTCTTCGCGAGCGGCGGCGTGGGGTTGCCGTTGGCGTCGAGCGCGACGGACACCGGCAGGACCTTGGCGCGAATGGTGGCGTCCGGGGCACGATCGAGCACGTTCGTGATCGACACGGCCAGACGGCGCGGCGTGGCGAACGGCGTGATCACGCTCGCTTCGGTCACGAGGCCGCGCGAGCGCAGGCCGTTGGCGATACCGTCGGCAAACGCGTCACCGAGACGCGCCAGTGCCTTCGGCGGCAGTTCTTCGGTCAGCAGTTCGACCAGCAGGGTGCGTTGTGCGGTGCTCATCATGCGGCTTGCGTTTGAGTTTTTGCGGCGGGGGCGTTCAGCATCGGGAAGCCGAGCTTTTCGCGCGAAGCGTAGTAGGCCTGTGCGATCAGACGCGACAGCGCGCGGATACGGCCGATGTACGCCGCACGCTCGGTCACCGAAATGGCGCCGCGCGCGTCGAGCAGGTTGAAGGTGTGTGCGGCCTTGAGAATCATCTCGTAGGCGGGCAGCGCCAGTTCGGCTTCGATCAGACGCTTCGCTTCGCTCTCGTAGTTGTCGAAGAAGCTGAAGAGCATCGGCTGGTTCGAGTGCTCGAAGTTATACGTCGACTGCTCGACTTCGTTCTGATGGAACACGTCGCCATACGTCAGGCGGCGCTTGACCGGGCCGTCGACCGTTTGCTCTTCCCATTCCGTCCACACGAGGTCGTAGACGTTCTCGACCTGTTGCAGATACATGGCCAGACGCTCGATGCCGTACGTGATCTCGCCGAGCACCGGCTTGCAGTCGAGGCCGCCGACTTGCTGGAAGTAGGTGAACTGCGTGACTTCCATGCCGTTGAGCCAGACTTCCCAGCCCAGACCCCAGGCGCCGAGCGTGGGATTTTCCCAGTCGTCTTCGACGAAGCGCACGTCGTTTTCGGTCAGGTCGAGGCCGAGCGCGCGCAGCGAGCCCAGGTACAGGTCGAGGATGTTTTCCGGGGCCGGCTTGAGCACCACCTGATACTGGTAGTAGTGCTGCATGCGGTTCGGATTCTCACCGTAACGGCCATCCTTGGGACGGCGCGACGGCTGCACATAGGCGGCACGCCACGGCTCCGGGCCGATCGCGCGCAGGAACGTGGCAGTGTGCGAGGTACCGGCGCCGACCTCCATGTCGTAAGGCTGGAGCAACGCACAGCCTTGCTTGTCCCAGTAATCCTGCAACGTCAGGATGACTTGTTGAAAGGTAAGCATGATGAATTCGCGCGGACGAACAGGAAAATATGCGGATTTTGCGCAGTCTTCCGGCCCGGCCGCGAGCGCGGCCGAAAGACTAAAACGTTGAATTTTAGCGGGAATTCGACCCGCGCGGGGCGCTGATGGCCCCGGGATGTTACGACGGGGAGATTTTCACATCCCCCGATGTCGTTTCAATGGGTGGCGCTGGCGCGCCGATGCCCGGATCGCCGCTCAGCGCGCGCGGCGCGTCATGGCCAGACCGAGGCCGAGTGCGACGAGGGCGAGCACCAGTGCGGGCACGTTGCCGAAGCGCACGTACGGGGTGAGGCCGCTGTACGGTTGTACGTTGCCGGTGAGCGCACCCACGGTCATGGCGGGCAGACGTCCCTGCACCTTGCCGTGCGCGTCGATGATGGCGGTAGCGCCCGTGTTCGTCGCCCGCAGCATCGGACGCCCCGTCTCCAGCGTGCGCATCCGGGCGATCTGCAAATGCTGGTCGAGCGCGATGGTGTCGCCGAACCACGCCAGATTGGTCGAGTTCGCCAGCACCGTGGCCGGTTCCGGCATGTTGCGCAGCGCCTGCGCGATTTCCTCGCCGAACAAGTCCTCGTAGCAGATGTTGAGCGCCACGCGCTGATCCCGGATCGGGAAGCCGCCAGGCGTTGCCGTGCCACGCAGGAAGTCACCCAGCGGGATGTGCATCATGTCGACGAACCAGCGAAAACCCCACGGCACGAATTCGCCGAAGGGCACGAGGTGGTGCTTGTCGTAGCGATAAAGTGTCTGGTCGCGCGGCGTCACGCCGAACAGGCTGTTGGTGAGATCGGTCGGGCCGCGATCGGTGATCGTGGCGCCGACCGCGCCCAGCACCACATGCGAGCCGGTACGGTCCACGAATTCGCGAATCGGCGTGGCGACCTCGGGCGGAATGCCTTGCAGCAGCACCGGAAACGCGGTCTCCGGCGTGATGATGAGGTCGGCCGGCGCGGCCACGATCATGTCGCGGTACATCGCCATCGCGTGATCGATGCCCGCGCGCTCGAATTTCATGTCTTGCGGCACATTGCCTTGCAGCAGACGTACCGAGAGCGGTTTGCCCGACGGCGTCGTCCATGCGTGACGCGCCAGTCCCGCGCCCACGCCCATCAATGCGAGTACGCCCACGACCGCCACGAGGCGTCGCATCGCGCGTGTCGTCGCCATAACGGGGACCAGTGCGCGGGCGAGCCACGCTGCGGCGAGCGCCGCAAGGCCGGAGATTCCGTACACGCCGAGCAGCGGCGCGAAGCCTGCGAGCGGGCCGTCGACATGCGCGTAACCGGGTGAGAGCCAGGGAAAACCGGTGAAGACGGTGCCGCGCAGCCATTCGGCGAGCGTCCAGGCGCCGGCGAATGCGAACACGCGCCACGCGCCGCTCGCCGTGACCGAGCGCGTGACGAACGCGGCGAGCGCGGGATAGATCGCGAGGTAGATCGAGAACAGCACGACGGCGGCGCCGGCCATGACGCCGGGCATACCGCCGTAAGTGTGCATGCTGATGTAGAGCCACCAGATGCCGGAGACGAACGACGTGAGCCCGAAACTGCCGCCCAGCCAGAGCGCATGACGTCGCGAGGCGCTGCGCTCGACGAGCGCAAACAGACCTGCCATCGCGAGCAGTTGCAGCCACCAGAGATCGCGCGGGGCGAAGGCCAGGGTTTGCGCGATACCGGCCAGACCGGCGAGCACTCGGGCACGCCAGGCCGGCCACGAGCGCCGCTCGGGCGCGTGGACGGTCATTTCCTGCATGGATCGATGAAT
Organism: Pandoraea sp. ISTKB; assembly: GCF_001721285.1. Classification (NCBI taxonomy): domain Bacteria; kingdom Pseudomonadati; phylum Pseudomonadota; class Betaproteobacteria; order Burkholderiales; family Burkholderiaceae; genus Pandoraea; species Pandoraea sp. ISTKB. The sequence goes on from NZ_MAOS01000021.1 coordinate 140,105, forward strand.
TGGAGTTACTCGGCTTCGATGGCCGGTGCCGGTTCCACGCGCCGCAACAGCAGCATGTGAACCTGACGGCCGTCGGCGCGCAGCACTTCGAACACGAGATTGCCGATGCGCATACGCTCACCCCGGCGCGGCACGCGGCCGAACTGGTGCGTGATCATACCGCCGATCGTGTCGTTCTCGTCATCGTGGAACTGGGTGCCGAACGCTTCGTTGAACTGCTCGATTTCCGTGAGCGCGCGAATGCGATATGTCCCGTCGGGCGCGGCGATGATGTTGTCTTCTTCTTCATCGAAGTCGTACTCGTCCTCGATGTCGCCGACGATCTGTTCGAGCACGTCTTCGATCGTGATGAGACCGGCCACGCCGCCGTATTCGTCCACGACGATGGCGATGTGATTGCGATTGACGCGGAAGTCGTGCAGCAGCACGTTCAGACGCTTCGACTCCGGAATGAACACGGCCGGGCGCAGCATGTCGCGCACGTCGAAATCGTGATTCGCGTAGTAACGCAACAGATCCTTGGCGAGCAGAATGCCGATGATGTTGTCGCGATTGCCTTCATAGACCGGATAGCGCGAGTGCGCCTGTTCCAGTACGAACGGCATGAATTCTTCGGGGGTCTGTTCGATGTTGATGGCGTCCATCTGCGCGCGCGGCACCATGATGTCGCGGGCGCACAGATCGGCCACCTGGAATACGCCCTCGATCATCGCCAGAGAATCGGCGTCCATCAGGTTGCGGGCGTGGGCGTCTTGCAGAATTTCGAGCAACTCTGCGCGCGACTCCGGCTCCGGGGAAATCAGATCGGTGAGGCGTTCGAGCAGAGAGCGAGGTTTTTCGGTGTTTTTTCGACCGGGTCGACTGGGATAAGGGTCGTTCATGACGGCGCGTCCAAGTTGGGCGGACGCCGAGCTGTTACAGGAAGCTCAAGGATACACCAGATGTGCGGCATCTCCGCGTCAGGAGGTGCGTGGTATGGCGTCGCTCGGGCGTGCTGCGCCGTTGCGCATATTTCAGGACGTTTCCGTCGCCCGCTCGCGACAATCCGGGGGCTTATTTTGCACCGCAGCGGTGCAGCAATGCCTCGAGCGCGGGGTCGGGCATGCCCGCTTCGCGCAGCGCCTTGACGGTCCGGGCAACGTAATCGTGCGTGGTGCCGTAGCGTCCCTGCGCCTGATCGAAGACCTGCCGGACGATGTCGTCGGACAGGCGTCCGGCGTAGCTCACGGCTTCGCGCCGCATGACGAAGGCCAGCCCCGGCTTGGCGCGGCCGTCCGCCAGTTGGCAATTCAGCCACATCGGACGGTACGAGCCCATGGCCATTTCGCGATACCAGAGCGTTTCGAGTTCGGTGCGCGCATGACGCGCGGCCAGCCGCATGGCTACGCCGGCGCACGAGCCGCCCCGGTCCAGCGCCAGCACCAGCCCCGGTTGCTCTGGCGTGCCGCGATTGACGCGCGACCACAGATACAGCCCCCGGTGATAGCCATGCACGCGTGCGTGATGGCTTTCTTCGACGGGCATGCCGGGATTCCAGATGAGTGAGCCGTACGCGAAGATCCACAGATCCTCGCGGCCGTCCCAGTCGACGAGTGCGGCGTCGAGCGACTGGCTCATTTCCTCCTGCGTCAGATGACGGGAGGCGCCGAGGTCCGGCGGATAACGCGTGCATCCCGGGCCGCTCGACGTGCTGGTCTGCGCGCTGTCGCTGGCGTCAGGGGCGTCCGGTCGGTCGGGAATGCGGTCCATAGGGCGTATTGGGGGGCTCAAGGGGCTTAGCGGGCTGTGGGCAGGGGCTCGGTCAGGTGCGACGGGCTTTTGCCGCCGACTTCTCCGATGCATACGGATCGGCGTAACCGAGACCGGCGAGAATCTCCGTCTCCAGGCTTTCCATCTCCTGCGCTTCGTCGTCTTCCTCGTGATCGTAGCCTTGCGCGTGCAGTACGCCATGCACGATCAGGTGCGCGTAATGCGCTTCGAGCGAGATGCCTTGCTCGTTTGCCTCGCGCTCGACCACCGGGCAACACAGCACGATGTCGCCCGTGACCGGATCGCTTTCGTCCTGCGCGTAGGCGAACGTCAGCACATTGGTCGCGTAGTCCTTGCCGCGATAGCCGCGATTGAGTGTCTGACCTTCGTCGGCGTCGACGAAGCGCAGCGTCAGTTCGGCGTCGGCGAGCAGCGCGGCCTGCACCCAGCGGCGCACGGCGGT